>DASSXN010000038.1:0-16608 GCA_035703785.1 Xanthobacteraceae bacterium
GGCGAACACCAAACGCCGCTTACAAGATGCGCAACGACTGTTCTCCCACCCGGCGCACCTTCGGTGCGCCACCCTGCCCCCCGGGGGGAGGGTGAACGCCAATTCGTTCTCACGCGCGTCTTGGCCGCAACTGACCATTGACAGGCGCGGCGAACCGCTGTATTTAACCGATGGGTTATTTAACCGATAGGTTATTTAACCGGATAGCTAAATGTCGCTCGATACCGCCTTTGCCGCACTGTCCGACCCGACCCGCCGGGCCATTCTGGCGCGGCTCTCCTTGGGCGAAACCGCGGTAACCGAACTCGCCAAGCCGTTCGCCATGAGCCTTCCGGCGGTTTCCAAACACCTCAAAGTGCTGGAACGCGCCGGCCTGATCGCGCGCGGCCGCGAGGCGCAATGGCGGCCGTGCCGCATCGAGCCGCGCGCGCTCAAGGACATCGACGACTGGCTCAACCATTACCGGCGTTTCTTCGACGAGAGCTTCGATCGCTTGGATGCCTATCTGCAAAAGCTGCAAGGCAAAGACCGCGGCAAAGACCGCGACCAGGAGCGTATTAAGGAGCGTAGCAATGACCAGCCAAACGCGAGGAAAAGAAAAAGTCGCCGCAACGAGCGGAGTCGATCTTGACGGCGATCCGCGCGCGATCGTCGGCACGCGCGAATTCGATGCGCCGCGCGCGCTGGTCTTTTCCGCCTGGACCGATCCAAAGCATCTGGCGCAATGGTGGGGGCCGCACGGCTTCACCACGACCACTTACAGTTTCGATTTCCGTCCCGGCGGCATTTGGCGCTTCGTCATGCACGGCCCCGACGGTCGCGACTATCAGATCCGGATCACGTTCGAAGCGATCGTCCCGCCGGAGCTCATCGTTTATCGCCACGGCGGCGGCGACGACGTGGAACCGGTACAGTTCCGGACAACGGTCATGCTTGAGGACCTCGGCGGCCGTACCCGGGTGACTTGGCGCGGCGAGTTCCCGTCGGCGGTGGAACGCAATCGCGTCATCAAAGAATACGGCGCCGATAAAGGTCTCGAGCAATGCATGGCGCGGCTTGCGGATTTTGTCGCAGCCAATGTTGTTGATCCCCGATAGCCGAGCGCCATATGTCCGCCGTCTTTGGATCGGTAAGTTTCGGCAGTCCGGCGCGCGGCGTTTCGGCACTCCCATGCGCGAGCGCGCGCTCCGTTTCCTATCCGTGCAAACTCCCGCAAAACTGACGACAGGAGATCATCATGCAGGTTCAACCCTATCTATTCTTCGACGGCCGCTGCGACGAAGCTCTCGACTTCTACAAAAGGGCGATTGGCGCCGACGTGAAAATGGTGATGCGCTGGAAAGATAGCCCGGACAAGAGCATGTCCACCCCCGAAAACGCCGACAAAGTCATGCACGCGCAATTTCAGGTCGGCGATACGACGATCATGTCGTCAGACGGCCGCAATACCGGCAAGCCGAAATTCGAAGGCTTCGCGCTCTCGATCGCGGCCAAAGATGAGGCGGACGCCGATAGGAAGTTCTCGGCGCTCGCCCAGGGCGGCGAGGTGAGGATGCCGCTCGGCAAAACCTTCTTCTCGCCGCGTTTCGGCATGGTCGCCGACAAATTCGGCGTGAACTGGATGGTCCTTGTTCCACAAGGCTGACGCCGCAGCGAATTTACAAAGGGGACGATCATGCTGACCCAAGCCAAAACGGCCGACTTCGTCATCACACGCGTGTTCGATGCGCCGCCTGATGTGTTGTGGAAATGCTTCACCGAGCCGGAACGGATGAAGGAATGGTTTGGGCCGAAGGGATCGGTCGTCGTCGCCGCCAAAATGGATTTGCGCGTCGGCGGCACCTATTACGGCGCGATGCGCGGCCCTGACGGAAAAGTCATGTGGGCCAAGTTCGTTTATCGCGAGGTCGTGCCGCCGCGCCGCCTGGTCTGGGAACATTCGTTCTCCGACGAAGCGGGCGGTCTCACGCGGCATCCGCTCAGCCCGACCTGGCCGCTGCGGCTCTTGACGACGGTGACGTTGCAAGACGCGCCGGGCGGTAAGACGTCGCTCACGCTGACCTGGTCGCCGCTCGATGCAACCCCGCAAGAGCAGAGCACGTTCGACGCGGCGCATGACGGCATGCGCGGCGGCTGGGGCGGCTCGTTCGAACGGCTCGATGCCTACCTCGCCAATTACAAATAGCGGCTTATCTCGCCACTGCAACGGAGGCGCTCATGCCGATCGCCAAGCAGAAAATTACTCCATGTCTATGGTTCGATACGCAAGCGGAGGAGGCGGCGAAGTTCTACGCCGCGATCTTTGAGAATTCGCGCATCAATAAGATCAGCCGCTACACCGAAGCCGGCCGCAACGTCCATGGCAAGGAGGCGGGTTCGGTGCTGACTGTCGAATTTGAACTCGAAGGCCAGACCTTCACCGCGCTCAACGGCGGGCCGCATTTTAAGTTCAGCGAAGCTGTCTCGTTTCAGGTGATGTGCGACGGTCAGGCCGAGGTCGACCATTTCTGGCAAAGACTGAGCGACGGCGGTCAGGAAGGCCAATGCGGCTGGCTGAAGGACAAATTCGGTGTCTCCTGGCAGGTCGTGCCGCAGATCTTGCCGCAAATGCTGACCGATGCCGACAGCGCAAAGCGCGAGCGAGCCATGAGCGCGCTGATGGCCATGAAGAAATTCGACGTGGCGGCGCTGCAGCGCGCCTTTGCCGGCCAAGTGTGACGCCTGGGGAGGAAAATGTGACCATCGCGGCTGAAACGAAACCCGTCGAACGCGAGATCACCATCACGCGCGTGTTCAATGCGCCGCGCGTACTCGTGTTCAAGACTTGGACCGATCCGGTCAACTCGCGCAATGGTGGGGACCCAAAGGGTTCACTAATCCGGTTTGCGAGATTGACGTGCGTGTCGGCGGCGCGATCCGCATCCATATGCGCAGTCCTGACGGCAACGTCTATCCGATGAAAGGCGAATTCCGGGAAATCGTCGCGCCCGAGCGGCTCGTCTTCACCAACATCGCCGTCGATGCGGCGGGCAACCCCATTATCGAAGGGCTCACCACGGTGACCTTCGCCGAGCACGGCGGTATGACCACGATGACATTGCATACACGCGGCCGCGCTGTGGTCGATTACGCTGTCGCCTACCTGCACGGCATGGAAATGGGCTGGACCGGCAGCATCGACAAGCTCGAGACCCTGCTGACGCACCGCGGCGCTTAGGCCTCGCCCGCTTTATCGCCGCGGCGTTACAATACCAGCATGGACGGAGTGACGGCTGCCCTGCCGCCGTTCCAGGCGCCGTATGCGCCGGCCGACGAAGAACTGGCGGCCAAATTCCTGGCGGACGTGCCGCGCGATTGTGCCGCGGAACGCCGGATCGATGCGCGTGCGCGGCGTCTGATCGAGGCGATCCGCGCCAAGCTCGGCGGCTTGGGCGGCGTCGAGGATTTCCTGCACGCCTTCTCGCTCTCCACCAAGGAGGGCCTGGCGCTGATGGTGCTGGCCGAAGCGCTCCTTCGCGTACCCGACGCGGCGACCGCGGACCGGCTGATCGAGGACAAGCTTTCCGCGGGGCGCTGGCTCGACGGCGATGTCAAATCGACGGCACTTTTGGTCTCGGCTTCGGCTTGGACGCTCGGCATTGCCGCGCGCGTCATTCATCCCGCCGAGACGCCGGAAACCATCCTCGACAATGTCGTTCGCCGGATCGGACTTCCGGCGATGCGCGCGGCAACGCGCCAGGCGATGCGGCTTCTCGCTTCGCATTTCGTGATTGGCCGCACCATTGAGGAGGCGCTGCATCGTGCCAAAGCGCATGCGGAGTTTTCCTATTCATTCGACATGCTGGGCGAAGGCGCGCGTGCGCGCGCCGATGCCGAAAATTATTTCAAAGCTTATGCCGGCGCCATCGCCGCCATCGGCGCCAATGCCGCGAACGAAAAACAGCGCAGCCGGCCGGGCATCTCCGTCAAGCTTTCAGCGCTGCATCCGCGCTATGAGTCAATCTCCCGCAAGCGCGTGCTCAAAGAATTGACGCCGCGGCTTGTCGAGCTCGCGTGCCTCGCCAAGAACCACGATCTGCAGTTCACGGTCGATGCCGAAGAGGCGGATCGCCTCGAACTGTCGCTCGACGTCATTGCCGCCGCGCTTCGCGACCGCGCACTCGAGGGCTGGGACGGATTCGGGTTGGCGGTGCAGGCCTATCAGAAGCGCGCGCCCGCGGTGATCGGCTGGGTCGATGAAATGGCGGCCGCCATAAACCGCAGGCTCACCGTGCGGCTGGTGAAAGGCGCCTATTGGGATAGCGAGATCAAACGCGCCCAGGAGCGTGGCCTCGCCGATTATCCGGTCTTCACGCGCAAGGCGATGACCGATCTCTGTTACATGGCCTGCGTCAAACAATTATTGGCCGCCCGCAACCGGCTGTTTCCCCAATTCGCCACGCACAATGCCTTGACCGTGGCGAGCGTCATCGAAGATGCCAGAGGCATCGACGGCTTCGAATTCCAGCGGCTCTACGGCATGGGGGAAGCGCTTTATGAGGCGCTGTTCGCGGAATTTCCGGATGTCGTGTGCCGCGTCTATGCGCCGGTCGGCGGCCACCGCGATCTCCTTGCCTATTTGGTGCGCCGGCTCCTGGAGAATGGGGCAAATTCTTCGTTCGTTTCGGCCGCCGCCGATCCCAGCGTGCCTATCGGCGAAATCCTGCGCCGCCCGCAAAGCTGGATCGGCGCGCCGGCGCAAGCGCGCAACCGCAAGATTGCGCCGCCGCGCGACATCTTTCAGCCGGAACGGCGCGCCGCCGCCGGCATCGATTTCGGCGATCACGCGAGCCTCGACGCGCTCATGGTCGAAATTCGCGATGCCGCCGCGATGCGCGCGAAAGCCGCGCCGCTCGTCAACGGCGTAGCGCTCCCTGGCATCGCACGCCAAGTCGAGTCGCCGATCGACGGCGGCGCGATCGGCGTGGTCCAAGAAGCCGACGCCGCGATCGCCGACGCGGCCATAGCCGCTGCCGCCGACGGCTTTCCGTCGTGGACGGCGTGGCGGATTGAGCAACGCGCCGCGTCTCTCGACCGCGCGGCCGATCGGCTGGAATCCGATCGCGGCCGATTGCTCGCTTTGCTGCAGAACGAGGCGGGCAAGACGCTCGACGATGCACTCGCCGAATTGCGTGAGGCGGTCGATTATTGCCGTTACTACGCAGCACAGGCGCGCACGACGCTTGCACCGCAGGCGATGCCGGGGCCGACCGGCGAAAGCAACGAGCTGCGCTATCGCGGCCGCGGTGTCTTCGTCTGCATTTCGCCGTGGAATTTTCCGCTGGCGATCTTTGTCGGCCAGATCGTCGCGGCGCTTGTTGCCGGCAACACGGTCGTCGCCAAACCGGCCGAACAGACCCCGCTCATCGCCGCACGCGCTGTTGCCCTCCTGCATGATGCCGGCGTGCCCAAAAGCGCGCTTCATCTTATTCCCGGTGACGGTGCGATCGGCGCGCATCTCGTCGCGCATCGGCTGATCGCCGGCGTTGTCTTCACCGGCTCGACCGAGACCGGGCGGACTATCAATCGCACGCTTGCGGCGAAAAACGGACCGATCGTGCCGCTGATCGCCGAGACTGGCGGCATCAATGCGATGATCGTCGACGCCACGGCCTTGCCTGAACAGGTCTGCGACGATGTGCTGACATCCGCGTTCCGCTCCGCCGGCCAGCGTTGTTCGGCGCTGCGGCTTCTTTGCCTGCAGGAGGATGTCGCCGAGCCCATTCTTGAAATGATCGCGGGCGCCGCGCGCGAGTTGAGCGTCGGCGATCCGCGGTCGATCGGGACTCATATCGGACCGGTGATCGACGCCGAGGCCAAAACCAAACTGGACGATTGGCTTGCCGAGCAGGAGCGCGCCGGACGTCTGCGCTTTCACTGGGACCAACACCTCGCGCTGCCGGCGCAAGGCACTTACGTTGCGCCCGCTATCGTCGAACTCGATCGCGCCGGCGCGCTCGATCGCGAGATTTTTGGGCCGGTGCTGCACGTCGTGCGCTGGCACCCGGATCGGCTCGACGCGCTGTTGGACGAGATCGCGGCGAATGCTACCGCGCTGACGCTTGGCATCCAGTCGCGCATCGATTTTCGGTTCGCGCGGATCGTGGGTCGGCTTCCGCACGGTAACGTCTACGTCAACCGTAATATGATCGGAGCCGTGGTCGGCGTGCAGCCGTTCGGCGGCACCAGACTTTCAGGAACCGGACCCAAAGCCGGCGGACCGGACTATTTGCGGCGGTTTGCTGCCGAACAGGTCGTGACCGTCAATACGGCCGCGGCCGGTGGCAATGCCGGGCTTTTGGCCCTGGACGATTGATCGATCTTTGCCAGAGGCCGGCAGAACGCCCGATTTTAACGCCTGTTTTGCCTTTTCATGTCCTAAAAAGCTGTGCTGGCAGGGAATTAACACAATCGCGACAAGATCAGGTTATTCTGATGCGCTATGACTGATTCGATTACTCGCCTCTATCAGGCCGCCTATGCCTGCCGTAACGACGATCCGTCCACCTCGCGGACGGCGCGTCTATTGCGCTCGGGCCGCAGCAAGATGGCCAAGAAGCTCGCGGAGGAGGCAGTCGAGGTCGTGATCGACGCCATGCATGGCGATCGCGAAGCGGTCGTCAAGGAAAGCGCCGATCTCATCTACAATCTCGTGGTGCTGTGGGTCGCCTCCGGCATCAAGCCCGAAGACGTCTGGAAAGAGATGGACCGGCGGGAGCGGCTGTTCGGCATTGCCGAAAAAGTGCCGAAGAAACTGCCGGAAGAATATCCGCGCCGGAAAGTCGTCGTGCTCGAAGGCCGCCGCGCGCGCAAGCGGCGTTGAGCTTTCCGTTTCTCGCTCATCGATAATGCTCGATCAGGTCATTTCGGCGCTTGCGGCCTGGATCGTCGCCGTAATTTCCACCGCCGGTTATTTCGGTGTCGTCATTCTCATGGCGATCGAGTCGGCCTGCATTCCGCTGCCGTCGGAAATCATCATGCCGTTTGCCGGCTATCTCGTCTCAGTCGGCCAGTTCAGCTTGATCGGCGCCGCAACCGCAGGCGCGCTCGGCTGCAATGTCGGTTCGACCGTCGCCTATTACGTGGCGGCCAAGGGCGGACGCACGGCATTCGAACGCTGGGGCCGCTATATCCTGGTCAGTGCCGCCGAGCTTGATCGCGCCGATCATTTCTTTGCCCGTTACGGCGCGATCACTGTTTTCATCGGTCGCTTGTTGCCGGTGGTGCGCACGTTCATCGCCTTTCCCGCAGGCTTGGCGCGCATGCCGATGGCAAAATTCCAGATCTATACGTTTCTCGGATCCTGGCCGTGGTGTTTCGGGCTCGCTTATATCGGCATGCTGCTCGGTGCGCGCTGGGACAGCGACCCGACTTTCCGCAGCCTGTTTCACCGCTTTGATGCCGTCATTGTGGCGCTGCTGGCGGCAGGGCTCGCCTGGTTTGTCTGGACCCGATGGCGCGAACGCGCCGGCACGGACAACAAGAAAAACTAATCCGGCGGCGAGTTTTGACCCTGGTTTCAACGACGTAATGCGGCGTTTTTGACCTTGCTGGCGCCCAATTTCCCGGCCAAGCTTCTCGTTGCCGAGCACACGACGCGATGATCGCTTGACTGCTCGCGATCGGGGTCGTGAATAGGCCATGGCGGGGTGGCCGTGACA
This sequence comes from Xanthobacteraceae bacterium, assembly GCA_035703785.1. Taxonomy (GTDB): domain Bacteria; phylum Pseudomonadota; class Alphaproteobacteria; order Rhizobiales; family Xanthobacteraceae; genus BOG-931. The sequence continues at coordinate 7,701 of DASSXN010000038.1, forward strand.
CCAGGTAACAGCAACACGATGACGGCGTCAGCAACGCGACACTGTGTCCGCGGCGCTTTGCTCGCGGTTTCGTTGCTCGCTTGCGACATCGCCGCGGCGCTGGCGCAGAGCGGCGAGCCGCCATCGTCCGCCAGCTCCGCTGCGCCGGCGACACCGGCCGGCCCGCAACAGGCAGCGCCGCAAGGCGCGCCCGAGCTGGCTTTGCCGCCGCAGCCGCCGCCTCCGAACGCCGCTGCGCCGCAAGCGCCGGCGGAGAAGCGCGGCTTCTTCGATGACATGTCCCGCTGGTGGCACGACTCCGTCGCCGACTTCAATGCCAAGCTCAAGGAGCAGCAATCCAAGATCGACGACTTCAACAAGAAGTCGGCGGAGACGGCAAAAGATGCGGCTACGGCGACGCAGCAGGCGATGAAGAATGCCGCCGACGCGATGGTGAAGTCAGCGACCTCGAAGGTGATCGAAATTCACGAACTCTGCGCAGTCGCCGGCAATGGCGCCGCCGACTGCGCGAGCGCGGCGGTCAATGCCTGCAAGGGTAAAGGCTTTTCCGACGGCCAGCCGCTCGACGTGCGCACCGCCGAAAAATGCAATGCCTCGCTCTGGCTGCAGGGACAGGGACAACGCTCGGCCAGCGCGGACTGCCCGGTCGAGACCGTAGTGTTGCGCGCGGCCTGCCAATAGCCGACGCGCGTCTTCCCCTGAATACAACTGTGCTAAATCTCTCGCCCAGCAATGGGAGAAATCGCGTGTGACTTTCTCCTCCCCTGAAAGGGGAGGGTCGGCACGCCAACGGGCCCGGCCCGAAGTGGCCGGCCCGATGACAGGCTCCGCGTGCCGGGGAGAGGTCAATGCTCAGCGTCGTCATGACCTCCACCCGACGGCCTTCGGCCGCCGACCTCCTCCTTTCAGGGGGAGGAAATGAGATTGCGATGCACACGCGATAGCTGACAGAGGGGAAAGATCGCCATGATAACCGATGCCGATCGCAGGAAAGCCGCCGATGTTCTTGTCGCCGCCGAGAAAGACCGCAAACAGGCGGTGCAGCTGTCGCAGACCTGGCCCGGCATCACCATGGAGGACGCCTACGCCATCTCGTCTGAGGTCGCCAAACGAAAGATCGCGGCCGGCGCCAAGCTGATCGGGCACAAGGTCGGGCTGACGTCGAAGGCGATGCAGCGCTCGTCGCAGATCGACGAGCCCGATTACGGGCACCTCCTCGACAATATGATGATCGCCGACGGCGCCCGGGTCCCTCACGAGAATTATTGTTTGCCCCGGGTCGAAATCGAGCTGGCCTTTGTGCTTGGCAAACCGCTGCGCGGCCCCGGCATCGGCCTGCCCGACGTGCTGCGCGCTACCGAATATGTCGTGCCGGCGATCGAGATCGTCGATGCGCGCCTGCAGGACCCGCGCAAGATTTTCGATACAGTCGCTGATAATGGCGCCGCCGCCGGCATCGTGATCGGCGGCCGCCCAGTCGGTCCGCTCGATATCGACCTGCGCTGGGTCGGCGGCATCATGTACCGCAACTCCGAAATCGAGGAGACCGGGGTCGCCGCCGGCGTGCTCGGCCATCCGGCGCTCGGCGTCGCCTGGCTCGCCAACAAGCTCGGCCAGCACGGCGTCGCGCTCGACGTCGGCCATCTGGTGCTAGCCGGCTCGTTCACGCGCGTGGTGCATGCCCGCAAGGGCGACACGCTGCACGCCGATTTCGGCAGTCTCGGCGGCATCGCCGTCCAGTTCGTTTGAAATGATTCGGACATCTTGATTGTTGCCGCGGCACGGCGCGATCATGTAATCGATCCTGAACTCGGGCGCGGTGGTGTTTGGACATTATTGCAAGCGCTGGCTTGTGGCCGCCGTGGCAATCGTGGCGCCGGCCGCGATCTTGCACGCGGCATTGCCGACGGAGCCTGAGATTTCGGGCCGCACCTCCTTTGCCGGCCAGCTCCTGATCGCCTCGCCGGAGCTGCGTGACCCATTCGATCACGCCGTCATCCTGATCGCGCAGCATGATCGCTACGGCGCGCTCGGCATCGTCATCAACCGGCCGGTGACGCGGCGTCCAATCGCCACCATACTTGCGGCGCTCGGCGCCGATGCTGCCGGGGTGACGGACAGCGTGCTTATCTTTCTCGGCGGGCCGGTCAGCCCGAACGTCGCCTTTGCGCTGCACAGCGCGGATTATCGCCGGCCGCACACTCTCGACATCGATGGCCGCGTGGCCTTGAGCGATGCCGCCGGGGTGCTGCGCGATATCGGCACCGGCCATGGGCCGAAACAAAGCCTGATTGCGTTCGGCTATGCCGGTTGGGCGCCGCAGCAGCTTGACGAGGAACTCGCCCGCGGGGCATGGGTCGCGGCGCCGGAAAATCCGGCGCTGGTCTTCGACGCCGATCGCGCCAAGGTGTGGACCGACGCGCTGGCGCTTTATAAGAACGAGCATTAGCACATTCGAATTCCACTCATTCCAAAGTCGCGCAGATCTTACCCTCCCCCCTTGTGGGGGAGGGTAGGGAGGGGGGTAGTAAGGGCGTGCATTAACGGTGACGCACACGCTATACCTATCGACTCCCACCCCAACCCCTCCCCACAAGGGGGAGGGGAATTGAAAACAAACAATGTCTGAACCGATCAAAATCCGCATGGGCGGCTACGGGCCGCCGACCACATCATTTTCGCGTTCGCTCAAGCTCATCGGCGACACGCTGTCGGCCCGCTTCGGCGATCGCATCAGCGTGGACTATGTGTGGAACATCATGGATTTCGGCCACCGCGCCGAGGAAATCCTCACCCTCGTCGAAAACGGGGCAATGACGCTTGGCTATCAGTCGTCCAGCTACCTCACTGGCCGCGTGCCCGAGCTCGGCTTCGTCGACCTGCCGTTTCTGTTCGAGCACCGCGAAGAGGCGCGCGCCGCCATCGACGGCGAGCTCGGCCGGTTTCTCGCCCGCAAGATCGAGGAGCGGATCAATTACCGGATACTCGGCTATTTCGAAAACGGCTTCCGTCACATCTCAAACCGGCTGCGAACGGTACGCGCGCCGGCGGACCTCAAGGGCATGCGCATTCGCGTGCTGCCAAGCGAGGTGCAGGCGCGGACCTTCGAACTTCTCGGCGCCATCCCCTTGCGCTGGGACCTGACCGAGGCGATCGCCGCGATCAAGGCCGGTACCATCGATGCGCAGGAAAACCCGTTCGCCAACACCGTGACCTATGGCGTGCACAAGTTTCATCATTTCCACACCGTCACCAATCATTTCTATATCTCGCGGCCGATTTTTCTTAACCGCACGCAGTTCGATCCCTGGCCGCGCGATCTGCAAAGCGCGATGCGCGAAGCGGTTATGAAAGCAGTCGCGTTTCAGCGCGAGCTCGCCATCACCGAAGATCGCGAGGCGCGCGCCGCGATCGAGGCCGCCGGCTGCGAGATCACAGCATTGACGGGGGAGCAGCACGCTTTGTTTCGCGAAGCGGTGGATCCGCTTCTACAAGAGGCGCGGCATACCTACGGCGCGGACGTATTCGAGATGGTAGCGGCGGCAAAAGAAGCGGCGGCGGACGCCGTGGCGATGGATACGGCTCAGCGTTTGCGATCACCTTAGCCTGGGCATCACTTCGCTGGCGAACAGCTCCATATTCCGCTTGGCGAACTCGTCCGGCATGATGCCGAATTGCGGCATCACGATCAGATTCTCCAAACCCGTCTGCTCGCGCACGCGCTCGATCTTTTCGAGAACGGTGCGCGGGCTGCCGATCACCGCAGTGCCGTTGCCCATCAATTCATCCACGGTTTGGTTGCGGGTGCGCGAGCCGAGCGCGGTGCGGATCTTCATTGTGGCTTTCAGGGACGCATTGGAGGTGTAGCCGGGCGGCAACAGCATTTCCCACGGCATCGGCAGAAAATTATTGAACAGGCTTTCGATCCCGGCCTTGGCTTCTTCCTTGGCGCGCGCATCGGTGTCGGCAACATAAAGCGGCACCGCCCAGCCAAGCTGGCTGCCGGACGCGGCATAGCCATGCATGGACTGGGCGGTCTCTTTATACATGTTCAGATAGCGCACCACGGCGGCTTCGGCGGAAAACGTCACCAGGAACGGATATTTGCGCTCCGGCGCCGAGGCCCATTCGATCGTCTCGCGCGAACCCATCGACGGAATCCAGATCGGCGGATGCGGCGTCTGATATGGGCGCGGCCACAAATTGACATAGCGATTGCGGAAGTGATTGCCCTCGAACTCGAACGGGCCGACCGTGGTCCAGGCCTTCACGATCAGATCGTGCGCTTCGTGAAAGCGCTCGTGCGAGAATGCCGGATTGACGCCGGTCGAATGATATTCGGCGCCGATCCCCCGCACGAAGCCGGCGATCAGGCGGCCCTTCGACAGCACGTCGAGCATCGCGAATTCTTCGGCAATATTGATCGGATTGCCGACGATCGGGAGCGCGCGGCCAAGCACGGCGATCTTGGCGCTCTTGGTGCGCTGGATGAGCGCGCTCGCGATCAGATTCGGCGCCGGCATCATGCCGTAAGCGGTCTGATGATGCTCGTTGACGCCGATGACGTCGAAGCCGAGCTTTTCGGCATAGCTGAGCTGGTCGAGATACGAATCGTATTCGGCGGCGCCTTTTTTCGGATCATAGAAACTGTTGGGCAGAACCACCCAGGCGGAGCGGTGTTCGGCCGCCGCTTTCAGATCGAGCGGCCGATACGGCATCAGATGAAAGCAGGTGAACTTCATGCGCCCGCTCGCTCAAGAAACGAGACGACCTTGTCGGTCACGAGATCGCACTGCTCGATGTGGGGACTGTGGCCGCAGGCCTCGACCATCGTGACCTGCGCGCCGGCGACGCGCTTTTCCCAAAGCGCTGCATAGGCGCTCGGCAAAATCTTGTCCTGCGCGCCCCAGACGACATGCGTGGGCACCGCGATGCGATGCAGCCATTTTTCCAGCGCCGGATTGAACCAGCGCGGCTCCCAGCCGAATTTGACCGCGGCGACACGGTTCTGCAGGTCGAGGTCGAGTTGCGCCTCGTCCGGCGGCGGCGCCTGCAGCAAGGCCTCGGCAAAGCTCTGATTGTGGTAGCGGTTGCGGATCGCTTCCTCCGGTGACCAGATAAAATTGTCGCCGGGAGGAATGCCTTTGACACGGATGCCGGCCGGCGCAAGGAGCGTTAAGCTTGCGATGCGGCGGGTGTTGCGGACCGCCGCCTCGGCCGTGGTCCAGCCGCCGAGCGAATGGCCGATGACATGGACCGGCGACGCGAAGGCCGCGTCGAGCACATCGAGATAATACATCGCCAGGTCCGGCACATCGCGCAGCCAGTGCGGATCGTCGGAACCGCCGAAGCCCGGATGTTCGGGCACTGTCAGCGCGAAGCGCTGCGACAGGCGCTCGAAGAACGGCAGCCAGGCCGGCCAGCCGCCGGCGCCGTGCAGGAACAGAACCGGTTTGCCGGAGCCGGCGCGGCGCACGCGAACGCGCGTGCCGCGGGTGACCATCGTCTCTATTTCAGTTGTCATGATCGCAGACAATCTCAGCCGTGCTCCTTGCCTTCGATCACCGCGAATTTACGGCCCGCGGTCTCCGGCAGGAACAGCGCGAACAGCAAACTCAGCACGGCGCCGACGATGCCGAACATCATGGCGTCGAAGAGATTGCCAAGGAGCGCGGCGATCACCGGAACCAGATACGGCATCGCGCTGCCGATCAGGCGTCCGGCGGTGAACGTGACCGAGGCGCCGGTCGAGCGCAGTTCGACCGGGAATAATTCGGAATACCACGGCCCGAATACGCCGATCGAACCTTGTCCCAGCCCCCATAAGGCGTAGCACCAGAACAGCGGCCAGCTTAAGACCGCGCCCGGATAATCGACGCGGCCGAACCGATAGATCGCGACAAAGCCGATAATGCAGACGCAGGTCGAAGCGAGCACGGCGCGCTTGCGCCCAAAATGATCGCTGGCGAGCCCCGCGAGCAGGAGCCCAGCCGCGGAAAATGCCGACCAGATCAGCGTCACCGTGCGCACCGCGCCGGGATTGGCGTGCAGATCGCGGATCATCAGCGTCGGCATGAAGATCGAAATCGCCTGATACGAGATGATATAGGCGCCGCACATCAGCGTGCCGAGGGCGAAATATTTGAGCGAGGCGCCGCGCAGAATCTCCAAAATAGATGTGCGCTCGGCGGCTTTCTCCGGGGGCAGCGCGCCGCTCTTACGCAGCCGTTCGTATTCGCTCCACAATCGCGACTCCGGCATTTTGGCGCGGATGAAGATCATCAGAAAGATCGGTAGGCCGCCGAAGAGGAGCGCCGCGCGCCAGGATTGATTGTCGCTGAGATTGGTCAGTGCGTAGGTCGCGACCAGCACCGCGATGGCAGTGCCGGCGGCCGACATCGCCTGCACCACGCAGGAACCGAAGCCGCGGCGTTCGCTGCGCCAGACCTCATTGAGGAGCACCATGCCGGCGCCCCATTCGCCGCCCACCCCGATGCCGGTGATGAAGCGGAAGGCGAGCAGCGAAACAAAGTCCCAGGCGAAAGCGGACAGAATCGATCCGGCGGCGAGCAAAGCCAAACTCGCGAGCAGCGCGTTCTTGCGGCCGACCTGATCGCCGAGCCAGCCGATGGCGACGCCGCCGATCACCGAGCCGGTGAGCGTCATCGAAACGATCAAGCCGGCCTGCGGCAGCGTCATGCCGAGCGATCTCTGAATCTGCGTCAAGAGAAACGCCATGATGATCAGATTGTAGAAATCGAAGGCGTAGCCGAGAATCGCCGACCAGGTCACGAAGCTGCGCTCGCGGCCGGTGTAAGTCAGCTCGATCGTGGACAAGTCGCGTCTCCCCCGATTTTCGGGGAAGTCTAGGCGGCGCTGCGCAAGCCGGCAATGCTCATTGGATTTCGCGAGCCACACATGCGATGTGCGGCTAAAGCATGATCCCGATCAGCTACGCCGCTCGTCCGGCGCGGCGAGGATCAAGGCCCAGAACACTTTGTATTTCGATTTCGGTGCATAGACTGCGGCGATCCCCATCCGCGTCACGCCGGCGTTGAGCATATTGGCGCGGTGCGGCGGCGAATCGCGCCAGCCGGAGAACGCTTCCGCCAGTGTGTGATAGCCGGCGCCGATGTTCTCGACCGCGACGCTGGCATCGAAACGCGACTTGCGGATGCGCTCCGCAAAGGGCGCGCCGATGCTATGATCAAGCGTGCCGCGCGCCGCCATGGCGGTGGCCTGCTCGTTGGCAAGCCGCATCAGTTCCGGATCGATCGTAACCGCGCCAAGGCCGTTGTTATGGCGATAGCCGGAAATCATCGATTGCGCCGCGCCGGCGTCGAGCGCGGCCGCTGGTCCCGCGAGGTCCTGATAAAAGCTCGGCTGGCCTTCCGGCAGATTATTGCCGGTGCAACCGAACAGCGCCGCTGCGCCGATCGCGACGGCGCACCCGCGCAGCAGGCCGAACAGCCGGATCATTGGAAAGCCCCCCGTCGCGACGACCATGCGATCAAAAAAGTGTCGGAACCGTGAACGAAACCGCTCTCTGGCGTCGACGAGGGACCTCAATTAGCATCATTGCAAAGGAGTTCGGCAATGAGTGAACAATCAGCGGCTGCGCCCCGCACCCCCGGCGCCAAACGCGCCGGCGCCGGCGAATACCTGTTCGACCTCGCCAAGGTCAACCACATCCTCGGCGGACCCGATTACTCGACCGCCAACGGCGCTTGCGTCGAGGGCGACCGCATGATCGTCGGACTGATGCGCATGCCGGCCGGCACCGGCGCCGAGCCGCATTCGCATCCCAATGAACAATGGATTTACATTCTCGAAGGCGTGTTTAACGCCACCGTTGGCGGCAAGACGATCGAAGCCAAGCCCGGCTCGGTGATCTACGTGCCCGCCAATGTCGTGCATTCCGGCACCGCCGGCACCGATCGCGACGTGGTTTTCTTTACCGTGAAAGACGCTTCGCATAGCCTGCACGGGTCTCGCGCGGCCGGCTAGCGGGAATTGCATTGAACTTTTGTTAAGCAAACCACGCCCCCGCGCTTAACATTAAAACAACCGGTCTACCGCTATCGGCTTGAGCCCTTCGGCTCGTTGCAGAGCAGTGCGGCTCGTTACAGTTTGTGTAAGAAGCCTTTGCGTTTCGGCTCTCCTCGCATATCTTGCGCGTTACGTCTGGCAACATTGAATTGCATCCGTTCTGTTGCCATGGCGTTGCCAGGAGGGGGCTATGGCAAAGGCGAGTACGATCAAGCGCAGTCTGACGGATCGTTACCTCAAAAGTCTTAAGGGGAGCAAGGACGGCAAGCCGTACGACATTCGCGATACCGAGATTCGCGGCCTGCGCGTTCGGGTCATGCCCAGCGGCGAGCGCACCTTTGTATTACTCGCCCGCTACAAACATGGCTGCGCTCCAACACGCCGCGCCCTTGGCGGCTATCCCGCGCTTGGCCTAGCCGAGGCTCGCGAGAAGGCCAGAGAGTGGCGCCTGCTTATCAGCAGGGGTATCGACCCGGCGCAAGAGCAAGCGCGGAAGCGCGCCGCCGAATTACGGAAACAGAAGACGACGTTTCTGGCGGTAGCGGAAGATTTTATTCGGGAGAAGCTACCGAGCGAGCGCAAGCGGCGTGAGGTAGAGCGCGATATTCGTCGCGAGTTGATTCCAGTGTGGGGAGCACGACCTATCACGGACATCACCGCCCTCGACGTTCGTGCCCTCATTAAGCGCGTGAGGGATGAGGGAAAGACCTATCAGGCGCACAACCTGCTTGGCCATGTGCGCCGTCTGTATAATTGGGCGATTGGCCAGCACGTTTATGGAATTGAATCCTCCCCGTGTGATCGGCTCAAGCCCCGAGAGATTATCGGCGAGAAAAAGGAACGCACTCGCATTCTGAAT
>DASSXN010000132.1:0-23450 GCA_035703785.1 Xanthobacteraceae bacterium
GCCCCTCATACACGATGCGCCCGGTGAACCAGTGCCCCTTGTCGCTGAATGAAATAAAGCGCTCGCCCTTGGCGTCGAGCCGCCATCCGGACAGCCCGCCGAACCGCGGAAAAGACGACGTCAGAACCAGCCCGCTGCGAAATTCGAGCGCGCCAAAACGCACGCGGTTGTGGTCGTGCCGGTCGAACCAGGGAATGGGGCTCGCCTTGACCTCGATCGATACCGGAGCAGGGCTCGAATTGTCGTCGGACTGGCCGGGCGCGACCGGCGGCGGAACGAACTGCGCGCTCGCGACGCTGGATGCGGCCGCCGTCGACAGGCCGGCTGCCGCGAGTTGCAGAAAAGCGCGGCGTGAACCGCGCAGGTCTGGCAGTGCTTTGCCGCGCAGGCTCACGCGGAAGTTAGGAGTGAAGCCGGCGCCGCGATCCTGTTGAGGCCGGCGCGGGCCCGTGGGTCTCGCTGAACAATTCGGCCAGTTTCTCGGTGATGGCGCCGCCAAGTTCTTCGGCATCCACGATGGTGACCGCACGGCGATAGTAGCGCGTGACGTCGTGGCCGATGCCGATGGCGATCAACTCGACCGGCGAACGCGTCTCGATTTCCTCGATAATGTGACGCAGATGCCGCTCCAGATAGTTGCCGGGATTGACCGACAGCGTGGAATCGTCGACCGGCGCGCCGTCGGAAATCATCATCAGAATTTTGCGCGTTTCCGCCCGCGCCAGAAGCCGCTTGTGCGCCCAGTCGAGTGCCTCGCCGTCGATATTCTCTTTGAGCAGCCCCTCGCGCATCATCAGCCCGAGATTCTTGCGGGCGCGCCGCCACGGCGCATCCGCCGCCTTGTACACGATGTGCCGCAGATCGTTGAGCCGGCCGGGATTAGGCGGCTTGCCGGCGGCGAGCCACGCTTCGCGTGACTGCCCGCCTTTCCACGCCCGCGTGGTGAAGCCGAGGATTTCGACTTTGACACCGCAACGCTCCAGCGTGCGCGCCAGAATGTCGGCGCAAGTTGCGGCGACGGTAATCGGTCGACCGCGCATCGATCCCGAATTATCCAAGAGCAGGGTAACGACGGTGTCCCTGAAATCGGTGTCCTTCTCCCGCTTGAACGATAGCGGATGCAGAGGATCAACGATCACCCGCGACAAGCGCGCTGGATCGAGCAAGCCCTCTTCCAAGTCGAACTCCCAGGCGCGATTCTGCTGAGCCAATAACAGCCTCTGCAATCGATTGGCGAGGCGCGCGACCACGCCCTGCAGATGCGAAAGCTGCTTGTCGAGATAGCCGCGCAGGCGATCGAGTTCTTCAGGTTCGCACAATTCCTCGGCGCCGACCATTTCGTCGAACCGCGCCGTGAACGGCCGATAATCCGGCCCGCGCGGCTCATTGCGTGGATGACGCGGACGCCACGGTTCGGCGGCGCTATCCGAATCGGCCATTTCGGCATCGTCCGCCATCTCAGCGGCCGGCGCGTCGACCGCTTCTGAAGCGCTGTCGGGCAATTCCTCGGCGGACGCTTCCGCCTCCGCCGCCAACTGTTCGCTTTCGGCAGAATCGGAGGCTTCCCCGTCCTGTCCGGTTTCATCCTGCTGATTGCGGTCTTCGCCCTCTTCGCCTTCCTCTTCGTCGGATTCGCTCGAACGATCCTCCCCCATATCCAGGCAGTCGAGCAGATCATGCACGACGTCGCCAAAGCGGCGCTGATCATTGAGCACACGTTCGAGCCGATCGAGATCGCGGCCGGCGCGCTCCTCGATCAGCGGCCGCCACAGATCGACAAGCTTGCGCGCGGTCGTCGGCGGCGTCTGGCCGGTGAGCCGCTCGCGCACCAGCATCGCTAGTGCGTCTTCAATAGGCGCGTCGGCGCGATCAGTGATTTCGTCAAATTTGCCGCGATGAAAGCGGTCGTCGAGCATGGCGGTGAGATTTTTCGCGACGCCGCCCATGCGGCGCGCTCCAATCGCTTCGACGCGAGCCTGCTCGATGGCTTCGAATACGGCGCGTGCCTGTTGGCCGCCCGGCGCCAGCTTGCGATGCACCGCCGGGTCATGGCAAGCGAGCCGCAGCGCGATCGCGTCGGCATGGCCGCGAACGATTGCAGCCTCGCGCTCGTTCAATCGCCGCGGCGGCTCAGGCAGACGCGCCTTGCCGCCGACCAGCCCAGGCCGCTCCGAGGCGAAGTTGACTTCGAGATCGCCCTTGCCGGCAATAGCCTTGAGGCAAATTCCGACGGCGCGCTTAAACGGCTCGGTCGGAGCTTCTTTCGCTGCGCCTTTCGGTTTGATGTTGGACGACATGCTCTTCTCCCTCGCCCCGTTTACGGGGAGAGGGTCGGAGTGAGGGGGCGTTGAAGTTCGACGCTAACCGCGAAGCCCCTCACCCGGCTCGCTTCGCTCGCCGACCTCTCCCTGCAAGCGGGGGACAGGTGCTTAGCTCAATGCGACATTGACCGCGCTCTCCGGCAGTTCCTGCCCAAAGCAACGCTGATAGAATTCGGCCACCAGCGGCCGCTCCAATTCGTCGCATTTGTTGACGAAGGTCAGCCGGAAGGCAAAACCGATATCGCTGAAGATTTCCGCGTTCTCGGCCCAGATGATGACCGTGCGCGGGCTCATCACCGTCGAAATGTCGCCGTTCATGAAGGCGTTGCGCGTGAGATCGGCGACCCGCACCATCTTCGAGACGATCTCGCGGCCTTCCGCCGTGCGGTAGTGCTTGGCTTTGGCCAACACGATTTCGACTTCATTATCGTGCGGCAGATAATTGAGCGTGGTGACAATCGACCAGCGATCCATCTGACCCTGGTTGATCTGCTGCGTGCCGTGATAGAGCCCGGACGTATCGCCGAGCCCGACCGTATTGGCGGTCGCGAACAGCCGAAATGCCGGGTGCGGTTTAATCACTTTGTTCTGGTCGAGCAGCGTCAACCGGCCCGAGGATTCCAGCACGCGCTGAATCACGAACATAACGTCGGGCCGACCGGCGTCGTATTCGTCGAAACACAAAGCCACATTGTTCTGCAGCGCCCAAGGCAGAATGCCGTCGCGGAATTCGGTGACCTGCATCCCCTCGCGGATGACGATCGCATCCTTGCCGATCAGATCGACACGGCTGATATGGCTGTCGAGATTGACCCGCACGCAGGGCCAATTCAGTCGCGCCGCGACCTGTTCGATGTGAGTTGATTTGCCCGTGCCATGATAGCCGGTGACGATCACGCGGCGGTTGCGCGCGAAACCAGCCAGAATGGCGAGCGTGGTCGGGCGGTCGAAGCGGTAATCCGAATCGAGTTCCGGCACATGTTCGTCCGGCTCGGAATAGGCCGGCACTTCCAAATCGCTGTCGATTCCGAACACTTGTCGGACCGACACTTTCATGTCCGGCAAGCCGGATTCCGTAGTCGTATCAGTTGCGAGAGCCATTGCTTCTCCGTGACGTCGGCTCGGGAGCGAAAAACAAATCCGAGGCGCGAATCGGTGTCGGCAGCCGGGTGCGCAGCTAGATTTAGCAGAAAGTTCCGAGCCGGCGAAAGCCACCCAAGATCAGCGGAAAGTTCAGCAGAAACCGGCCGATTTCAGGTAATTATAGGCTTGAATAATCTCCCGGAGCCGCGCTTCGGAACCCCTGTCACCACCATTGGCGTCAGGGTGATGCCGTTTAACCAAGATCTTGAACTTAGACTTGATATCGGCGCGTTTGGCGTCCGCTTCAAGGCCGAGAACGTCGAGGGCGCGGCGCTGTGCATTGAAAATCTTGCGGCCCTCTGGCGCGGTACGCGCATGACCGGCGCGCCGGGCGCCCCATTCGCCGAGCAAAGAGAACGGATCGTCAGCCGCCCAGTCGGCATCGCGAAAACCCCTTGCCGCGCTAGGCGTGCGCTTGCCGCCGATCGAGCCCATTTTCCAGGTCGGGCGATGCCCGGTCAGGGCCTCCTTCTGGTATTTCGCAATCGCATCTTCGCTCATGCCGGCGAAGAAATTGTATGAATTATTATATTCACGCACATGTTCGAGGCAGAACTGCCAGTATTCGCTGGCGCGCAAGCGGCCTTTCGGCGCGCGGTGCGTTGCCGAGGCGGTACAGCCGGGCCATTGGCAACCGGGCAGCTCCGCGGCAAGGCGGCGGTCGCGCTCCGGCTTGACCCGAATCCTATCGAACAGCGGCGAATTAGATCGCATCATCAGATTATGCGGGCCTATGGCGGCGAGGTTCAAGACTTGACAGCGGGCAAATCGGCACGTCGCGCCGGTACTCCTAACGTTTTATTATTGCCGACCCGTGCTTGGCTGGATCGGGCCTGACAATGGGAATGCAGGACATCATAACGACCAAGCTTATTGCGGCTTTCGCGCCGGAGAGCCTGCACGTCGAAGACGAATCCCATTTGCACGAGGGACATGCCGGGCATCGGCCGGGGGGCGAGACGCACTTCCGCCTTTATATTGTAGCGCGGGCATTCCGCGGAAAGACCCGGCTTGAACGCCACCGCATGATCAACACGGCGCTCGCCAACGAACTCAAGGGCCGCGTCCATGCGCTCGCCATTCATGCGGCGGCGCCTGGAGAGACCAGCTGAACTACCGCCCGACGAGCGCCGCTTGCGGCGCCAGTTCGGGCTCCTTGAGCAGCGCGACCAGATCGAGCGGTGCGGTGAACATCGCCAGTTCGCCATCCGCGGTGCGCGGCCATTGCTCGCACGGCCGATCGCAATACAGCTCGACGCCGTTGTCATCAGGATCGCGCAGATAGAGCGCCTCGCTCACACCGTGATCGGAGGCGCCCTCGAGCGGAATGTTAGCCGCGATCAGACGCCGCAATGCGTCGGCGAGTGCGGCGCGGCTCGGATAGAGCACGGCCAAATGATAAAGCCCGGTGGTGCCCGGGGGTGGTGGGTTGCCACCGCGGCTTTCCCAGGTATTGAGCCCGACGTGATGGTGATAGCCGCCGGCGGAAATAAATGCCGCTTGCGGCCCCCGGCGCTGCATCAATTGGAATCCGAGCACGCCGCAATAGAAATCCAGCGCGCGATCGATGTCGGCGACCTTGAGATGGACATGGCCGATGCGAACGCCGGGATCGATGGAAGGTGCACTCATTCAGCTCGCCTTTGCGGTCGGTCTGCGGGTGAGCGGGGCCACTCGCAATGCCGTGATGCGGTTGCGCGTCCTACGCAATACCTGAAAACGAAAGCCGTGGAACGTGAAGCTCTGTCCCGGTTCCGGAATTGAGCGAGCTTCGTGAATGACAACGCCGGCGATCGTGGTCGCTTCGTCGTCCGGGATACGCCAATCCATCGCGCGGTTGAGATCGCGAATTGTTACGCCGCCGTCGACATTGACCGAGCCGTCCGGGAGCGGCCGCACGCCGGGCACCGCAATATCGTGCTCGTCGCTGATGTCGCCGACAATTTCTTCAATGATGTCTTCGAGTGTAACCAGACCTTCGAGTTCGCCGTATTCATCGACGACCAGCGCAAACGGCGTCTTGCGGTGACGGAACGCTTTAAGCTGCTCGGCAACGGGCGTGGTATCGGGCACGAACCACGGCGGCTTCGCCAGGGTTGGAATGTCGACCTTGGCGGTATCCCCGCCGGCGGCGTGCAACGCGCGCCAAAGCTCCTTGGCGTTGAGCACGCCGATGACGTTCTCGGGCGACTGGCGCCATAACGGGATGCGCGTGACGCCGGCGGCCAGCACGGCGTCGATCAGTTCGCGCGGCGGCTCGTCGGCATCGAGCATCACCATTTTGGTGCGATGGATCATCACATCCGAGACTGTGAGCTCGCGCAAATCGAGCAAGCCGCCCATCATGTCGCGATCAAGCTTCTCCACCACCCCGGCGTGATGCATCAGATCAACGGCGCCGCGCAGTTCTTCGCTCGGCGACAAAATCGATTGAATCCGGCCGACCGGCATGCCGACGCCGCGCAAGATCCAGCGCACCAGCCACTCGACCACGCGCAGAAACGGAGAAAACAGGCGCACTGTCCGCTCCACCGGTCTCGCCACCGCCAGCGCCATGCGGTCCGGAGCGTTGAATGCCGCCGTCTTCGGCAAAACTTCCGCGAGAATGAAAATCACCAGCGTCATCGCGAAGGTGGCATAAATGACGCCGGCCCCGCCGAAATAGGCGAGCAATAGACCGGTCGCCAAAGTCGAAGCGGCGATATTGGTGAAATTGTTAGCAAACAATATTGCGCCCAACAGCCGCTCGCGGGTCGCCAGCAGCCGGTTGACGATGCCGGCGTCCCGGTTGCCCTGCTTTTCCAGACGCATCATCGCCGCGCGCGAGGATGCGGCGAGCGCGGTCTCGCTCGCGGAAAAGAACGCCGATATCAAAAGGCACAGAACGACCGCCAATATGGTCAGCCAATCGATAACGCTCATCGCCTGGCAAGCTTCTCTTTCAAAAACGCCCGTACCTCGCGCTCTTCGATTCCGGTTTCGATCACCGCCGAACCGATGGCGCGCACCAGGATTAATGTAAGCATTCCCCGCTTCACTTTCTTGTCCTGGGCAATCAATTCCATGACCCGGTCGAGACCGGGCAGCGGTCCGGAAATATCGGACGGGCTAGACGGCAGACCCACCTCGGCGAAGTGGCGCTTCACCCGCTCGGCCTCGGCCGCGGGTACAAGGCCGCGGCGCGCGGAGAACTCGAAGGCGAGCACCATGCCTATGGCAATCGCTTCGCCGTGCAACAGCCGATCGGAAAACCCGCAGGCCGCTTCCAGGGCATGGCCGAAAGTGTGACCGAGATTGAGGAGCGCGCGCTCGCCGGTCTCGCGCTCGTCACGGCCAACGATCGCCGCCTTGGCGCGGCAGGCCACCGCCACGGCATGTTCGCGCGCGGAATTGCGCGACGAGCTTGCACCAAATATGTCGTGCCAATGCGCTTCCAGCCAGGAAAAGAACGCGGCATCGCCAAGCAGGCCGTATTTCACCAGTTCGGCATAGCCGGCGCGGAATTCGCGCTCCGGCAAGGTGTCAAGGAGCGCGGTATCGGCGACAACCAGGACCGGCTGGTGGAATGCCCCGATCAGATTTTTCGCCTGCCTTGAATCAATTGCGGTCTTGCCGCCGACTGAAGAATCGACCTGAGCCAAAAGCGTCGTCGGTACCTGCACGTAATCGAGCCCGCGCCGCACCACGGCGGCGGCGAAACCGGCGAGATCGCCAATCACCCCGCCGCCAAGCGCAACGACCAGATCGCCGCGCTCGATCTGGGCGTCGAGAATCGCCTCACAGACCTGTTCGAGCACGCGATAGCTTTTCGAGGCCTCGCCCGGCGCAACGATGATCTGGCCGCTCGCTATGCCGGCGCGCTTGAGCGCCGCTTGCGCGGCCGCCATGGCATGCGCGGCGACGTTTTCGTCGCTGACGATAAAAACCTTGGCGCCCGGGCGCAGTTCGGCGATCCGCGTTCCGAGCGTAGCGATGACGCCTCGTCCGATCACGATGTCGTAGCTGCGCGAGCCAAGCGCGACCGGCACGACAACGGCATCGCCACGCACGAGTGCGGTCATGACTGGCTCCGCTGCGGCGGCGTCGTGCCAAGAAGGGCGGCGAGCCGCTCGACGATTTCGGCAACCACCGCATCGTGCGGCACGTCGCGCGACTGCACCGTGAGATCGGCTTGCGCATAAATCGGTTCGCGCTCCGCCAAAAGCTCCCGCAGCGTGGCGGCGGGATCGGCAGTTTGCAGCATCGGGCGCTCCGCCTTGCGCTTACTGATCCGCCGCAGCAACAGTTCGAATTCGGCCGAAAGCCAGATTGAAACGCCCCTTTCTTGGATCAGCACGCGGGTCTCCGGGTTCATCACCGCTCCGCCGCCAGTCGCCAGAACCTGCGGACCGCCGTTGAGCAATCGGGCGATAACGCGCGCTTCGCCGCTGCGGAACGCCACCTCGCCATGCCGGGCGAATATATCGGCGATGCTCATACCGGCGGCTTTTTCGATCTCGGCGTCGGCATCGACGAAGGGAATGCCGAGCCGCGCCCCGAGCCGGCGGCCAATCGACGATTTGCCGACACCCATCATCCCAATCAGCACGATCGAACGGTCACCGAGCCGCGACACGATGGCGGGCACCTGACTGTTGCCTGGCGATTTTTGTGCAGCAATATCAGCCATTTATTCCTACTAACCGGTTGCGAATTCGTGCCGATGCCGACGCCATCATCGTACCAAGACCATCGTACCCGGTCCCGGCAATCCGCACCAACCGGATGAGGCTGGCAGGTCGCGACTTTGAACCGCCACGTTTACCGGGCGCATGGATCGGACGACGAATGCAGAACCGCACGAGCATTAATTATTTGGTACTTTCGCCTCGGGTTTGATTCCGAAAGTTCGCAGGCGCGTGCTTGCGGCCTTCACGATGGGAACGGCAGACGATGCCCAGCCTGCTGCGGCTATTGACGATCGTTGGTCTGTTGTGCGCCGTCGTCTATGGCGGCCTCTATGCGCTTGCCCATTTCGTGCAGCCGAAGTCGCGCGAAATTTCTGTTTCGATTCCGCCCGATAAGTTTTTCAAGGAGCGCTGAGAACGATCATGGCCGGCGCATCGGCGCAAGCGGGGCGAAATTCCGACGAGCGGCTGGTCCGGCTGTATCTCGACATGCTGGCGGCTGAGCGCGGCGCCGGCGTCAACACGCTTGCCGCTTATCGACGCGATCTCGACGACCTTTCCTCCCATCTCCGCGGGTTACGCCGCGCTATCGCTTCGGCACGGACGGCCGATTTGCGGACCTATCTGGAAGAGCTTTCACGACGCGGCCTGAAGGCGACCACCGCGGCCAGGCGGCTCTCGGCGATGCGGCAGCTCTACCGGTTTCTTTACACCGAGGGTCACCGCCGCGACGATCCCGCTGCCGTCCTTGAAGGGCCAAAGCGTCAACGCGCTTTGCCCAAGATACTCAGCGTGGCGGAAGTCGATCGCTTGCTGCGGGCAGCAGGGCAATGCGACGGCGCGGCGCCGCTCCAAGCACGGCTGCGCGCGTCGCGCCTGGCCTGCCTGCTTGAGATTTTGTATGCGACCGGGCTTCGCGTATCAGAACTCGTGGCGTTGCCGATCGCGGCGGCGCGCCGGGACGCACGCGTCGTTGTGGTCCGCGGCAAGGGCAACAAGGAACGTCTGGTGCCGCTCAACGATGCCGCTCGGCGCGCAATCGCCGATTATCTTGCACTCCGCGAGTTGTCAGGCGCCGCCCGATCGCAGTGGCTGTTTCCATCGTTCGGCGATAGCGGGCATTTGACGCGACAACATCTGGCGCGCGAGTTGAAGAGCCTTGCGCGAGCGGCAGGCCTTCGCGCCGACCAGGTCAGTCCCCACGTGCTCCGCCACGCTTTTGCCAGCCACCTCCTGCACAATGGCGCCGATCTGCGCGTGGTGCAGACCCTTCTGGGACATGCAGATATTTCGACGACGCAAATCTATACTCACGTGCTGGAAGAGCGCTTGAAGAGTCTGGTGCGCGACTTGCACCCTCTGGCGCATGAATAATATGTCTGACCTCGCCAATTCTGGTGATGCAATTAGCCTTCCCGATGCGCAGCTATCTCGATTTTGAAAAGCCGGTCGCCGAACTGGAGGCCAAGATTGAGGAATTGCGCGCGCTGCAAAGCGGCGGCGATTCGATTGCCATCGGCGAGGAAATCAGCCGCATGGAAGGCAAGGCGGCGCTCGCCCTGAAAGAACTCTATGGCGGTCTGACCCCGTGGCAAAAGACGCAGGTCGCGCGGCACCCGCAACGGCCGCATTGTCTCGATTACGTATCCGGCCTGATTACCGATTTTGTGCCGCTCGCCGGCGACCGCAAGCACGGCGAGGACGCCGCTATCGTCGGTGGTTTCGGCCGCTTTCGCGGCCAAAGCATTTGCGTGATCGGCCATGAAAAAGGTTCCGATACCGACATGCGGCTGAAGCATAATTTCGGCATGGCGCGACCGGAGGGCTATCGCAAAGCCGCGCGGCTGATGACCATGGCGGATCATTTCGACATCCCTGTCCTCGCCCTCGTCGACACCGCGGGCGCCTATCCCGGGATCGGCGCTGAAGAACGCGGCCAAGCCGAGGCGATCGCGCGCTCGACCGAAGCCTGTCTCGATATCGGCGTGGCCAACGTGGCGGTGATCATCGGCGAAGGGGGATCGGGCGGAGCGATCGCGATCGCCACCGCAAACCGGGTGCTGATGCTTGAGCACGCTATCTACAGCGTGATCTCTCCCGAGGGGGCGGCCTCGATCCTGTGGCGCGACACTACCAAAGCGGAGGACGCGGCATCGAGCATGAAAATCACTGCGCAGGATCTGGTTCGGTTCGGGATTATCGACGCGATTGTGCCGGAGCCCACCGGCGGCGCGCATCGCGATCCCGGCGCAGCCATTGGCGCGGCAAGCGAAGCAATAGCCGAAGCGCTGGGCGATTTGCGCGGCCTCGACCGGGCGACGATCGTCCGGCTGCGGCGGGAGAAATTCACCGCGCTCGGGCGAACCCTCGGATGAATGCGACGTGGCGGCGCGCTAACCTGCGGACGCGCAATTGCCACAATGTCGCCGCGATTCCTCCACCTGCCGCCTTATGGTTGCTAACGTCTTGGATTTAGGGGGCAAATTCGCCGAGAATTTACCAATCATTTAGCCGCCGGGTGTTCAACCAACGGGGCGGCAGCGGCTGCCTTGCGAAAGCCGCCTCTTGCGGATAACGATTACGTAGATGATGGCGCGGGGGATGGTCCATCTGTCGGGGAATTTGATCCGCAGCTATTTCGGCCGCGCGCTGGGGCGCAGTGGTACCGGCTTGCGCGTGGTGGCGACATCGGCAGCGCTCGCCTGTGCTTTTGCGCTCGCCGGTTGCTATGGCGACGAAGGTTATCAGCTGCCAGCGAGGGCGATGAAGGAACTGTCGCCCGAAATGCTGGCGCTGTTGCAACAGAAAAACATGCCGAAGGACTCGCCGATTCTCGTTCGCGTGTTCAAGGAGGAATCGGAACTCGAGGTCTGGAAACAGGACACCACTGGGCTCTATCAGCTGCTGAAAGTTTATCCGATCTGCCGCTGGTCGGGAGAATTGGGCCCCAAGAAGGTCGAAGGCGACCGGCAGGCGCCGGAAGGCTTCTATTCGATCACGCCCGGATTGATGAATCCGAATTCCAATTACTATCTCGCGATCAACATGGGCTTCCCCAACGCCTATGACAAAGCGAACGGTTACAGCGGCGGATTTTTGATGATTCACGGCGATTGCTCGTCGCGCGGCTGCTACGCCATGACCGACGAGCAAATCGGCGAAATCTACTCGCTGGCACGCGAGTCTTTCCTAGGCGGCGAGAAGCAATTCCAAATTCAAGCCTATCCGTTCCGCATGACGCCGGCGAACTTGGCCAGGCATCGCACCAATCCGAACATGCCGTTCTGGAAGATGCTCAAGGAGGGAAACGATCATTTCGAAGTGACGCATATGGAGCCCAAGGTCGATGTCTGCGACCGCCATTACGTTTTCGACGCGCAACAGCCGGCGAATTCGACCAAGCCAGTCGCATTCAGCCCAAGCGGCCGCTGCCCGGTCTATGAAGTCGCCGACGAGATCGCCGGACCGGCGCTCGAGAAGCAACGCAATGACGAATATCAGATCGCGCAGCTGACCAGGTTGAATACGCCGGTGGCGCCGATTGTCATGGGCACCGACGGCGGCATGAACCGTGTCTTCGTCGCCAAACTGCAAGAAACCCAGCCGGTCTATGACAATGACGGCCACATCCATGCGCCGCCGATCCATCCCGGCATGCCGGCACCGACGATCAGCGGCCCGCGCGAGGACCCGGAAGCGAGCATGAAAACCGCATCGGTCCAAAAACCGGGACTGTTTGGCGGCCTGTTTGATCGGACCACGACCCAGACCACCAGCCAGAGCACGAGCCAGGTCGCTTCCGCCAATACGGGCTCCAACAGCGAGAGTTTCTTTGCGCGGCTGTTCAAGCCGAAGAGCGAGGCCGCTCCGCAACCGGCACCGCAAGGAACCACACTTGCGGGCTTAAAGCCGGCACCGCAGCCACGCAAAGTCGAGACGGCGAAACTCGAAACGGCAAAATCCGAGCCGCAAAAAGTTGAATCGCAAAAGGCGGAGGCACCGGCTGCGGCAGCGCCACGGACGCAGGCGCCGCAGGTCGCCAGTGCGGTGCCGTCTGCGGGTTTGATCAAAGGCGCGCAACCGCTCGTTCCAGCGGGCTCGTTCGACGGCCGCTGGGCAGGTCTCCAGTAATCAGGATCGGGCCGTCTGCCGAGACTTCTGATTACTGACTGCTGATTCCTGCTAAACGTATCGGCCGTGGCAGTGCTTGTATTTCTTGCCTGAACCGCACGGACAAGGCTCGTTGCGGCCGACTTTACCCCAACTCTGCGGATCTTGAGGATTGCGGGCCGGTCCCTGCGTCCGCAACCCCGGCGAGCGCGCCGGTGCGGCTCCTGCCATGGCGCCACCCACCGCAGGCGCGTTGGCCAGCCCTATACCGTGGCGCGCCAAAGTCTCCGCGCCGGCCAGTGCCAAAGCCATCTCATCTTCGCCAGTCGCGGGATCGATCTTGTGCGCTTCCATCGCCGGCAGCGCAGCGGGCTGCTGCGGGGGCGCTGCCTGGATCTCGACTCGCATGAGCTGCGCGGTGACAGCTTCGCGCAAATTCTGGCTCATGTTTTCGAACAGGCTAAAAGCTTCTGCTTTGTATTCGTTGAGCGGATCGCGCTGGCCATAGCCGCGGAATCCGATCACCTGGCGCAAGTGATCCAGCATGACCAGGTGCTCGCGCCAGAGATGATCCAGTGTCTGCAGCAGGATCGACTTCTCGATATAGCGGATCACGTCGGGGCCCCACTGCGCCACTTTGGCCGCCATGTGCTCGTCGGCGCGACGCTCCACGCGCGTGAAGATCTCCTCGTCGGCGATACCCTCTTCCTTGGCCCATTCGTCAACCGGCAGATCGAGCCCGAGCACGCGTTTGAGCTCCTCGCGAAGCCCGGCCGCGTCCCATTGCTCCGGATAGGCGTTTTCCGGCACGTGCTTGGCCACGAAATCGTCGATCACGGTATGGCGCATGTCGGCGACAACCTCGCCGACGGCCTGGTCCTCCATCCATTCGACGCGCTGATCGAAAATGACCCTGCGCTGATCATTCATCACGTTGTCGAACTTGAGGATGTTCTTGCGAATGTCGAAATTGCGCGCCTCGACCTTCTGTTGCGCCTTTTCCAGCGCCTTGTTGATCCAGGGGTGAATGATCGCTTCATTCTCCTTCAGACCGAGCCGCTGCAGCATGCCGTCGAGCTTGTCGGTGCCGAAAATGCGCATCAGGTCGTCTTCGAGCGACAGGAAGAATTTCGAGTGGCCAGGATCGCCCTGGCGGCCGGACCGGCCGCGCAACTGATTGTCGATGCGGCGGCTTTCATGGCGCTCAGTGCCGAGCACGTAGAGCCCGCCGGCGGCGAGCGCCTTCTCTTTCAAGCGCGCGACTTGGGCGCGGATGTCGGCGGCGCGCGAGCTCTTCTCGCGCTCGCGCAGATCGGCGATGTCGGCCAGTTCCTGGCGAATACGCATGTCGGCATTGCCGCCGAGCTGAATGTCGGTGCCGCGCCCGGCCATGTTGGTGGCGATCGTGATCGCGCCCGGAACGCCGGCCTGGGCGACGATATAGGCTTCCTGCTCGTGATAGCGGGCGTTCAGAATCGCGAACACCTTGGCCTTGGACGCGCCCTCATCGCCGGAATAGAGCGCCGCAAACGCGTTGGGATCGGAGAAATCGTGCTGCTCCCAGCCCTGCTTGCGCAGCATTTCGGCAAGCTGCTCGGATTTCTCGATCGAGGTGGTGCCGACCAGAACCGGCTGACCGCGCGCTTTGCAGTCCTCGATCAGAGCCAAAATAGCGCGGAATTTCTCCGGAGCGGTCCGATAGACTTCATCGTCATCGTCGATGCGAATCATCGGCATGTTGGTCGGGATTTCCAGGACCTCCAGATTGTAGATGTCCTGGAATTCATCGGCCTCCGTCACCGCCGTACCGGTCATGCCGGCGAGCTTTTCGTACATGCGGAAGTAGTTCTGGAAGGTGATCGAGGCGAGTGTCTGGTTCTCCGGCTGGACAACCTGATGCTCCTTGGCTTCCAGGGCCTGATGCAGCCCTTCGGAGTAGCGGCGACCGGGCATCATGCGGCCGGTGAACTCGTCGATGATCATCACTTCGCCGTTGCGAACGATGTAGTCCTTGTCGCGGGCAAACAGCTTGTGCGCGCGCAAAGCCTGGTTCACGTGGTGGACGACCGAGACGTTCTCTACATCGTAGAGCGAGTCTGATTTCAGGAGCCCGGCGTCGCGCAGCCAGTTCTCCATCTTTTCCATGCCGACTTCGGTGAGGTTGACGGTGCGCTGTTTCTCGTCGAGCTCGTAGTCGGCCTTGTCCAGGCGGGGAATGTAGGCGTCGATCGTATTGTAGAATTCGGAGCGATCGTCGAGCGGGCCGGATATGATTAGCGGCGTGCGGGCTTCGTCAATCAAGATCGAATCGACCTCGTCGACAATGGCGTAGATGCGGCCGCGCTGCACCATGTCCTCAAGCCGGTACTTCATGTTATCGCGCAGATAGTCGAAGCCGAGCTCGTTATTGGTGCCGTAAGTGACGTCGCAGTCGTATTGCTTCTTGCGCTGTTCGTCGTCGAGGCCATGCACGATGACGCCAACGGTCAGACCCAAGAACTTGTAGATCTGGCCCATCCATTCGGCGTCGCGCTTGGCGAGATAATCGTTGACGGTAACGACCTGCACGCCACGGCCGGCGAGTGCGTTGAGATAGACCGGAAGGGTCGCGACCAGCGTCTTGCCTTCGCCGGTCTTCATCTCCGCGATCTTGCCTTCGTGCAGAACCATGCCGCCGATGAGCTGGACATCGAAGTGGCGCTGCCCGAGCGTGCGTTTGGCGGCTTCGCGGACGGTGGCAAATGCCGGCACCAGGATGTCGTCGAGTGTCTGCCCCTCGGTCAACTGCTGCTTGAATTCGTCGGTGCGCGCGCGCAAAGCCTCGTCGGACAGCGCTTCCAACTCGGGTTCCAGCGCATTGATCTCGTCGACGCGCGGCCGATAGGCGCGGATTCGGCGGTCGTTCGAGGAACCGAACAGCTTGCGGGCGACAGCGCCGATCATCGCATTATCCCCTGGAATCTCGGCCCATCCGGCAGCTTTGACGACAACACGATTTTTCCGGAAATCCGTTCCCGCTGCTCGGACCGTGCCATCGTTGCCTCGCGGGCGGCGCAAACCCAACGGGCGGAAAATACGGCGCTATTCGGGCGGTGACGCGGCGACTGAACATCCCGATACACGGCGACAGATAGGAGGGGGTCGTTTTTTTGTCAATGCGACGACTGTTTCACGTGATCGTTAGGCGCACCCCGATTTCTCCCATTGCCAAGCCCTGGGCGATTGGGCGACTGTCCGCGCCGATCAAGGGACGCAAGGCTAGTCGCCGGGACCGCAGAATGGCGGGCCAAATGGGTTCGCCGGGCATTCGCTGTCTCGCCCGTACGCCCGGTTTGCCGCGTTACCCGTCGTGGTTAATTCCGGACATCGCGCCAAAGGATCACATTATGTCTTTCACTCATCCCTTCGCCGCTCGTTTGCTGGGTGCGGTTGCTCTTGCGGCATTGCTGACCGCGCCGATTGCCGTGCGCGCACAGGATTCCGATCCGGTCGTCGCCCGCGCCAATGGCGTCGATATCCGCAAAAGCGATCTTGCCTTGGCCGAAGAGGACATCGGCTCGGCGATGCCGCAAATGACTCCCGAGCAAAAACGCGACTATCTCATCACCTATGTCGCCGACGTCATCATCTTGGCGCAGGCTGCCGATCAGCATCAGCTCGCCAATCGCGGGGACGTCAAGCAGCGTATCGAATTTGAGCGGCACAAAACGTTGATGGAAGCGCTGCTACAGGATGCCGGCAAAGCCGCCATGACCGATGATGCGATGCACAAGGTCTATGACGAAGCGATCAAGCAGACCCCGAACGAGCAGGAAGTCCACGCCCGGCATATTCTGGTCGCGACGGAAGGCGAAGCCAAAGACATCGAGGCGCAGCTGAAGAACGGGGCGGATTTCGCCACTCTGGCGAAGCAAAAATCAAAGGACCCAGGCGCGGCCGAAGGCGGCGACCTCGGCTATTTCACCAAGGATCAGATGGTGCCGGAATTCGCCGAAGCCGCTTTCAAGCTCGACAAGGGCCAGATGTCGGATCCGGTAAAGACGCAATTCGGCTGGCACATTATCAAGGTCGAAGACAAGCGCATCAAGCCGACGCCCACTTATGATCAGGTCAAGGGCCAGTTGGAGAACTACGTCGCACGCCGCGCGCAGGCCGACCTTGTCGACAACTTACGCAAATCGGCAACGATCGAGCGCCTCGACCAGCCCGCCGGCCAGACGAATCCCTCCGCGCTTAATCCCGCCGCGCCGGCGAAGAAGTAGGCAGCAAGACAGCGGCGCTGTAGTTATACCGTCACCCTGAGGTGTGAGCGGAGCGAGCCTCGAAGGGCGACGGCCTCGGCGACGGGGCCGCATTCTTCGAGGGCCGCGGAGCTTGTCATCGGGCCGGCCACTTCGGGCCGGACCAGTTGGCGGCCACTTCAGAATGACGGAAAGCAACATGACCACCATCTCTCCACTCGCGCCCAAAACCACACCGCACCTGCCGACCATTGCCGGCGTGCGACTGGCCACGGCACAGGCCGGCATTCGCTACCGCGACCGGACCGATGTGATGCTCGCGGTGTTTGAGCCGCAAACCAGCGTTGCCGGCGTGTTCACCCTTTCGAAATGCCCCTCGGCACCGGTTGAATGGTGTCGCGCACAGATCCAGGGCGGTCACGCCCGCGCGCTGGTCGTCAATTCCGGCAATGCCAACGCCTTCACCGGCAAAAGCGGCCGGCAAGCCTGTGCGCTGACGGCCAAATTTGCGGCGGCGGCGGTCGGCTGCAAGAGTTCCGAGGTTTTTCTTGCTTCGACCGGCGTGATCGGCGAGCCGCTCGACGCGCAAGCTTTCGATCGCGTCATGGTCGGCCTCGCCGCCGATGCCTGCCCAGACGGCTACGGCGATGCGGCCAAAGCCATCATGACGACCGACACATTCCCGAAACTGGCCACAGCGCGCGCTCGGCTGCGCGGAACGGATGTGACCATCAATGGCTTCGCCAAGGGCGCGGGCATGATCGCGCCAGACATGGCGACCATGCTCGCTTTCATCTTTACCGACGCGCCGATTGCTGCTCCCGTCCTGCAGTCGGTGTTGCGCGAGGGCGTGATCGATACGTTCAACGCCGTCACCATTGACGGCGATACCTCAACCTCAGACACCGTGTTGGCATTTGCGACCGGCACTGCGGCGGCGCCGCGCATCGGCCGCAGCAGCGACCCGCGGCTGCCGCCATTTCGCAAGGCGTTCGCTGCCGTGCTGGCCAACCTCGCCGAGCAAATCGCCCGTGACGGCGAAGGCGCGCGCAAGCTTGTTGAGATCATCGTTGAAGGCGCGGTGTCCAAAGCTTCGGCGCGACGCATCGCGTTCTCGATCGCCAATTCGCCCCTGGTCAAAACCGCGATTGCCGGGGAGGACGCCAACTGGGGCCGCGTGGTGATGGCGGTCGGCAAAGCCGGCGAGCCGGCCGATCGCGACCGGCTGTCGATCTGGTTCGGCGGCATTCGCGTCGCTCATAAAGGCGCTCGCGATCAAGCTTACGATGAAGCGGCGGTTTCCGCGGCAATGAAGCGCCCGGAAATCAGCCTCAAGGTCGCACTCGGGCTCGGCAAGGGTCGCGATCGCGTGCTTACTTGCGACCTGACCAAAGAATATGTCGCGATCAACGGGGATTATCGAAGTTGAACGCGGTTCTCAAACGCATCCGAACCTCGGTGCTTGACGTCGCTTACGAGGAGAGCGGCGCGGCGGACGGCGCGCCGGTTTTTCTGATGCATGGCTGGCCATACGATCCCCGATGCTACGATGCGGTCATCGCGCCGCTCTGTGCCACCGGCGCCCGCGTGATCGTGCCTTATCTGCGCGGTTTCGGATCGACGCGTTTTCTTGACCAGACCACGCCGCGCTCGGGCCAGCAGGCCGCGCTCGGCAATGATCTGCGCGAATTGATGGATGCACTTTCTATCGATCGCGCTGTGCTCGCCGGCTACGACTGGGGTGGCCGCGCCGCCTGCATCGTGGCGGCGCTGTGGCCGGAGCGCGTGCGCGGCCTCGTAACTGTCAACGCCTACAATATCCAAAATATTCCCGGCGCCGGAAAGCCGACCGCACCGGCGCAGGAGCACCGGCTCTGGTACCAATGGTATTTCCAGATGGAGCGCGGGCGCGCCGGAATCGAAGCTAACCGGCGCGAACTGTGCCGGCTGCTTTGGCGATTGTGGTCGCCGCATTGGCCATTCGACGACGCAACATTTGAACGCAGCGCAACCTCGTTCGACAATCCCGATTTCGTCGCGGTGACGATCCACTCCTACCGCCATCGCTACGGCAACGCCGCGGGCGATCCCAAGCTCGATGAGATCGAACAGCGGCTGGCGCAACAGCCTAAAATCACAGTGCCGACGATCGCATTGCAGGGCGAGGCCGACGGCGTTCATCCGCCCGAGAGCTCCGCGCATCATGCCGCTTTCTTCACCGCACCCTATCAGCGGCGGGTGCTGCCGCGGATCGGGCACAACCCGCCGCAGGAAGATCCAAAAAGTTTCGCCGATGCCGTTCTCGAAATGATGCGGATCAGAGCATGATCCCGAAAAAGTCTGTCCTCGGACTTGATCCGAGGATGGAAGCCGGTTTCCCGCCTGCGCGAAGCCACACTAGCCTCTAGTATCCCTGTGTCACGCTTCGGCGGGCGAAGCCAGGTCGGAAAAGATCATGCTCAAGCAACAAGCTAAAGGGAAATACCGAATCAACCTAAAATCATTTCGCTTTAGCCGATGACGCCGAAGAGAAGCCCGTGACCGTCAAGCTTATCCTCGTCGCGGCCTGCGCTTTGATCGACACCGACGGCCGGGTCCTGATCGCGCAACGACCGTCCGGTAAAACTATGGCCGGTTTATGGGAATTTCCCGGCGGCAAGGTCGAAGCCGGCGAGCGGCCCGAGCAGTGTCTCATTCGCGAACTCAAAGAGGAACTGGGAATAGTGGTGAAGGAAGATTGTCTCGCACCGCTGACATTCGCGAGCCACCTTTATCCCGACTTCTATCTGCTCATGCCGCTCTATGTGTGCCGGCGTTGGGACGGGTTCGTTACGGCCAAGGAGGCGCAGCAGCTGAAATGGGTGCGGCCGCAGGAACTGCGCCAATATCCGATGCCGCCGGCCGACGAACCGCTGATCGCGCACCTTGCTGCGCTGATTTAAAGCATGATCCCGAAAAGTGAACGCCGGTTTCCCGCCTGCGCGAAGCCGTGCAGGCCGCTTTTCGTTTCGTGTAACGCTTCGGCGGGCGAAGCCAGGTCGAAAAAGATCATGCTCAAACAACACATAAAGCGAAATACCGAATCAATCTAAGATTATTTCGCTTTAGCAATATACGAAACCGCACCGACGCTCACGCGTCAGCGGCCGGTTTTCTCGCCGGCCGAAATCTCGCGCGTGCCAAGCGCCTCGGCGAGTCGCACCTTTGCTGATCCGGGCCGCAGCGGCTGTTGTTGATTCGGATGCGGCGCCCAGCCCGACAGCCACACAATATCGAAGGTTGTCCGAATGCGGCCATCGGCATCGGCGAAACGCCGGGCGTAAATGTCCGCCATCCGCATCAGCGTCGTGCGCCGCAGCGGCACACGACGGCGCGCCACGAGCGTGTTGGCGGCCCCCATGCGCCGCAGATCGTGCATCAAATCGAAAGCCGAGCTGTAACGCACCGTCACGCGCTCGACATCGGTCACCGGCAGGGCGAATCCCGCGCGCTGCAGCAAAGCGCCGAGCTGACGCAGATCGGCGAATGGCGCCACACGCGGCGAGGCGCCGCTTTCGATTTCGTTTTCGGCTTCGGCAAAAGCTTGCCGCAGTTCGATCAGTGTTTCGCCGCCAAGGAGCGCCGCCAGAAACAAACCATCCGGCTTAAGCGCGCGGCAGATTTGCGCCAGCACGCCCGGCAAGTCATTGGCAAAGTGCAGCGCCAGGCCGGACACCACGAGATCGATGCTGGCGTCGCGAAACGGGAGCGCCTCCTCGTCGGCGAGCACGAATGGCTTGCCGCGGGCGATAATGTCGGCGCCCACGATCATTCCCACCGTGCCGAGCTGGCGCAGCGATACGCGCACTGCGTCGCCGGGCGTGCCAAGATCGACGCCGACATCGAAGCGGCGCAGCACCACGCTTAAACGATCGGCAAATTCGCCAGCGACATGATCGAGCAAAAAATTCGCCGGCGACGCCGCGGCGCGGGAGCGGCGCCGGCGCTGGAGCAAACGATCGAAGATGATCGGGTTCTCGGTCATCTATCTCTCAACCGTTGAGTCATTGTTTCATGTTCCGCAGCATGTGTCGCCACGCAGGCCCGATGACAATGGCCATCCAGAACGGTAGCGTGGCGCCTCGATGCTGTCCGACGGCAATATTCTCCCCGCTCCGTTCAAGCATATCGCCGGCGCCGCCCAATCGGCGTTGCGCCGCGTGCTCGATCTCGCGCTGCCGCCACTCTGTGCCGCCTGCCGCGAACCGGTCGAGGGCCGCGGCCTCTGTCCGGCCTGCTGGTCGAAACTGTCGTTCGTCACGCGACCCTATTGCGAGCGGCTCGGCACACCCTTCGTCTACGATCCCGGACCGGGCATCTTGTCGATGGAGGCGATTGCCGATCCTCCGGCCTATAACCGCGCCCGCGCCGCGGTGCGTTTCGATGAGATTTCGCGGGTGCTGGTGCACGCACTCAAATATGGCGATCGGCTTGATCTTGCACCAATGATGGGCCGCTGGGTCAGTCAGGCCGGACGCGAACTTCTCGCCGAGGCCGACGCGCTGGTGCCGGTGCCACTGCATTGGCGGCGCTTGTGGGCGCGGCGTTTCAATCAATCCGCCATGCTGGCCGCGGCGGTATCGCGCCAAACCGGCGTGCCGGTTGCTGCCGGCGCTCTCAAGCGGGTCAAGCCGACCGCGCAGCAGGTTGGGCTGTCACGGACCGAACGCGCCGCCAACGTCCAAGGCGCTTTTCGCGTGCCCGGCGACGGCAAGGCCGCCGTGACCGGCCGGCGGCTGGTTCTCATCGATGACGTGCTGACATCGGGGGCAACCGTCGACGGCTGTGCGCGAGCGCTGCTGCGCGCCGGGGCCGCCAATGTCGATGTGCTGGTTTTTGCCAGGGTTGCCGAGCCGGCACGAACGTCCATATAAGACTTTGCTAAAAATTTCGACCGATCATGGCCAATATCGATATTTATACGGTTCGCTACTGCCCCTATTGCCAGGATGCCAAGGAGCTCCTTTCGAGCAAGGGCGTGAGCTACCATGAGATCGACGTCACTGGAAAACGGGACGTTCGCAAGCAAATGATCCAGCGCGCCAACGGCCGGAGCACCTACCCGCAGATTTTCATCGGCGCGACCCATGTCGGGGGCTGCAACGATCTTTATGCGCTGGAGGAAGCGGGCAAGCTCGATTCGCTGCTTGCCGAGGCGAAGGAATCATGAGCGCCGCCGAGCGTGTGAGCTTCAACGCCGCAATGATTCAGATGCGCTCGGGGCTCGATCCGGCGGCCAACCTGGGCGCGGCATTGGACTTGATCGACCAGGCCAAAGAGGCCGGCGCCGATTACGTGCTCACCCCGGAAATGACGAATATCCTGGCAGCAAAGCGCGAACAATTATTCGCGAAGATTGTCGCTGAAGAGCAGGATGTGACGCTGACGACCTTGCGCGAAGTGGCGCGCAAGCTCGCGATCTATATCCATATCGGCTCGCTCGCGATCAAGGCATCGCCGGAAAAAGCCGCAAACCGCTCGTTTCTGATCGACCGCCGCGGCGAGGTGACCGCGCGCTACGACAAGATCCACATGTTTGACGTCGATCTCGCGGGCGGCGAAAGCTACCGGGAATCCAACACTTACCGTCCCGGCGAGCTGGCGATGGTTGCAGATCTGCCGTGGGGCCGCCTCGGCCTGACCGTGTGTTACGATTTGCGCTTTCCGGCGCTCTACCGAGCGCTGGCGGAAGCGGGCGCATCGCTTCTGGCGATTCCGTCAGCTTTCACGAAGCAAACCGGTGAAGCGCACTGGCATGTTCTGCAGCGCGCGCGTGCCATCGAAAACGGCTGCTTCGTGTTCGCCGCCGCCCAAGGCGGCAAGCACGAAAACGGTCGCGAGACTTACGGCCATTCGCTGGTCGTCGATCCCTGGGGCCGCATCCTGGCCGAGGGCGGCACCGAGCCGGGCGTGGTCATGGCGCAGATCGACCCGTCCGAGGTCGTCGCGGCACGCAGCCGGATTCCTTCACTCCATCATGGCCGTCGCTTCGAGCTCGTTGAACCGCTGGCCGAGCCGACCTATCTACACGCAGTGCGAGAGCCGACATGATTCGTTACGCGCTCAACTGCGACCAAGGTCATAGTTTCGAAAGTTGGTTTGCGAACTCCGCCAGCTATGACAAGCAGGCCAAGCGCGCTCTGGTGACCTGCCCGGTGTGCGGCTCGGCGAAGGTGGAAAAGGCGATCATGGCGCCCAACTTGGCGCCCAATCTGGCCGCGAAGCTCGGCGATAGCGGGACTGCGGATCCGCGGCCGCCGACGCCCACGCCGCCTACGCCACCGCCGCTGCAGGCGGGGCCGATGCCGCCAATCCCGCCAAAGACGCCGGTCGCGATGGTGTCGGCCGCGGAACGCGAGCTGCGGCATAAGCTGAAAGAACTGCGCGATCACATCACCAAGAATGCGCATTATGTCGGCCCCCGGTTTCCGGAGGAAGCGCGCAAGATTCATTACGGCGAGGCCGAGCACCGCTCGATCTACGGCGAAGCTTCGCCGGAAGAAGCGAAGCAATTGCACGAGGAAGGCATCGAATTTCACCCGCTGCCGATCCTGCCTGACGACAAGAATTGACGGCGGCAAGAATGACGGGGATCGTCACCGCGCGCGCCAAGGTCTTCAATAGGCCAGTATGAGCAGCGCCACCCCGGCGACCACGAGCACCATGCCGATGGCTTCGCGCGCGCTGGTGCGCTGACCGAAGCCGTATC
The DNA here is from genome assembly GCA_035703785.1 of Xanthobacteraceae bacterium. Lineage (GTDB taxonomy): Bacteria > Pseudomonadota > Alphaproteobacteria > Rhizobiales > Xanthobacteraceae > BOG-931. The sequence continues at coordinate 23,231 of DASSXN010000132.1, forward strand.
GCGCTACCAATTGCGCGAACAGAACTTCAACGAGCGCCAGCGTCCGCACGCTAGCCGCGGTCGCGAGCGCGAAGGCGAGAAACCAGAACTGCGAAGCGAGCGCGCCCATGAAGCCGGCGAATAGCGACGGTTTCCAGGCCCGCAACAGCGCGAACATCACAGCAGGCCGGCGCAGCGACAGATAGACCGAAAGCGCGACAGACTGTATGGCGAGCCCGAT
>DASSXN010000009.1:0-60807 GCA_035703785.1 Xanthobacteraceae bacterium
CGAAGGCCGGCAGTGTGTCGGCGCGCGGCATGGCGTAATCCATCAGCGAGCCGGTCAGCGGCTGGCCGGAATCCGGATCGAGATAAATCTGCTCGGACATCGCCTGGCCGACGCCTTGCGCAATCGCGCCGTGGGTCTGGCCGTGCACGATCAAGGGATTGATGCAGCGCCCGACATCGTCGACCGAGGCATAGCGGGTGATTTGCATCTCACCGGTGTCCGGATCGATTTCGATCTCGCAGATCGCGGTGCCATTGGGAAAAACCGGATCGTGCATTTCGTTGTCGGTGACGACCGCGAGACCGTCTTTTAAGTTTTCCGGAAGCTCAAGCTGCGCCGCTTCGCGCGTAAACTCACGAGCAAGCTCGAAAAAATCGAAGGTGCGATTGGTATCGCGCGCGGCGAAACGGCCGTCATTGAAGGAAACATTTTCCGCTGTGGTGCCCATTACCAAAGCGGCGATCTCCTTACTCTTGGCGATCAGCGCGACCGCCGCCTTGGAAAACACCGTCGCGGCGTGGCGCATCGAGCGGCCGGAATGCGAGCCGCCGCCAACCTGCACCACGTCGGTATCGCCGAGAATGATGCGCACGGCGTCGCTCGGCACAAACAGCAAATCGGAAATGACCTGCGCGAAGCTCGTCTCGTGACCCTGACCGGACGGCTGGGTGCCGATGATCACGTCGACGCGGCCTTCCGGCTGCACTTTGATGCGCGCCTGCTCGCGCGGCGCGCCGATTGAGGACTCGACGTAATTGGCAAGCCCCAATCCGAGCAGCTTGCCGCGGCGGCGCGCCTCGCGGCGGCGCGCCGGAAAGCCTTTCCAGTCGGCGAGCTCCATCGCCCATTTCATGTTTTCTGCGTAGCGGCCGCTGTCATACAGCATGCCGACGGCGTTGCGATAAGGCATGGCGTCGGGGCGGATCAGATTCTTGCGCCGGAGCGCGATGCGATCCAGTCCAAGTGCATCGCCGAGCTCGTCGGCAGCGATATCGACGAGGCGCTCGATCGCGTAGGTCACTTCCGGCCGCCCGGAACTGCGATAGGCCTGCGTCGGCATGGTATTGGTGAAAACCGCGAGCGCGCGCAAATGTGCGGCCGCAATGGCATAGGAGCCGGGAATGAGCCCCGCCCCTTTGCTCAGGGGCGACAGTGAAACGCAACGGGCGCCGACATTGCTGATATTGGTGGCGCGCATCGCCAGCATGCGGCCGTCTTTGTCCAGCGCCAGCGCGACCTCACTGACAAGATCGCGGCCCTGATAATCGCTCAAGAAGGCTTCCGCGCGGGTTGCGGTGAATTTCACCGGGCATCCGAGTTTCTTCGCCGCCCACAGCACCAACGCGAATTCGACGAAGACGCGGTTGCGCGTGCCGAAATTGCCGCCGACGTCGTAGGACAATACCCGCAAGTTCTCTGGCGCGATGCCGAGCACGGTTGCGAGTTCGCGCTTTTGCCGCACTGCGCCGCCCGAGCCGGCATAAAGCGTGTAGCGGCCGGTCGCGGCGTCGTAGGCGCCAAGCGCGGCGCGCGGTTCGAGCGGCACACCGGTGACGCGGCCGATGTGGAATTTGCGGCTCACGACATGCGCGGCGCGGGCAAAGGCCGCATCGGTCGCCGCGGCGTCGCCGAAAGTCGTATCGACGCAGATGTTGTTGGGCGCGTCATCCCACAGCGCCGGCGCGCCCGGAACCATGGCGTCCTCGGAATGCAGCACGAACGCCAATTCCTGATAGCGCACGGTGACCGCTTCGGCCGCGTCCATCGCCTGCGCCTTGGTGCCGGCAACGACCATCGCCACCGCCTCGCCGACATGGCGCGCGCGATCCGCCGGCAACAACACATGCGGGCCGGCGAACACCGCGCCGCCGCCGGGCCCGGTGAGCTTCATGTCGTATTTGGTCTTGGGCACCGGATCGTGCGGAATCGGCGCAAGACCTTCGGCGGCGCAATCGGCACCGGTGAAGACGCCAAGCACACCGGGCATGTTTTTTGCCGACGCGACATCGATCGCAACGATGCGCGCATGCGGATATGGCGAGCGCACCATCGCCGCATAGGCTTGACCGTCGAGATTGAAATCGTCGGTGAAGCGGCCCTTGCCGGTGACGAGCCGCTCGTCCTCTTTGCGCGGCACCGGCCTACCGATGAAGCGATACGGGCGCTCCGGTCCTCCGGTATCGTTCATCGCATCTCGTTGTTTGTTCACGCGACGCGCTTGAATTCCTGCTGGCGGCGCCGCAGCCGATGCTCATCGACATCGATGCCGAGTCCGGGCCGCTCCGGCACTTCGACATGGCCGGCGTCGACGCGCAACGGTGCCGCAGTGACGTCCTCGGCAAGGCCGCTCGAGGTGACGGTGAGGCCCCAGGCGAGCGCCGGCGCCACCGCGGCCAGATGCACGGCGGCGGCCGAAGCGAGGCTCGTCTCGCCGGTCTTGCACGAAATATTGACGTGCATGCCAAGTTGACCGCATAGCCGGCTTGCCGCAAACAACCCGGACAGTCCGCCGAGCTTGATTGCCTTGAGACTGACGCCGCGTGCGGCCTTGCGCTCGTGATGCCGGGCGATGTCGTCGAGCGAATGAATGCCCTCATCGGCGCCGATCTGCACTTTGGTGGCCGCGGCGATGCGGCTCATACCATCGAGATCGTGGGCACTGACCGGCTGTTCAAAAAAGTCGAGCCCGCAATCGCCGATGCCGCGCACAAAGGTGAGCGCGCCATCGACGGAAAAGCCCTGATTGGCGTCGGCCGAAACCAGGCACGGCTCGGTGCCTTGCGCTTGGCCCTTGAGCGCCTGGCACAGCATCATCGTGCGTACGGCGTCGGCCTCGGGCGAGCCCAATCCGACCTTGATCTTGAAAGCGCGGTAGCCCGCGTTCCAGCACGCTTGCGCGTCGCGCAAATCGGCTGCCGCATCTTCTGATCCAATAACCGCGAGCACCGGCATGCGGCTGCGCTGCTTGGCGCCGAACAAAGCATAGACCGGCCGCTCGCTGGCGCGTCCGACCAGGTCGTGGAGCGCCATGTCAATCGCGGCCTTGGCGCCGCTATTGCCGTAGAGCTGCGCGTCCATGGCGGTGGCGGCGCCGACGAAATCGTAGGCCGCCCGGCCAAAGAGCCTGGGCCGCATCAGCTCAATCGCCGCCATCATGCCGGCAATGGTTTCTCCGGTCATGGTCGGCGCCGCCGCCGCTTCGCCCCAGCCGATCGCGCCGGCATCGGATTCGATGCGGACGAAAACGTTCTCGGCCTGCGCCACCGTCTCGCCGGCCATTTGCACCGGCTTCTTCATCGGCAGACGGACGGCGATGGCTTCGATCGTCTTAATTTTCACGGTGTTTTTGCTCGCGCCGGTTGCGCCGCGCCGCGACCAAACGCGGCGGCAAGCGAATTCTAGCGGCAGGCCGGGCGGGTCGACAAGCAGCGCGGGCGGACAAACGGGCCGCGAATGCAGCGCCGATCAAGCCGATGCGCGGGATCGCGGCGGGTCACTCCGCCGCGATACGATAGGCGGGATCGATTGCGGTTTCGTCATTCGACGCCTCGGCAGCGGCGACCGGCTCGGGGGACGGCTTGACGGCACGGCAAATGTAGTATGAGCCGAACAAATATTTTTGCATCTCGAAATCGTCGCAGAGCGCGGCGAGTTCCCGCCACGGCTGGATGAGCGGGTTGCCCAGCATCGTGCGTTTCATCAGCCACAGGCTGAGCGGCAACAACCATTTGGCGGAGCGCCCGGATGGCAGCCGCGCATCCATGATGACAAGCCGCCCGCCCGGCCGCAGCGCCTTCCAGGCGCGGCGCAGAACCGTTCGGTGGTGCGGCATGGTGTTGTAAGACACGCAGAACAACACGCCGTCGAGTGGCTCGGGCGCGACAAAGTCGGCGGCGTCGCATTCGTAAAGCGCAACATTGCGCCAGCGCGCGCTGGCGCAGCGCGCCCGCGCCCTCTGCAACATGCCGGGAGAAAGGTCGACGCCGTAGACGCGTCCGCCCGGCCCGACCGCATCGGACAAATAGGCAAGGCCGATTCCAGTGCCGCAGCCGATTTCCAGCACGCGCGCGCCGGCGTACAACCTCAACTGTTCGACGGCGCTGCGGCGCAGCCCCGGCGGTAGAAACAACAAGCGATCGAGCAGCGGAATGAATTTGGCCAAGCGATCATAGCGGCGCTTGACCGTCGCGCGGTCGCAATCCACCCAGCTTTTGTCCACGGCGCCCCCGCCCCCGACGCGCGCTTCGGTATCCCGAAGCCGCGAGTGACTTGACCGCGTCTGGCGGCGTCACTTTTGTTCGGACCGATCTTGCATCTCAGTATTGCTTCTCCATGGACAAACACGCGGTGTCATATGGACGCATCCATGCCGCTGAACTTGCAGCTTCGCGAGGGCATTGCATCGGTCAGCGTGCGGCGATATCTCAGCCATAGGCCATCGCCTGAGAATAATTCACCGCTGAGGGCGGCAACGGCGTCCGAAATCGTGTGGGAGCTCGGATGATGCGCGTGAGATGGGCGATCGCCGCCGCGGCTACTCTGCCGCTCTTTTGGTCCGTCCCGGCGCAGAGCGCCGGCCAATGGTCGCCGGCCGGATTGTGGCAAGCGGTTGATTCAGACACCAAACAGCCGACCGGTTGGTTTCTGATCAGCGATCACAACGGCGTCCTCGACGGCATTATCGCGAAAATGTTTCTCAAGCCCGGCGAAGATCCGAATGCGATTTGCGATAAATGCAAGGACGATCGCCACGACCACACTTGGCTCGGCTTGGAGATCATCCGCGGCATGAAACCGGAGGGCGAAGACAAATTCGGCGGCGGAACCATCCTCGATCCGCGCGACGGCAAAATCTACAAAGCGACGATGAAGGTTACTCCGGACGGGCAGACTTTGGTGGTCCGCGGCTATATCGGGTTTGAATTGCTCGGGCAGAACCAATATTGGACGCGCCTGCCGGATTCCGCCTATAGCGCGCTCGATCCGTCGGTGAATCCCAATCCGGCCGTCAACCAGAATCCGACGCAGAATCCCGCCGCCAGTCAGAAGCGGCCGCCGCCGGCGCGCAAATCCGAAGCGCCGCTGCAATTGCGCAGCACTATCGGGCAGTAGGCTTGACGCGCGTTCTCAAGCAATGATTGCTTTTTGTCTCCCTCCCCCCTGCGAAGCGGTGGGGAGGGTCGGCGAACATTACGCAGTAATGTGAGCCGGGGTGGGGGGTGAGCTAAGAAGATTCCCCCTACCCCTAACCCCTCCCCACCACGCGCTGCGCGCGTGGGCGGGAGGGGAAAAACTAATCGCTCGGGTCGATCTGGCGCGGCTTTCCCATCAGCACCGGCTGAAACAAGGCCGCGGCGGCCATCGTGGTCAACAGCGAGATCGCCAGCAGCTTGCCCATGCTGGAGGTGCCCGGATGACTGGAAAACCACAACGAGCCGAACGCGGTCGCGGTGGTGCAGGCGGAAAACGTCACCGCCCGCGTCAACACCGATTGCAAGAGATTGGTCTGCCCTTCGCGCCAAGCCATGATGTAATAGATCTTGAACGCCACGCCGACGCCGAGCAACAGCGGCAAGGCGATGATGTTGGCGAAATTCAGCGGCAGGTCGATCAGGACGCAGATTTCCAGCGTCACGACGCCGGCGAGCAGCAGCGGCACCAGCGTGAGCAGCACATCGCCGAACCGGCGCAGCATGATCCACAGCAGGACGCCGATCGACAACAGCGCGCAGGCACCGGCTTCGAGAAACGCGATCACCACCTCGCGCCGCGCCTCCAGGATCGAAATCGGCCCTTCGGTCGCCTTGGGCGCGACCGCCTGCACCGCGCGGGCGAAAGTTTGCAGCACCTCGTTGTTGCTGGAATCGCCGCTCGGCGCCACGTCGATGCGCGCGCGGCCGTCCGGCGTCACCCATTGCCGCACCATTTCCGGCGGCAGATTGGCGCGCGTGACCTCGTGCGCGGTCAATAGATTGTGCAAGTCGTCGAGCGCGATCCGCAGCGGCTGCACGACGATGTCTTGCACGCGCTGGCGTACCGCGGGATCGGCCTTCGACAACGCCGTCATGGCGTCGGCAAGGCGCCGCGCGGCAACCGCGCCGGCGCCATTGCCGTTGCCGGCAAGCCGTTTGAGCGCGTCGACCGTGGAGCCCATCATGCTGACATTTTGTGCGTCGGTCGGCGGCGGGCTGGGCGCGGCGGGATTGAGCAAAGGCAGGAGCACCTTCGCCGCGTTCTGGATCAGCGGCAACTTCTGCTTCTGATCGGCGGGGATAAAATTCGACAACGTCGTCGCGCGCGCGACCTCGGGCAAGGCGCGCAGTTTCGTCGCCAGCCGATCGGCCGCCTCGAGCGACGGCTCGAGCACCTGGATATCATTGAAGCCGCTGTCGGGATCGTCCTTCAGCGACAGATAGGTCGAAACCGCCTCCGTACTGGGGCTGCGCAAATTGATCGGATTGAAATCGAAGCGCAGCCAATAAAGCAGCGGCAATCCCGCGGCCACCACGACCGCGGTCACGATCAGGATCGCCATGCGATGGCGTTCCAGGAAGCGATCGACCGGCGCCAGTACCGCGTAGCCGAGCTGTTCCGTCTCGCCCGGCGGCTTGAGCACGCTGAGCAGCGCCGGCAATAGCGTGATGCTGGTAGCAAATGCGATCAGCATGCCGATGCCGGCGATGAGCCCGAGTTCGGACACGCCTTTGTAGACCGTGGGCAGGAACGACAGGAACCCGGCGGCGGTTGCGAGCGCCGCCAGCGTCAGCGGCGCGCCGGCGCGCCGGCCGGTCTGCAGCAGCGCCTCATGCAAATCGTCGGTGTCGTGGCGCTCGGCGCGGTAGCGCACGCTGAACTGGATGCCGAAATCGACACCGAGGCCAACGAAAAGGACGGCAAAATAAACCGAGATCAGATTGAGTGTGCCCACCATCATCATGCCGACCGCCGCCGTGATGGAAAGACCCACGGCGACGCAGACGAACACCGCGAAAATGATCCGCATCCAGCGCAAAGCGAGCCACAGGATGAGGAGCACGATGGTGATGGTCACGGTGACGTTGAGCGCCGCATTTTCCTTGATCGTGGAGAATTCCTCGTCCGCCATCGGCACCGGTCCGGTGAGCCGGAGCTGCGCCTGATATTTGCCGCGCAGATCGAGGTCGGCGGCGGCTTTGCGGATGGCGTCGGTCGCGCGCTTACCGGGTTCAAGCTCGGAATAATCGAGCGTGGCGCGGATCTCGAGGAAGCGAACGAGATCGCCGGACGGCGGCGCATGGCCTTGCACTAGCTCGTACCAGGAAAAATCCGCCGGCTTTCCGACATTCGTCTTTTCAATCGTGTCGGCGGCGAGCGTCATCGGCCAGGCCATATTGTCGAGCGTGATCTGGCCACCTTGGACGCCGAGCAGCCCGAATTGCAGCGTCTGCATGACGCCGCGCAGCGACGGGTCGCCGGCCAGCACCTGCACCAGGCGCTGCGCCTGCGTGAGCATGTTCATTTGCGAGGTGAGATCGGCCGTCGCTTCGAACAACAGTCCTTCCTGAGCAAAGAACCGCCCGCCTTTGGGCTGCTCGATCGAGCGAAACAGATCCTTTTGCTGCGACAGCCGTTGCGCCAGCGCGTTGGTAGCGCCCTCGACCAGTTCGGTGGTCGGTGCATTGACCACGGCGACGATCAATTCGAAATGGGGAAACGCCTTCTCCATTTCGGCTTCGCGCTGCCGCCATGCAAGGTTCGGTGAAATGAGCTGGTTGACGTCGGTCGTCATCGCGAAATGCGTCACCGCATACCAGGATGACACCACGCCAAGCAGGACCGAGAGAACGATCACCGGCGCCGCGTATTGCGTGCAGAACCTGATCGCGCGGACAACAAAGCTGGTGACTATTCTCATGATTGCCGGCGGATTGCGATGATCGGGGGCTTGAGCGTTGGCGGAGAAGCGCGGTTTCAGGCGTTACGACAAGGGCAAAATGGAGGCATGGGGACCAGCCCTTAAGCCTAAATGCCCGAATGCGCGCAAAAGTGAAATCGTGGTTATATTCCTAGCCGCGATCTGACCTATGCGCCAGTTATTCAAGGGCTATGCGTTATCGCAGAGGGGTTTGTCCTCGACTGGCGGCTGGCAGACACATCCCGCAAAACCAATGGCCGGCGCCGCGAACCGGTTGCAATGTAGGGCGTTGGACTTTTGCGTCTTTTGCATCTTGGGCAGGTTGTTTTCCAGGTCCGCGGGCGGCTTTCGCCACGGCTTCTGGACAAGTAAGGGCATTTTCGCCCAAAGATGGGTTTAAGCTTGGGTCTAAACTTGGGTTTTAGCGGCTCGTTGTTTGAGAGATCCTCGGCATTAGCCGTCAGGCGGCAGTGCGGGGCATCCAAGGAAATGAGATAAATACTTGAAAAGAATGGGTTAGCAGAGCTACCGCAGCCGCCCAGCGCGACATACATAACGCCGAATATGCCACGCCCCCGCGCCTTGCGGCGGCTGGCCGCAGGGTCAAACGTAGAACGCAAAGACGTAGAACGCAAAGACGTTGAACGCAAAGACGTTGAACGCAAAGTCAACCGCAAACCGGTCCTGAACCGGGAGGTCTTGATGAAAGTGATACTGGCCCAGCCTCGTGGTTTTTGCGCGGGCGTGGTGCGCGCCATCGAAATCGTCGAGCGAGCACTGCAGAAATTCGGTCCGCCGGTTTATGTCCGCCACGAGATCGTCCACAACAAGCATGTGGTGGAGAGCCTCAAAGCCAAAGGCGCGCGCTTTGTCGAAGACCTTTCCGAAGTGCCGCCCAATGCGGTGACGATCTTCAGCGCCCACGGCGTCGCCAAGAGCGTCGAGGAAGAGGCCGCCTCACGCAATCTGCCGGTGCTCAACGCGACCTGTCCCCTGGTCACCAAGGTGCACAACCAGGGCAAGCGCTATGTCGCGCAGGGCCGCCGCCTCATTCTCATCGGCCATGCCGGCCATCCCGAAGTCGAAGGCACGATGGGCCAGATCGCCGAGCCGGTGACTCTGGTCCAGACCGAGCACGACGTCGACACGCTCGACATTCCTTCCGACACGCCGGTCGCCTACGTGACGCAGACCACGTTGAGCGTGGACGACACCCGCGGCATCATCGCCGCGCTTCACAACCGTTTCACCAATATCGTCGGGCCGGAGACGCGCGACATCTGCTACGCGACGCAGAATCGCCAGACCGCGGTTCGTGAATTAAGCAAGCTTGTCGACGTCATTCTGGTGGTCGGCGCCAAGAACAGCTCCAACTCCAACCGGCTGCGCGAGATCGGCGAGGAGGCGGGCACGCCGAGCTATCTGATCGCCGACGGCAGCGAGCTCGATCCGGGCTGGTTCCGCAACGCCAAGACCGTCGGTATCACCGCCGGCGCATCGGCGCCGGAAGTGCTGGTTGAAGACGTCATCGAGGCGTTGCGCCGGCTCAATCCGGTAGACGTCAGCCAGCTCACCGGCCGGCACGAAACAATTGAATTCCGCTTGCCGCCGGAACTCACCGACGGCGCTACCGTTACCGCCACGCGGGCTGCGGAAGCCATCTAGCCATCAAAGACAATAACGACGAGGACAAGAACCTTGGCCGTATCACTACGACAAAAAGTCAAAGTCGGCGCTTATGTGCTCCGCCAGCGTGTCGCCGGCCGCAAGCGCTATCCGCTCGTACTCATGCTCGAGCCGCTGTTTCGCTGCAATCTGTCATGCTTCGGCTGCGGCAAGATCGATTATCCGGACGCCATCCTTAATAAGCGGCTTTCGGTGCAGGAATGCCTCGATGCCGTGGACGAATGCGGCGCGCCGATGGTGGCGATTCCGGGCGGCGAGCCGCTGATCCACAAGGAGATCGGCGAAATCGTCAAAGGCATCGTTGGGCGCAAGAAATTCGTGTCGCTGTGCACGAACGCGCTGCTTCTGGAAAAGAAGCTGCATCTGTTTGAGCCGTCTCCTTATCTGTTCTTTTCCGTGCATCTCGACGGCATCAAGGAGCACCACGACAAGTCAGTGTGTATGGACGGTGGCTTCGAGAAAGCGGTCGACGCGATCAAAGCCGCGAAGGCGAAAGGCTTTGCCGTCAATGTCAACTGCACGATATTTGACGGCCATCCGGCCGAAGACATCGCCAAGTTCCTCGATCTCACCACCGAGCTTGGCGTCGGCGTCTCGATCTCGCCCGGCTACGCCTATGAACGCGCGCCGGACCAGGAACACTTCCTCAACCGGCGCAAGACCAAGGAGCTGTTCCGCAAGGTGTTCGCGCTCGGCAAGGAAAAGAACAAGGGCAAGGAATGGAATCTCACCCATTCCGGCATGTTCCTCGACTTCCTCGCCGGCAATCAGGAATTCCACTGCACGCCATGGGGCATGCCGACGCGCAACGTCTTCGGCTGGCAGAAGCCGTGCTATCTGCTCGGCGAAGGCTATGCCAAGACGTTCACGGAATTGATGGAAGCCACGGACTGGGATGCCTACGGCACCGGCCGCTATGAAAAGTGCGCGAACTGCATGGCGCATTGCGGCTACGAGGCGACCGCCGCCGAAGCGATGATGGCGCATCCGCTCGAGGCGTTCGGCATCGCGCTGCGCGGCGTGCGCACCGAGGGCCCGATGGCGCCAGAAATCGACCTCTCCAATCAGCGCCCGGCACAATACGTGTTCGATAGCCAAGTTCAATTGCGCCTGTCGGAAATCCGCGCCAACGAAGCGCGCGAGAAAGCGGCGAAGGAAGCGGCCAAGGAAGCGGCCAAGGAAGCTAGCAAGGACGCGGCGCGAACTTCAGCCAGCGCGGCGTAATCCTTTACTAAATAAAAGTCATGCCTTTGCCGAACGGAGGGGCGGCGAAGATGCCGGTTCCAAAGCGCTACGGTCATTTCCTGTACGGATTCATTCAATCGGGATTTACCTGTGCCGTCGCCGCTGGAATCGCCAGCGCGCCATTCCTTCACCAAGGGATGTTCGCGAGCCAGTGGCTCAAATCCTGGCTGATCGCTTGGGTGATCATGACGCCATTTGTTTTGCTGGCGGCGCCATTGATCAACCGAGTGGTCGCGGCGCTGACGCGCAGCCATGATTGATGGAACTTCGGCTGTCGGCCTCATCCCCTCTAGAGAGAGAAGGCGAAACGGCGACCTCGCTTTGCTATTCCGTCCGGCGTGTTTCCGCCGCGCTCGCTACGAGCCTTCGCCGTCGGCGCCGAGCGCGACCGTCGCGTTGATCAGTTCCGGCTCATGGACCTCGAGGCACCGGTTCAAATGGAACCGGTTCACGCGATCAAGTCGATTAAAAAATGGGATGGCTTCCCGGCGTTCACATCCCAAACGTCACCCGCTTGGCATTGCCGCGCGTGAGATCGCGGTAGCGCGCCAGCGCCCACAGCGGAAAATATTTCGCGTAGCCGTGATAGCGCAGATAGAACACGCGCGGAAAACCGGTCGCGGTGTAGCGCGGCTCATTCCAGAGGCCGTCGGCGCTTTGCGTGTCGGCGAGATATTGGATGCCGCGCGCCACCGCCGGATGATCGAGCGCGCCCGCCGCGATGAGGCCAAGCACAGCCCAGGCGGTTTGCGAGGCGGTGGACGGCGCGCGCTCGTAGCCGTGGTAATCGAGCCTGTAGCTCGAGCCATCTTCGCCCCAACCGCCGTCGGGATTCTGAATGTCGGCGAGCCATTCCGCCGCTTTGCGCATTTCCGGCGCTTCCGCTGCAACGCCCGCGGCATTGAGCGCGCACAATACCGACCAGGTGCCATAGATGTAATTCATGCCCCATCGGCCATACCATGAGCCGTCGGGACGCTGGGTCCGGCGCAGATACGCAAGCGAACGTTCGGCCGGCGCGCTCTTGATCTCGCCGAGCTGCGCCAGCATCGACAGGCAGCGGGCGCTGACATCCTCGGTCGGCGGATCGAGCAGCGCGCCGTGGTCGGCGAACGGAATATTGTTGAGATAATAATAATCATTGTCGGCATCGAAGGCGCCCCAGCCGCCGTTGACACTCTGCATGCCGACGATCCACTCCAGTGCGCGATCGATCGCGGCGGTATAATCCCCCTGCCCCGTTTCCTGGATGCGGTCGAGCGCCATCGCCACCACCGCGGTATCATCGACGTCGGGATAATGCGCATTGGCATATTGGAAGGCCCAGCCGCCGGGTCGCACATTCGGCCGCTGCGCGATCCAGTCGCCGCGCACATCGAGTATTTGTTTGGGAATGAGCCAATCGAGGCCACGCTTGGCTTCCGCCACCGCGCGCTCGCCGCCGACTTCAAGGAGCGCATGGCAGGCGAGCCCGGTATCCCAGATCGGCGACACGCAGGGCTGGCAATAGGTCTCATCGTCATGCACCGCAAGCAGTTTGTCGACCGATTGGCGCGCGATCGCGCGCCGCGGATCCTCCGCCGGCACGCCGAGCGCGTCGTACATTATGACGCTGTTCGCCATTGCGGGGAAAATCGCGCCAAGCCCGTCTTCGCCGTTGAGCCGCTCGTCGACCCAGGAGACGGCGCGGTCGATGGCGCGGACACGCACCCTCTGCGGGAACCACGGCTCGGCCGCGCGCAGCACATCATCGACAACGCGAAAGAACCAGAACCATGACGCCTTCTGGTGCGGCGCCTTCGGCGTGGGGCCGAGCTGCCTGGGCGGCTCCAGAAACAGCTCGGCGACGCCCACGCCCTGCGGGTTACGCGCGCGCGGCTTCTTCGCCATCAGCACCAGAAGCGGCACGATCACCGTGCGGCTCCAATACGAAATCTTGTCGAGATGGAACGGAAACCATTTCGGCAGCAGCATGATCTCGACCGGCATCACCGGCACCGCGCGCCAAGGCACGATGCCGTAGAGCGCCAAGAAGCAACGGGTGAACACATTGCTGCGCTCGGCGCCGCCGCGCAGCCGCACCGCGTCGCGGGCGCGCCGCATATGTTCGGCCTGCGGCGAATCCCCGATCATCTTGAGCGCGAAATAAGCTTTCACCGTCGCGCTCATGTCGAAGGCGCCGTCGGCAAATAGCGGCCAGCCGCCATGCGCGCCTTGAATGCGGCGCAGGTAAGCGGCGATGCCGGCTTCCAGCGCAGCATCGACTGGTTCGCCGAGATAATGCCGCAACAGCACATATTCCGCCGGGACGGTGGCGTCCGCTTCCAGCTCGAACAGAAAATGCCCGTCGGCACGCTGGCACGCCAGCAGCGCTTGGGTAGCGGTTTCGATATGGGAATCGAGATCGTTCATCACGGTGTCATTTAAGGCTGCATCTGGCGCAGAAGCTCGGCGGCGCGATTGCCGGACCGAATGGCACCTTCGATGGTCGCGGGCAAGCCGGTATTGGTCCAATCGCCGGCGAGCAAGAGGTTGCGCCACGCCGTTCGCGGGCCGGGACGCTTTTGATCCTGCGCGGGAGTCGCGGCGAAAGTGGCGCGGCGCTCGCGCACGATCTGCCAAGGCGGCAAGAGCTCAGCCGGGAGCGCCGCCGCCTGCGCTACCTCCGCCCAGATGGTACGCGCCAGCTGCTCGCGCGGCGTATCGAGCAGCGCGTCGCCGGCGCTCACGGTGACTGACAGCCGGCCGGGAAAGGCGAAGATCCATTGCGTGGTGCCGTTGATGACACCGAGAATCGGCGGCTGTCCGGCGGGCGGTTCGATGCGAAAATGCGCATTGACGATGGCGCGAAATGCGTTCGGCACGGTGAGGCCGGCCACCAGCGACGCCGCGGCATAAGGCGGCACGGCAAGGATCACCGCATCGGCATCACCGAGCGCGACGACCTCATCGCCGAAATCGAGCGCCTCGACGCGTTGCGCGGCAAAGCGCATCCCACGGAGCTGATGTTCGAGCCGGATCTGCGTCCCGCGGCCGCGCAGGTAATCGAGCGCTGGCTCGATCAAGGTCGGCGCCAGCCCGTCGCGAGCGATCAGCGGCCGGCAGGCGCGGCCGCCGGCGGCCAGCGTTTCGCGAATGACCGCCGCGGCAAGCTTGGCCGAGCCTTGCGGCGGATCGATGTTGAGCGCCGCAAGAAGGAGCGGCTCGATCAGCCCGGAATAGAGCGCACCTTTGCAGGCGATGGTTTCGCCGACCGTCTTATCGGGCCTGCCCCATAACAGCCGCGTCATCGAAAGATAATCGAGCGCATGCGTGCCCGGCACGCGCCTTGTCGGATCGAAAATCCATAGCGGCAGCCGGCCATCATTGAAACGCAGCGCCCAGCGCGCGCGGCTTTTGAGATCGACGAACGGAAATTCGGCCACGGGCGGGCCGATCAAGTGGTGCTCGGAACCGATCGTGCGCAAAAAATCGTGCGCCGCGCGATTGCCGGAGAGCAGAAGATGGTTGCCATTGTCGATGGTCATCCCGACCGACGCATCGTGATAGGAGCGGCACCGCCCGCCCGCGAAACCGGTCGCCTCGTGCACGACGACACGATTGTCGGGCGTGGCGAGCCGAACGCCTGCGGACAAGCCGGCAAGGCCGGCGCCGATGATGTGAATGGTGCGGGGCATCACAACAAGTTGCGCAAAACGATAAGAAGAATTTTCGCCCGCGGCAGGCGCACCGGCGCGCGCGGCGGATCAAAGCCGCGTGCAATCAGCCGGTCGAGGATGAGCCGATAGGCCTGTCCCATGATGCGCGGCGCGCGCACGGTGCGGCGCGGTTGGTGCGCCATAATCGCGCCGGCGGCCGCAAACTCGCCGATGGCCAGCGCTACCAGTACATTGCAGGCCTGCTCCAAAAGCGGATGGGCGAGCACCGTACGCGGATCGGTGCTGATGATGCCGACATCGCGCAGCGCCTCGCGCGGCAAATAGAGCCGGCCCATTGCCGCGTCCTCGTCGAGGTCACGCAAGATATTGGTCAGTTGCAAAGCGCGGCCGAGGTGGTGCGAAAGCGCAAGTCCGGCCTGGCGCGGCATGCCGAACACCCGCACCGAAAGCCGGCCGACGGCGCAGGCGACGCGGTCGCAATAGACATCGAGCGTGGCGCGATCCGGCGCGCGGATATCGGCGCGCACATCCATCTCCATGCCATCAATGATGGCGATAAAATCCTCGCGCTGCAGATCGAAGTCGCGCACCGCGCGGACCAGCCCCGTAAGCCGCGCCGGCGCGGCACCCGCATAGAGCGCGGCGATGTCGCCGCGCCAGGCCTCGAGTGCCGCAAGGCGCCCCTCGCGCGACCCGGGATCGTCGGCGATATCGTCGACGGCGCGGCAGAACGCGTAGATTTCGAACATCGCCTCGCGCTGGCCGCGCGGCAGAATGCGCATGCCGGTGTAAAACGAGCTGCGAGAGGCGCGTTCAGCGGCGCACTCGGCGGCCGGTGTCGATTCTTGCACTCACGCACCCCGCGGCTTGTGCGCGCCGGCGGCAAGCCGCCGGCCGATGCGATGGGAAGCGCCGCGCAAAATTCCAAATGCGGTGCCGCCGGCAACGCCGGCAATGCCGAGATGCACTTTCTCGCTTAACGGATCGCGCCGGCGCAAAATGCGCGTGAGCCGATGCGCGAGCGTATTGATGACCGAGACTTCGAGGCAAAGCCGCCAGTCGGCGATCGCGGCGGCAAAGCCGTCGCTCTCGGTGAGCAGCGCTTCGGTGCGCGCCGCCAGTTGCACCAGGCAATCGCGCAGCGCCGGTGAAGCACGCGTTTCGCCGAGCGCCTCGATAGTCGCGCCGCTCGCGCGAAGCGCGTCCTGCGGAATGTAGACGCGATTGAGATTGATGTAGTCCTCTCTGCAGTCCTGCAGATGATTGATCACCTGCAAGGCCGCGCACAGCGCATCATTGGCCGGCCACACGGCGCGGCTCTCGCCGTGAACATCGCAGACGAAGCGGCCGACCGGCATTGCCGAAAAGGCGCAATAGGACATCAGGTCGTCCCAATCGCGGTAACGCAGCTTGGTGACGTCGAGGCGAAACGCGGTCAAGAGATCCTGCGCGTGCTTGGATGAGATCCCGCGTGCGTCCAAAGCCTGGCGCAGCCGTACTGCCACCGCGTCGTCGTCGTTGGCGCCGGTGAGACCACCGTCGAGCCGATCGAGCAGAGCGAGCTTCTCCGGCGCCGCCAGCGCGGCATGGTCGGCGATATCGTCGGCGGTGCGGACGAAATTGTAGAATGCCAGGATCGGCTCGCGATGGCGCGGGTGAATGAGAAAGGACGCCACCGGGAAATTTTCATCCCGGTGCCCCTTGCCCGAACGTAAAGTGCTGGTGTCCATCATTCGATCTTCAAGAAATATCGGTTTAAATATTGGCTTGGGCGCGGCCTTTCCACATGCCGCCGCGGCCGCGGGCATGCTGATAGGCGGAATCGAGGGTGAACGCCATATACATTGCGGCGATGGCGGGCAGCGCCGCCGCGCGCATCCAGGCGCGCAATCCGGACAGGTCGTAAAATCGCAAGATCGGCCGAAAGGCGCAGGCCATCAGGGCCCAGGCGAAAAGTCCGGAAAATTGCGCAAAACCATCGGCAAACAGCGCCAGCGCGGCCGGCGCCAGGTAAGTGAGCGCGAGACCGACAACAGTGCCGGCAAGAACGAGCGGCGAATAACGAAGCTGCGCATAAGCGGTGCGCGCGACCATGTGGCGAATCTCGCCGATCGATGGATAAGCGCGCAGGCTGCGGGCGTTGTCGGTGAGCGCGAGTGCGATCGGCCCGCGCGCTTTAAGCAGTTTCGCCAGCGCGCAATCATCGATCAGCGCGCCACGGATCGCGGCAAGCCCGCCGGCCGCCTGTAGCGCTTCGCGCTTGACCAGCATGCAGCCGCCCGCCGCAGCCGCGGTGGCGCGGCGCGGATCGTTCACCCAGGCGAACGGGTAAAGCATCTGGAAGAAAAAAACGAAGGCCGGCACGAACGTGCGCTCGGCAAAACTCTTGCATCGCAATTTCACCATCAGCGAATTGAGAACGAGATTCTCTTGTTCGGCCCGCGCGACCAAAGCGGACAGCGCGCCGGGCACAAACACGATATCGGCGTCGGTCAAGAGCAAATAGTCCGGCGGATTCGGCGCCTGCGCGGCAAACTCGACACCCTGGTTCTGCGCCCACAGTTTGCCGGTCCACCCGGCCGGCAGCGGCCGTCCCGCAATAACATTCAGCCGATAGCCGGCGCCAAGCGCCGCCGCCGCTTCGCGCGCGATGCGCGCGGTGCCGTCGCGGCTTTGGTCGTCGACCATGATCACATGAAACGGTCCGCGATAATCTTGTTGCAACAGCGAGGCGATGGTCTCGCCGGCGGTCTCGGCTTCATCCCGCGCCGGCACCACAACGGTTACTGGCGGCCATTGCGGCATCGGGTGCGTTATGGCCGCAAGCGCGCCATCTTCGTCGCGTTCGGCCGCGCGCCAAAATCCCCCGCGCGCCGCGATGAGATAGAGCCAGATCGCCAGCACGATTGCCGCTATAATGTCTTGCGCCACAGTTGGCCTCTTTTCGCCCGCCGGGCTTTAAACCTCAGGACCTGATATAGGAACTAGGCGACACGCTGAGTATTAAGCTTCGGCATGGCTGAGCGGGCGATCCTAGGGTCAAAACTCATTATTTGCGCGGCCGCGACGCTGAGCATTTTGCCCGCTGGCTAGGCGCGAGGAGCGATGTGATCTAAATGATCATGAGCGACGAGCAACGACGCCAGCGGGCAAAAGGCCCGCGTCCCTACGGGTTGCGGCGAAAATCGCGGCCGGGTTCGTCGAAAGGCTCGACCGTAATCCCGATACGCTCTTCGCCTTTCTCCTGCCCGGACCGCGATTTTGGCTGCAACGCGGCTCGCGGAAATAATGAGTTTTGACCCTAAAATGAGCGGCAAAACCAGCCCTTTTCTGGCGCGGCTCGATGCGGTAGCGGCCGAAACCGACGCGCTCCTCGACCGGCTCCTGGCCGCCGCGTCGGCGCCCGGTGAACTGGCGCGCCCGGCGCGCCTCATCGAGGCAATGCGCTATGCGAGTCTCGGCGGCGGCAAAAGGTTCCGGCCGTTTCTCGTGGTCGAGTCCGCAAGCCTGTTTCGGGTGCCGCGCCACAACGCCTTGATGGCGGGCGCCGCGCTCGAATGCATCCATTGCTATTCGCTGGTCCACGACGACCTGCCGGCGATGGACAATGACGAATTGCGGCGCGGACAACCCACCGCGCACCGCAAATTCGACGAGGCGACGGCGATCCTCGCCGGCGACGGGCTTTTGACCTTCGCCTTCGATGTGCTCTCACGCGAGGACACGCATCCGGATGCCGCGGTGCGTGTCGAACTCGTCAACGCGTTATCGCGCGCCGCCGGCGTCGGCGGCATGGCCGGCGGCCAGATGCTCGATCTCGCCGCCGAGGGCCGCTTCGGCCCGGTCAGTCACGGCGCCAACGAAGTGCGGCTCCTTCAGGCGATGAAGACCGGCGCACTCCTTCGTTACGCCTGCCAGGCCGGCGGCATTCTCGGACGCGCCAGCGCGGCGCAACGCGAGGCGCTCACGCGCTATGGCGCGGCGGTCGGCGAGGCGTTTCAGATCGCCGACGATCTTCTGGACATCGAAGGCGATCCGGCCCTGGTCGGCAAATCGACCGGCAAGGACAGCGCCGCCGGGAAAGTCACATTTGCCAGCGTGCTCGGTATTGCCGGCGCCAAAAAGCGGCTGGGAGAGCTCGTTGCTGAAGCCGAGACCGCGCTGGCGCCGTTCGGGGCTGCGGCGGCAATGCTGGTCGAGGGCGCACATTTTGTCGCCGAGCGGCGCGCGTAATTGACGCGCCGGGGCGATTATCCCGAAATGGAGAGAATCACGCCGCCATGCTGAGGTAGGCCCGAGCTGAGGCAAGTCCAAATCGAAAAAGGCTGAAAAACGAAATGACGCTCACAACGCCTGGTGCACGATGAAACGTTTTCTCCGCAGGACGATTTGCGCCAGCGCCGCAGCCATATTTGTGTTGGCGGCGTTTGGCACGCAGGTTGGTAACGTCGCAGCGCAGGATCGGGGCCGGTCGCACAAATCGCGCGCGACGGACAAAGCCGTCCCGCCGCCGCCCCCGCCCGCGGCGGCCGCGCAACCGCAAAAATTGCCGCAGCGCGCTCCATTCACCGCCGCCGATGAGGCGGTGGCCGGCGTGCCCGGCATGCCCGATGCGCGGTTTTGGGCAGATTCCGAAACCGACTTCGCCAAAGCGCTGCCGCCGCAGCCCGGCCCAGAGCGCGGCGCTTGGCTCATTCTCTCGACCGGCGGCGCCGACGGCGCGTTCGGCGCCGGACTGGTCAACGGCTTGAGCGCCGCCGGCAAACGTCCGGATTACGCCGTCGTCACCGGCGTGAGCACCGGCGCGCTGATGGCGCCGTTCGTTTTTGCAGGTCCGCGCTACGACGCCGCGCTCCAAGCGGTCTACACCCACACCTCGGCCGCCGACATTTTCGAGGTCGGCGGCACCGGCGAAAGCTTCCTCGACACCTGGCCGCTGAAGGATTTGATTGCAAAGCAGATCACGCCGGCGCTTCTTGCCGACATTGCCGCCGCGCACCAGGCCGGCCGGCGGCTGTTCATCGTCACGACCGATCTCGACGCCGAACGGTCGGTGGTCTGGAACATGGGCGCGATCGCGGTCCATTCCACCGCGGGCGGCGGCGATGAAGCCATCAAGCTGTTCCGTCGCATCCTGCTCGCATCCGGCAGCGTCCCCGGCGCGTTCCCGCCGGTGCTGATCGACGTCGAAGGTAACGGCAAGCGTTTTGCCGAAATGCATGCCGATGGCGGGGTCGGCGGACAATTCTTCGTGACACCGCCGGCGCTCATGCAAAGCACCAGCAGCTATAAGATTCCCGCCGACGCGCTTTACATTGTCGTCAACAGCGGCTTGGTGCCCGAATTCCAGGTGGTCGAGCGCAGTACGCCGACGATTCTGGCGCAAGCGGTGTCGATCGCGATCAAGGCCGACTTGCGGGTGCTGCTCGATCGCGCCTATGTCGCCGCCAAAAACAGCGGCATCGGCTTTAATGTCGCCACCATTCCGCCAAGCTTCAACGCACCCAGCCGCGGTGCCTTCGATCCGGACTACATGAAAGCGTTATTCAATGTGGGCTATGATCAGGGCAAAAGCGAAAGTCCGTTCGCCGCCGAACCGCCGGCTTTTCCGGGCTCGCCGGCAAACGGAATGAGCGATCCACAACCGGGAGCGAACAGATGAACAGGCTCGGTATCGTGACGGCGATCGTGGTCGGGGGATTGGTTGCGGCGCTGGCGGCGGCACAAGCGCAACCGCAAACGCAGCCGCGACCGACGCACAAGCGCACGGTACACATGTCGTCGCGCGCCTATGACGGGCTGTGGAGCGTGTCCATTCACACCGCCTATGGCCCGTGCGATCCGACCTATCGCTATCCGGCGCGCATTGTCGGCGGTCGGGTGACGCAGGCGGACACCGATTTCAGTTATCAGATTTCCGGTGCAGTCGTCGCGAGCGGCGCGATTGCGGTGACGGTCTATCGCATGGGCCAGAGCGCGACCGGCTATGGACGGCTGCGTGGCTCAAGCGGCGCAGGCCGTTGGAGCGCCGGCGGCAATACTTGCTACGGCACCTGGAGCGCCATGCGCCGCGGCATGTAGTCTTACGAATGGGATAAAGCACATGGTCGGGGGGTGTAGCATTTGATTTACGCCACACTCTTCCGCGCACTGGTTCTATCGGCGCTCGCTTTCGCCGGCGCCTTGACGCCGGTCCGGTGTCTTGGCGAAGACGGCAATCCGTTGCCGGCCAAGGCAACCCAGGAAGTATCGCGCGAGCTACTCGCGCTCTTCCAACAAAAAAAGATGCCGAAATATTCGCCGATCCTCGTGCGCGTTTTTAAGGAGGAATCGGAACTCGAAGTTTGGAAGCAGGACACCACCGGCCATTTCCAAATCCTGAAAACCTATCCTATCTGCCGGTGGTCGGGCGATCTCGGGCCGAAGTTGCATGAGGGCGATCGTCAGACTCCAGAGGGGTTCTATACAATTACGCCCGAGTTGATGAATCCGAATTCCAACTATTATCTTGCGATCAACACCGGCTTTCCCAACAGTTTCGACAAAGCGAACGACCGCGACGGCACCTTTCTCATGATCCACGGCGACTGCTGGTCGAGCGGCTGCTATGCCATGACCGACGAGCAGATGGCCGATATCTATGCGCTGGCCCGCGATTCGTTCATTGGCGGCCAGCCCTCATTCCAGGTCCAGGCCTATCCGTTCCACTTGACGGCGGCGAATCTGGCGCGCCATCGGACAAATCCCAACATGCCGTTCTGGATGATGCTCAAGGAAGGCAACGACCACTTTTTGGTGTCGCATTTGGAGCCCAAGGTCGACGTCTGCGAACGCCGCTACGTGTTCGATGCGCATCGGCTGCCGAATTCGTCAAAGCCTCTTGCATTCGAGGCGGCCGCCAAGTGCCCCGCCTTTGTCGTCGATCCGAAAATCGCTCGGCCGGTCCTGGAGAAACAGCGCGTCGACGCTGTCGAATACGCGCAATTGGTTAGGGACACCGTGCCGGTCGCCGCGATCTACAGCGGACTCGACGGCGGAATGAACAAGGTTTTTCTTGTCCGATTTCCGGGCCGGATAATCCCGCTTGCGATGGTCTTGCCACCGACCGGCGACCTCAACTTGCCGCAACTGCCAGCCATCCCTTGGGCCGACAACAATGGTTCATTGACGAGCAAATTTTTTGGTGCCCTGTCCGGGTTAAAGCCCACCTCACAAATGCAAATCACCCTAACTGGTTCAAAACGGCAGGAAGACCGCGCGGCTTTCGTGACAAGCGAATCGACCGAGCCATAATTTACAACGTTCGAGCCCGCAGCCCTTTATGGCGCCCCGCACCGCAACAAAAAGATCACGACTTTACTATTCTGCCTTGATTCCAGCCGCACGAATGACCTTGCCCCATTTTTCCGTTTCGTCGGCAATGAGCTTGCCGTAATCGGCTGGCGAGCCCGATAGCGGCGTGCCGCCCATGTCGGCGAGCCGCGCCTTGATCACGGGATCGGCGAGGCCCGCATTAACCTCTCGATTGAGCCGTTCGATGATTTCGGCCGGCGTAGCCTTCGGCGCGGCGATGCCGAACCACGAGCTTGCCTCGAAGCCTGGAACAAAATCCGCAACGGTGGGAACGTCGGGCAATGCTTCGGAACGTTTGCTCGTGCACACCGCCAGCGGCCGCAGCCGGTCGGCGCGGATATACGCGATCGATGCCGTCATGGTCGCAAACCCGACCTGGACTTGTCCGGCGATAAGATCGGCGATCGCCGGGCCATCGCCGCGATAAGGAACATGCTGAAGGTTGGCGCCGGTCATTGTATTGAACAACTGTCCGGCCAAATGGCTCGCGGTCCCAATGCCAGCCGAGGCGAAGCTGAGCTTGCCCGGATTGGCCTTGGCGTGGGCAATCAATTCCGGAATCGTCTTTACTGGAATCGACGGATGAACTTCGACGACGTTCGGCACACGCACCACGCCGCCGACCGGCGTCGTGTCACGAATAAAATCGAAGTTTAGATGCTCGTAAAGCGTGGGATTTGCCGCGACGGCCGGTGGGACCAGGAGGAGCGTGTATCCATCGGCTGGTGCATTCACCAGCGTTTCAGCACCGACATTACCGCCGGCGCCGGGACGGTTTTCAACGACGAATTGCTGACCGAACCGGACTGACAGCCATTGGCCCATCAGCCGGGCGAGAATGTCGGAAGTGCTTCCGGCGGCAAAGCCGACGATGATGCGCACAGGCCGCGCAGGGTAGTTTTCAGCACGCGCGATGCCTGAAAAAGCCAGCAGCGCTGCAGCGCCTGACGCCCCGTGCAGGAAACATCTACGGCCAAGCTCCATCGTCGCTCCGCGAGCTTCAACGAGGACGAATGATCCGCCAAACCTCAGCCCGTCTTGCGCGCCTGGACGTTGGCGTTCCACCACGGGCAGACATCGGCGGCGCGCACATAATTGCCGTCCATGACATTGACCGGCTCGCGGCCGTCGGCCTGCGCGGTGCGGATGCGAAGCTGGCGCGCTTCGTCGCGGCCTTCTTCCGTGAGCCACATGCGGTCGTGACCCCACAGGCTTGGGCCTTCGACGCGCTCGTGCGGCGTCCAGTTCGCGGTGTCGATGCTGCGGCCGCCCCAGCCATATTCGACCAGGAACTGCGACGGCGAATAGGAATAGAACGAGGTGACGTGATCGTTGACGTGGCGCCCGAGCGTCGTGCCGATCATCTCCGGCTTTTGCAGCGCCAGATCGTAGGCCTGTCCGACATCGTCGAGATAACACAGCTCCACCATCATGTGATGGATGCCGTTCTTGCCGGTATCGATGAAGGCGAGGCTGTGATGGCGCGGATTAATATGGAAGAAATAAGCCTTGAACGGTTTGAGGATGTAATCGGTCGGCTTGAAGTTGAGGATCCCGGTGTAGAACGGCAGCACGTCGTCGAGCCGTTGCGCGGTGAGCACGGCATGGCCCATGCCGAGCGGGCCGGTGCGGAAGCCGGAGATGGAGCGGCCGGGCTTAAACGGATCGCTCGCCACTTCGGCGCCGTGAAACGCTTCGAGCCGATTGCCGATCGGGTCGGCAAACACGATCAGGTCCTTGACGCGGCGCTCCTCGGCCAGCGCGCGCGATCCGCGCGCCAGTTCGACGCCGGATTTTTCCAGATGCGCGGCGAGCGCATCGAGCGCCGCGGCGTCGGCGACTTCCCAGCCGTAGAATGACGGACCTTCATTCTCATCGGTATGGACGACGATGCGTTGCTTGCGGTCGTCCATGCGCAACGCCAGCGTGCCGCGGCTCCTATCGACGAGCTGCATGCCGAGGAAGCGGGTGCCATAGGCCGCCCAGTCCTCGAGATTGCGGGTACGGATACCGACGTAACCGAGCGCATTGAGATTCATAACTAATCCTCGGCTTATCCTCGGCCATAGTCGCGGCGAATCGCGCCGCCCCCCATTTCGCTCGTCAACGCGGCGCCGCGTTACGCCAATGACATATGACATATCATATGGGGCGCGGCCGATGAAACGGTGAGACGGCGATCTATTGGTGGCCTCACCTTCCGGTCCGTTCCGGAGAGAGAGGTGAAACTGCGCCGCGAGCACCAGATTCTTTTCTCACCTCTCCCCATTGGGGAGAGGTCGCGAGCAAAGCGAGCGGGTGAGGGGGATCGGACGTTTTGAACTGCAACTCGGTCCCCCCTCACCCCAACCCTCTCCCCGCCGGGGAGAGGGAGGTGAAGGCGCGGCGCGCTTTATTTCGGCTCTCATCAGCGACGCGTTGCCGGCGCGTTCGGCAGTAGCCCGTTCGCCCTTTGCACGATGGTGCCGCCCTGATCCTCGGCGGCAGGGTCGACGCTCGCAGCAGGAACCCGCGTCGGTGACGATCCGGGCTTGATGTCGGGCGGCAGCGTGGCCGGATTGACCGGCGTGAACGCCGCGCCCTGCGTCGACCTGCCGGTAAACGCCAACAGCCCTTCATTGGTCGAAACAATGTCGCCGGGCCGCAAAGTCGGATCGCGCTTGACGTCGAATGAGGTCAGCCCAAACGCGTCTCTGCCGTTGCAGCTGCAATTGGCCACCAGTTGCTTGCGGTACAAGAACGCCGTCTCGAGCGCGGCGTAACGCTGGCCGTCCTGGGCGACGGCGGCGCCGATTTCGCTGCCGACAAAGACCTTGGTCTTGCTGTAAGGGCAAATCGCCCGGCAGGTTTCCGCCGGAGTCCCGTTGATGATTTGCTCCACCGGGAAGTGCTGCCCGTCACACAGCCGCACGCAATACGCCACCGCATGCCCGGTGCTGCCGCCGCCCTCGGTCACGCTTTCCTGGCCCAACGGCGCCGGCGCGATGCGGCCGATGCCGGGCGCCGGCGGCGCCGGATAATTTTCCTGTTGCGCTGGACGTTGTTGAAAGCCGCCGAACAGGAAATCAAAAAAACCCTGGGCCGATGCCGGGCGCGGCATCGCCATGGCGCCGGCAAGCGCGCCGCTTAATATCGTCACCCGCCAAGCGGAATGACCGCCGTGTCGTTCACTGACCATGACGCCGTTCCGACCTCCGACGATTGGAGCCGCGAATATGTTGCAGAACATTATCCCGAATTGGGGCGCCTTGCAGGCAAATGCTTTTGTCATGGCCGGGCTTGTCCCGGCCATCCCGTTTCCAACGCTCTGCGCCCGCCTAAACGAGATGCCCGGCACAAGGCCGGGCATGACGATGGCGCGTTTTTGTGTCTCTGGATCATTGACATTGGTCACTGATTAGGTTACATATGGCTTTGAACCTCGCCCGGTGATTCGGTGCGCTGCGGCCGGCAGGCCGTAGCGCGGGGCGAGTGCGGTGCCCGCGCGCGGACTTGCAACCCGCTCCCGGGCGGCTTTGGGAATTCCGCCCGGCCGGCACACTCGTGCGGCGGATTTGAAGTTCCTCCAGCATCCGGCGAACTCGCGGAGGAACTTCAAATCCAAAGCCGCACGATAAGTTTTTAATTCACTGGTGTCCCTTTTGATTCCGAAGTTCGCATAAGGGAGAGCCGCAACACTGTGCGAACTTCGGAATCGGGACACTAGTGACCGGTCTGCGAGAAGCATCGCTGCACTGTGGCTGGCCGGTTCGCGGGTAACGCCCGCTTAAAGGCACCAGCTCAGGAAGCGCGGAACTGAAGCCGGGTAGTGGCGTTCGGTCGCCTAAGCCAGAACCGGGGTGGAACGCCGATAGATGGGCGCCTGGCGATCCAGGCGCGGCCGTGCCCGTCGGCACGGCAAACTACCGTTGCGTCTGTCGGCGTTTCGCCTCCGAATTTTTTCTTTCGTGGCTTAGCGAAGATCAAAAGGCAGGCCCCACCACCTGCGCTTTGTCTTCGCGGCTCGTTTCGTGCCTTTGCGAACAGCGAATTGCGAATGGATTTCCATTGGCCACTCGCCACTCACTATTCGCTCGTTCCCATAGCTCGGATGCTCAGCCGCATCGCGAGAACGGCATTCTGTGATCCGTCATCCTGAGGTGGCCGCCAACGGGTCCGGCCCGACCCGCCTTCGCTCGATCGGCGAGCTACGGCGGGTATGAGTCCGCCGAAGCGCGGAGCGCGAAGGCGGAAGTGGCCGGCCCGATGACAAGCTCTGCGGCCCTCGAAGGATGCGGCCGATGCGCTCGGGCCGTCGTCCTTCGAGGCTCGCTTTGCTCGCACCTCAGGATGACGGAAGGAGCGCTCGTGCGAGCGCAAGACTTCTATTGCGGGAACGCTCTTCTATCTCGTCATTGCGAGCGCGGCGAAGTGGCGCGAAGCAATCCAGGCTGAGATTCTGATCTGGATTGCTTCGTCGCTTGCGCTCCTCGCAAATGACGACCCCACCCCTCCCCCTCCCACAAGGGGAGGGAAAGAGAAAGCGCCGCGAGGACCGGGCCACATCCCACCGCGCTTGGGAGCCCTCCCCTTGCCTCCCACTGCTTAAGGATATAAAGATATCCTTATATCCAATGGCAAGCTCCGTATGGACCATCAGCACTTAAGTTTTGCCGGTCTGACCGCCACTTTGAAAGCCGCCGGCGAGCCGACACGGCTGCGCATTCTGGCGCTGCTCGCCGAGGCCGAACTGACGGTTTCCGACCTCACCGAGATTCTCCGGCAGTCGCAGCCGCGGCTGTCGCGGCATTTGCGGCTCCTCACCGAGGCGGGACTGGTGGACCGTTTTCGCGAGGGGTCCTGGGCTTTCTTCCGTCTCGGCGAACGCGGCGACACCGCTGAGCTTGCTCGTGCACTGATCGGCCGGGTCAAGACCGATGACGCGATCGTGCTCCGCGATCGCGAGCGGCTCACCGCCGTGCGCGCCAGCCGCGCCGCCATGGCGCAGAATTACTTCCGGCGCCATGCCGCGGAGTGGGACCGCATTCGCCGGCTGCACGTTGCCGACGCCGCGGTTGAATCGGCGATCCGCACCGCACTCGCCGACAAGCCGATCCGCTCGCTCCTTGATCTCGGCACCGGCACCGGTCGCATGCTCGAACTGTTCGGCGCCGATATCGAGCGCGGGCTCGGGCTGGATTTATCGCTCGACATGCTGGCGCTAGCCCGCGCCCGGCTTGATCGCGCCGGCCTCAAGCACTGCAGCGTCCGCCATGGCGATATTTACGATCTCGCGTTGCCGCGCGATACCTTCGATGTCGTCATCGTCCATCAAGTCCTGCACTTTCTCGACGACAGTGCGCGCGCCATCGCCGAGGCTGCCCGGGTCTTGCGTCCTGGCGGACGGCTGCTGGTGGTCGATTTTGCCCCGCACGACCTCGAATTCCTGCGCGAGGAGCACGCGCATCGCCGGCTCGGCTTTGCCGCCGCGACGGTCACGCAATGGCTCGAAGCAGCCGGCCTCGATGTATTGCGGCAAGAGACATTGCCGCCAGGACCGCAGGGCAAGATCGCCGTATCGCTTTGGCTCGCCCGCGACCCACGCATCGTGCTCGCCGCGCCGCCCAGCCGCGAGGTCGCTTAGCGCATGATCCGGAAAAGTGGGAACCGGTTTCCCGCCTGCGCGAAGCCCTGCAACGGCTGGCCCGTGCACTTGACGCTTAGGCGAGCGAAGGCAGGTCCGAAAAGATCATGCGCAAACAAAATTCTTGGAGAGGGCTAGTGTTTCAACTTAATCCGGTGAAAGTCCAATGAGCGCGCTTCGCGCCAGCCGTTTCGTTGCCGCCGGCGCCCGGCGCGGCTTGCACGTTTCGTTCGAATTCTTTCCGCCGAAAACGCCGGAGATGGAGCAGTCGCTGTGGGAATGCGTCAGCCGGCTCGCGCCGCTTAAGCCGAATTTCGTATCGGTGACCTATGGCGCCGGTGGTTCAACCCGCGAACGCACTCACTCAACGGTGAAGCGTATCCTCGCCGAAACCGCGCTGGTTCCGGCGGCGCACCTGACTTGTGTCGCTGCAACGCGCGCCGATATCGACGCGGTGATCCAAGCCTATGCGCAAGCCGGTGTCCGCCACATCGTGGCGCTGCGCGGCGACCCGCCAGGCGGGCTCGGCGAACGCTATGCGCCCCATCCCGGCGGCTACCGCAACGCCGCCGATCTTGTCGCCGGTATCAAGCGGATCGCGGACATCGAAGTATCGGTCTCCGCCTATCCGGAGAAGCATCCGGACAGCCCTTCGGTGCAAGCCGATATCGACATGCTCAGGGCCAAGGTCGATGCCGGCGCCACTCGCGCCATGACGCAGTTCTTTTTCGAGAACAGCCTGTATTTCCGCTATCTCGACCGCGTGCGCGCCGCCGGAATCGACATTCCGATCGTGCCCGGCATTCTGCCGGTGCAAAATTTCAAGCAGACAAAAAATTTCGCCGCGCGGGCCGGCGCCTCCGTCCCCGCTTGGCTCGCCCAACGCTTCGACGGTCTCGACGACGATCCAGCGACGCGCAAACTGATTGCCGCCGCGGTCGCTGCCGAGCAGGTTCTCGATCTCGTCGACCATGGCGTCACCGATTTTCATTTTTACACGATGAACCGTGCCGACTTGGTCTACGCGATCTGCCACTTGCTCGGCCTGCGGCCGGAGTCTGCCTCGCTCCCTCTCCCCGCAGGGGAGAGGGTCGGGGTGAGGGGGATCGGATGAACAAAGCTCCGGTAAAAGCAGCGAGACGATTGCGGCGACAGCAAACGGATGCGGAACGTCTGCTGTGGTTTCGGCTACGCGACCGTCGGCTCGGCGGCTGGAAGTTCAGAAGGCAATTTCCGATCGATCGGTACATTGTCGACTTCTGTGCCGATGCTCATTTGATCACCGAGCTCGATGGCGGACAGCATGCTGTTCGAATCGATGCCGACGCTGCCCGAACAAAAACTCTGGAAGCGATGCGTTACCTCGTGTTGCGGTTCTGGAATAACGACGTGATGCACAACATCGAAGGTCTTCTCGAAGAGGTCATGGCCGCGCTTAGGCGTTCTTCTGCCGAACCCCCTCACCCTACCCTCTCCCCTCTGGGGAGAGGGAATTTGATAGCGGGCAGCAATCGTGCGTAACACCGCAACGCTCATGTCCAAAGCGGAGCAAGCGCTGCGCCGCTTGGCCGCCGAGCGGATTCTGGTGCTCGATGGCGCCATGGGCACGATGATCCAGGCGCTCCGCCTTGACGAACAAGGCTATCGTGGCGCGCGATTCGACGCCTGGAATCGCGAAGTGCGCGGCAACAACGATCTCCTTAACCTCAGCCGGCCGGACGCCGTGCGCGCCATTCACCTGGCTTACTTTCGGGCCGGCGCGGATATCGTGTCGACCAATACGTTTTCATCGACCCGCATCGCCCAAGCCGATTACGGCATGGCGGAGATCGCCTACGAGCTCAATGCCGAGGGGGCGCGGCTCGCGCGCGAGGCCGCAGCCATTGCCCAGGAGGAAGACGGCCGCGAGCGCTTCGTCGCCGGCGCCATCGGCCCGACCAATCGGACCGCCTCGATTTCGCCTGACGTGTCCAATCCGGGCTTTCGCGCGATCACGTTCGACGCGTTGCGTCTCGCCTATGGCGAACAAATTCGCGGGCTCCTTGCCGGTGGGGTCGACGCGCTTTTGATCGAGACCATCTTCGATACGCTCAATGCCAAGGCGGCGATCTATGCCATTGCCGAAGAATTTGCGGCGCGTGCGACCAGCGTGCCGGTGATGATCTCGGGCACGATTACCGACCGCTCCGGCCGGTTTCTCTCCGGACAGACGCCGGAGGCGTTCTGGAACTCGATCGCCCATGCCGAGCCATTGTCGGTCGGCCTGAACTGCGCGCTCGGTGCAACGCAAATGCGCGCGCATATCGCCGAACTCTCCCGCGTCGCCGACGCGCTGATCTGCGCCTATCCGAATGCCGGTCTGCCCAATGAGTTCGGCCACTACGACGAAGGACCGGCGGAGATGGCGGCATCGCTTGGCGAATTTGCCGAGTCCGGTCTGGTCAACATTATTGGCGGCTGCTGCGGCACGACGCCCGAGCACATCCGCGCCATTGCCCACGCGGTCGAGGGCAAGCCGCCGCGCCCGATTCCAGAAATTGCGCCGCGGCTGCGGCTGTCCGGCCTGGAGGCGTTTACGCTCACGCCGGAGATTCCCTTCGTCAATGTCGGCGAGCGCACCAACGTCACCGGCTCGGCGCGCTTTCGCAAGCTCGTCACCAGCGGCGACTATTCGGCTGCGCTTGCTGTTGCGCGCGACCAGGTCGAGAACGGCGCACAGATCGTCGACGTCAATATGGACGAAGGGCTCCTCGATTCCGAGAAGGCGATGACGACATTTCTCAACCTGATCGCCGCCGAGCCCGACATCGCGCGCGTGCCGATCATGATCGACTCCTCGAAGTTCTCGGTCATTGAGAGCGGCCTGAAATGCGTCCAGGGCAAGGCGGTGGTCAATTCGATTTCGCTCAAGGAGGGGGAGGAGTCGTTCATCCGCCACGCCGAGCTCGTGCGCCGGCACGGCGCCGCCGTGGTGGTCATGACATTTGACGAAGCGGGCCAGGCCGACACGCTCGAAAAGAAGACGGCAATTGCCGCGCGCGCTTACGACATTTTAGTGAACCGGGTGGGCTTCCCGCCGCAGGACATCATCTTCGATCCGAACATCTTTGCCGTTGCAACGGGGATGGAGGAGCACAACGGCTACGGCCTTGCCTTCATCGAAGCCGCGCGATGGATCAGACAGAACCTGTCGCTCGCGCATGTGTCCGGCGGCGTCTCCAATCTATCGTTTTCGTTTCGCGGCAATGAATCGGTGCGCGAAGCGATGCATTCGGTCTTCCTCTACCATGCCATCGCCGCCGGCATGGACCTTGGCATTGTCAATGCCGGCCAGATCGCGGTCTATGACGATCTCGATACCGAACTGCGCGAGGCTTGCGAGGACGTCGTGCTCAACCGGCGCGCCGATGCCGCGGAGCGGCTATTGGCGCTGGCCGAACGCCATCGCGGCCATGGCAAGGAGCGCAAGGAAGCTGACCTGTCGTGGCGCGAATGGCCGGTGGAGAAGCGATTGGCGCACGCGCTGGTGCATGGGATCACCGATTTCATCGAGGCTGACGTCGAGGAAGCCCGCCGCAAGTTGCCGCGCCCGCTCGCGGTCATCGAAGGGCCATTGATGGACGGCATGAACATCGTCGGCGACCTGTTTGGTTCAGGCCGGATGTTTCTGCCGCAGGTGGTGAAATCGGCACGCGTCATGAAACAAGCCGTCGCCTATCTGATGCCGTATATGGAGCAGGAGCGAGACGGCCGCGCTCACGTCTCAACCAACGGCAAGATCGTGCTCGCCACGGTCAAGGGCGACGTCCACGACATCGGCAAGAACATCGTCGGCGTCGTGCTTCAGTGCAACAATTATGAGGTCGTCGACCTCGGCGTGATGGTGCCGGCGGAAAAAATCCTCCACGCCGCGATCGCCGAACAGGCCGATATTGTCGGTTTATCCGGCTTGATCACGCCGTCGCTCGACGAAATGTGCCACGTCGCGGCGGAAATGGAGCGGCAGGGCTTCGAGATGCCGCTCTTGATCGGCGGCGCCACCACGAGCCGGGTGCACACGGCAGTGAAAATCCATCCCAATTACAAGCGCGGCCAGGCGATCTACGTCAATGACGCCAGCCGCGCAGTGGGTGTCGTTTCCGCGCTGATGGCGCGCGGCACGCGCCCGCGCTACGTGGCCGATATTCGCGGCGAATATGCGCGCATTGCCGCCGCGCATGCCCGCGGCGAGGAAAACAAACAACGGCTTTCGCTCGCAGCCGCGCGCGCCAATGCGCTCAGGCTCGACTGGTCGGGCACTTATGCACCGCCGGTGCCGCGCCTTCTCGGCACGCGCACCTTTGTCGATATCCCCATTGCCGAGCTGATCGATTACATCGACTGGACGCCGTTCTTTGCCACCTGGGAGCTCACCGGCAAATATCCGGCGATTCTCAACGATCCGACGCTGGGTGAAGCGGCGCGCAGTCTTTATGCCGACGCCCAAGAGATGCTGCAGCGGATGATTGCGGAAGGCTGGTTTAGAACGCGCGCGGTGATCGGCTTTTGGCCTGCGAACGGCGACGGCGATGACATCCTCGTGTTCGGCGATGAAGCGCGCAAGGCACCGATTGCGAGGCTCCATACGCTGCGCCAGCAGCTCACCCGGCGCGAAGGCAGGGCCAATGTCGCTTTATCGGACTTCGTCGCGCCCCATGCGAGCGGACTTGCCGATTATATCGGCGCCTTTGCCGTCACGGCGGGTATCGGCGAAGACGCGGTGGTTGAGCGCTTCAAGCATGCCAATGACGATTATTCCGCGATCATGGCCAAGGCTCTCGCCGATCGGCTTGCCGAAGCGCTCGCGGAGTGCATGCATCAGCGGGTGCGCCGCGAATTCTGGGGCTATGACCCCGGGGAGGCGCTGAGCAGTGCGGAGCTGATCGCCGAGCGCTATCGCGGCATTCGTCCGGCGCCTGGTTATCCGGCGCAGCCCGATCACACCGAGAAAGGCACTCTGTTCGTACTCCTCGGCGGCGAGAACGCGATCGGCGTTAAATTGACCGAAAGCTTCGCGATGTGGCCGGGCGCTTCGGTGTGCGGCCTCTATTTCAGCCACCCAGAGAGTTATTATTTCGGCGTCGGCAAGATCGAACGCGA
Source organism: Xanthobacteraceae bacterium (assembly GCA_035703785.1). Lineage (GTDB taxonomy): Bacteria > Pseudomonadota > Alphaproteobacteria > Rhizobiales > Xanthobacteraceae > BOG-931. The sequence continues at coordinate 32,600 of DASSXN010000009.1, forward strand.
TCAGGTCGAAGATTACGCGCGGCGCAAAGATCAAACACTCGCAGAGACCGAGCGATGGCTGGCGCCAATCCTCAATTACGATCCGGCGGCGCGGGCGCAGACCGCGGCGGAGTGACTACAGTCATTGCGAGGAGCGCAAGCGACGAAGCAATCTAGAACAAAAACGCTCGATTGCTTCGCTTCCGCCTACGCGCTCCACGCTACGGCGGACTCAAACCCGCCGTAGCTCGCCGAGCGAGCGAAGGCGGGTCGCTCGCAATGACGATCAGGGACCCATCTTCCTCGCGATCGCGCGCTCGACGAACAAGGCCGCTTCCAGCGCGGCATGGTCGCGGCCGAAGCGGCCGACGATCTGAATGCCGAGCGGCAAGCCGTCGCCGTCGTTCATGCCTGCAACATTGACGCAGGGCGCGCCCATGAGCGTCCACAACCGGTTGAACATCGGGTCGCCGGTCGTGGCAAAACCGCGCGGAGCCGCGCCCGGCGCCGACGGCGTGAGGATCACGTCGTAGTCCGCCATGGCGTCGGCGAGCAGTTGCCGCGCGCGGCTCGCGAGCCGGCGGGCGGCGTCATATTCGTCGGCCGAAATCGCGCTGGCGCGATCGAGCTGCGTGCGCAGCAACGGATCGATGCGGTCGCGATGGCGCTCATATTCGAAGGCGAGCGCGCGGATGTTTTCGTAATCCTGGATGGTGAATTGCGCTTCATAGGCGTCTTCGATGATCGCGGACAGCTGCAGCTCGGCGACCTTGGCCCCCGCCGCCGCCGCAATCTGTACCGCGCTTTCCACCGCCTGCTGCATCGCTGGACTTGCTTTCGGCCACAGATGGGTGCGGGCAACCGCGATCCGCGGCGCGGCCGGGGCCGCGCCGTCGACCCGAAGCTCCCGCTGCAAGATGGCGGCGGCTGCGAAAGCGACATCGGCGACGCCGGCGCCGAACAGACCGGCGGTGTCGAGGTGCCAGGCCACGTCCTTCACCCCGACCATCGGGATCAGCCGGTACGACGGCTTGAACGCGGCCACCCCGCAGAACGCCGCCGGCCGGATCACCGAGCCGGCGGTCTGCGTGCCAAAGGCGAGCGGCACCATGCCGGCGGCAACGGCCGCGGCCGATCCGGCCGACGAGCCGCCCGGTGTATGTCCAAGATTGCGCGGGTTGCGCGTCGCGGATGGCACCAGCGATGCGAATTGCGTCGTCACCGTTTTGCCAAGCACGATGCCGCCGGCTTGGCGGGTTAATACCACCGCTGTCGCATCGGCGGCCGGCCGATGATTGGCGTAAACCGGCGAGCCGTACTGCGTCAGCAGATCGGCAGTGTCGAAAATGTCTTTAAAGCCGACCGGCAGCCCGCGCAGCGGCACGGAGGAAAGGCGCGTATCGTCTGCGGCGCGGCGCGCGCCGGCGAGGTCAAGCGTTGCAAAGGCGCCGATGTCCTTTTCGCGTGCGGCGATCGCCTCAGCGCACAATTCGACGACGGCTCGCGGCGTGAACTCGCCGGCTTCGATGCGCCGGACCAGTTCAAGGGCGGACAGCATCAGGCGCGCTCAATCAAGGCGACGATTCCGGTGGTCGCCCGACGCACGTGAGGAAACGCGATCAGGCCGGTGACCGACGCGACTGGCCAGCCGATGAAGAAGGCTGAAAGCCAGCGGCCGACGAAATCGGCGCGCAGTCCGATATTGCTGAACGTGACAACGCAGCTGACGACAAAAACGACGATGCCAGTCGCCAGAATGGGAAAGATAAACTTGGCCTTGCCTTCCATGCTCGGTCTTCTCCGGGGACAGGTATCAGCTAACAGGGATCAGGGATCAAGTCTCAGGATCAGGGCGTCGCGCCATCAAGCGGGCTGTCCCAAATTCGTGATCCTTGATCCCTGATCGCTGATCCCTGATCCCTGATCGCTGATACCCGATACCTGCCATCCGCCATGGTTAACGCATTGCTGCGTCGTCAATCTTGAGCAGTCTTAAACCAATTCCTCGCATTGTCGCCTTCATGACGCGTGGAGTTCAGTGGTCGCTCGTCTGCTTAATTGTCCTCATCGCGCTGATCGCTCTTGCCGGCTGCAGCCATTATCTTTTTGCCGAGCGCGAGCCGTGGCGCCATGACGCGGAAATCGCGTGCCTTAACACCGGCGCGGTGAAAGAGACGCCGCAGCGCGTACGCATTTCCGCGATCAGCGGGCCGGGAATCTGCGGCATGGATTATCCGCTCCGGGTCGCCGCGCTCGGCGACAACCCGCCGCTTGCCTATGACGCGGAGCCGCCACGCCCGCCCGGCAATATCCCAACCGGCGCCCTACCCCAAGACGTGCCGCCGATCGTGTCGCGGGGCTGGCCAGATGCGCTGTCGAGGAAAACGCCGCCGATCGCGAGCCAGCCGATCGCGACCCAGCATAGCGCAATCCAATCGCGCGCGCTGCCGCCAGTGCAGACCAGCGAACCGCCATACGATCCCTACGCCCGCACTTCTGCGCCTTCGCGGTCGGCCCCAATCATGCCCGGCGGGACCGGACAGCCGTTATCGATCAATGCGCCGGGCGTGTCCGCGGCCGAGCCGGATGACGAGGAGATCGGCATTCCGGGCGGGCCGCCGCATCCGTATTACGGCGGGCCCCAAGCTCCGTATTCACCGGGCATCGATCGCAATCCTGGCACCGCCGAGCCGCTGCCGCCGCTCGGTCCGCCGCGCGGGCCAACGGTGACGGCGTCAGCCGGGCCGGTCGAAGTGAGCCCGCCGGCGACGCTCGCCTGCCCGATCGTGGCCGCGCTCGATCAGTGGATCGGCACGGCGGTTCAGCCCGCGGCGATGCGCTGGTTCCGCCAGCCGGTGGTCGAGATCAAGCAGATCTCCGCCTATTCCTGCCGCGGCATGAACGGCAATCCGAATGCGCACATTTCCGAACACGCTTTCGGCAATGCACTCGACATCGCCGAATTCGATCTCGCCGACGGGCACGTCATCAGCGTGCAATATGGCTGGCGCGGCACGCCGGAGGAGCAAGGCTTTCTGCACGACGTGCAGTCGGCGGCCTGCGATCAATTCTCGACCGTGCTCGCGCCCGGCGCCAACGTCTATCATTACAACCACATTCACGTGGATCTGATGCAGCGCGCGAGCGGGCGGCGTATCTGCGAGCCATCGGCGATACCGGGCGAGGTCGCCGCCGCGCGCGCCGGCGGCCGTTTTGCCGCGCAGCGCTACAGCAACAGTTACGCCGATACGGGCGTCACCGGCTCTATCGTAAGCCGATCGCATCGGCGCGAAGCCGCGGAAGATGACGACCGGCGGCCGAGCGCGATTGCTGGAGATGATTGAGTCCTGAGGCTTATCGCCCGCTCGCTTCCATCTGCCGCAACAGCGCCGCGCTCGGCCAGCAATCGACTTTCAGCCCGTTACGCTTTTGATATTCGCCGAGCGCGGAACGCGTCAGCATGCCGGCTTTGCCGTCGATCTTGTCATGGTAGTAGCCGCGCGCGGTGAGAAGCTGTTGCATGCGGTCGAGATCGGCGGTCGGCAATTGCACGATGTTGGCCCACGGCGTTTCGAACGGCCGCGGGTCGGTGATGCGGTCGCTCAAATGGCCGACAAACAGCACATAGAGATCGGAAAAATTATATTCCTTGATGGCAAAATAGTTTTTGGTGGCAAGGAAAGACGGCCCATAGGGACCCGCCGGCTGCAGGAGCGACGCCGTCTCGGCGCGTTCTGTCGCGGATAATGCTCGCCCATAGGCGGGCCTAAAGCCGCGCTCGAGCCATTCGCCGATGGTCAGCGTGTAGCTCGGCACGCCGATGGTGCAATCGACGCCAGCGGGCGGATGCACTTCATAGGCCCAGCGCAGACCGGGCTGCCAGCCTTTGCCGAGTAACTGTTTGGCCGCGGAAGCGAGGGCATCGGGCACCGAATGCCAGATATCGGCGCGGCCGTCGCCGTCGAAATCGACCGCATATTTCAGGTAATCCGAGGGCAGAAATTGCGTCAGTCCCATTGCCCCCGCCCAGGAACTCTTCATGTCGGCGAGCTTGATCTGCCCCTGATCGGCGATCTTGAGCGCCAGCAAAAACTCGGTGAGGAATTGCTCCTTGCGACGGCCGAGATAGGCCTGCGTTGCCAAGACACGGATTGCGTTGCGCCCGTCGGCGGCGCGGCCGAAATCGGTCTCGCGGCCGAAGATTGCCATGACGATTGTCGCGGGCACGCCGAACTGGCGTTCGATTGCGTCAAGCGGCGCGCGATATTGCTCTTTGAGCTTGCGCGCCTCGCCGGCGAGCCGCTCGATCGCCGGCTCTTTGAGATAATCCGCCGGAGTCGTAACGAATTCCGGCTGCCCGGCGGCGGGTCGCTCCGGCCGGCCCGGCAATACGAGATCGGGCAACGTGAAATCGGGTTCGAGTCCGCGCGTCGCGGCTTCGAATGTGGCGCGTGAAATGCCGAGCGCTTGCGCTTGCGGCCATAGCGATTGCAGCCATGACGCAAATGCCGCATCGGCCTCAGCGACTCGCGCGCATAGCAATGCGCACAGTAAGGCCATTACGGCGCCGCAGCGGGGAACCAGGCGACTACGTATCATCCGATGTCCATATCACGACGTGCGAACCGAGCGGAACGGTCACGCGTTGATACAAATAACCCGTTCGATTGCCCGGAGAGAGCCATGCAAGTGCCCCTGGAGATCGCGTTCCACAATATCAAAAGTGTGAAATGGGCGGAGGAGCTTATTCGCGTACGCGTCGCCGAACTGGAGGAAATCTACGGGCGGTTGATTTCCTGCCGGGTTCGCGTTGACCAGCGCGCGAAAAACAGCGCCGGCACAATTCCACCCGTGGTGCGAATCGAGCTTGGCATTCCGGGCCATAAGGAGCTGGTCGTCAGTCACGAATCCGAACATCTCGAACGCAAATTTCAACGTCCCGATTTGCGCAATGCGATCCATGAGGCCTTCCGCATAGCCGAGCGGCGGTTGCGCGACCTCAAGGAGCAGCGCGAGCGAGTCCGGCCATGACAGATCAGCGCACCGCGACGATGAACAGCCGCGGGAAGCGCAGCAGCACTTTTCCATCGAACCGCGGTTTATAAGCGGCGACGATTTTTTCCGTGTAGGCGGCAAGGAATTTTTCGCGGGCACCGGCGTCGAGTGGCGAGAGGAACGGCTGCAGCGAAGAGCCCTTGAACCATTCGGTGATGGCCGCCGGCGAAGCCATTACGTGTTTGTAGACGATGTGCCAGATGTCGATCGCGCTGCAGACCGGTTTGAGCAGATCGTAATACGCTTCCGGCGACGGCAGATCCTCGCGCGGCGCCGCTTTGATCTCCGGATGATCGCGCCACGGCCCACTCTCGCCGACTTCGCGCTGGAACATGAGCGCCGGTTCGCGGGTGTTATCGGGCATTTGAATTGCCAGCACGCCGCCCGCCGGCATCGCCGCCAACAAGCGGCGCATGATTGCCGGATGATCGGGCAGCCATTGCATGACGGCATTGCCGAAGATCAGGTCGGTGCGCGGGTCGGGAGTCCAGGTCGCAATGTCGTCCTGCACGAATTTGCAGTTCGGCAGCCGTTCGCGCGCCTTGCGCAGCATATCGGGCGAGGAATCAAGGCCGATCACCTCGGATTGCGGATAGCGCTCGACCAGAAGCTCGGTGGAATTGCCCGGCCCACAGCCGAGATCGACTACCACGCGCGGCTTCTGTAGCGGCACTTGCGCAAGCAGGTCGCGCGGAGGGCGCGTGCGCTCGTCCTCGAATTTGAGATATTGTCGCGCGCTCCAGTCTTCCATGCCGCTTGCCTGTGCTTTGAGATTGCCGATGCGAGTGGTTTATTCCTGTATCTCCTAGCAGGGGGCGGTGTTCATGTCTTTGCGGCTAATACCTTTTGCAGCCCCTGTCGTAGCCGTTGTTGCGGCCATTGTTGCGGCCCTGGCCTCATCGCTCGCCACCAATTTTCCCGGCATTGCAGTAGCCGCGGATAGAAGCAGTCAGCCGATTCCCTGCGAGGACATTGACAGCGTTGGCCGGGCGACAATGTCCGCCGACGGCACAATCACGCTTGCGCTCCGCTCATTGTGGCCCGATCCGATTGCCGAAAGCCAACTCGTCTATCCCCTCGACGATCCGCAATACGAGGAGATCAAGCACCATCTCGGCGGCATCAAGCCCGGCGAATCCAAGCCGGTGCCGCCGTGGTGCGGAATGAATTCCGAGCCGTGACAATCGCTAGCGCGAAAATTTCTTGTATTTGATCCGCTGCGGAATGACGGATTCGATGCCGAGACGGCGCATCTTGTCTTTTTCGTAGTCCTGGTAATTGCCCTCAAACCACTCGACGTGGCTGTCACCCTCGAAGGAAAGAATATGGGTGGCGATGCGGTCCAGGAACCAGCGATCGTGGCTGATGATCACGGCGCAGCCGGCAAAGTCCTCCAGCGCCTCCTCGAGCGCACGCAGCGTATCGACATCGAGATCGTTGGTCGGCTCGTCGAGCAGGAGGACATTGGCGCCGGATTTGAGCATTTTGGCGAGATGCACGCGGTTGCGCTCGCCGCCGGAAAGCGGGCCGACTTTTTTCTGCTGATCGGCACCCCTGAAGTTGAAAGCCGCGCAATAGGCGCGCGAATTCACTTCGCGTTTGCCGAGCTGCAATTGATCGAGGCCTCCCGAAATCTCTTCCCAGACCGTTTTGGCACCATCGAGCGTGTCGCGCGATTGGTCGACATAGCCGAGGCGCACCGACTCGCCGATCTTGATCGTGCCCTGATCCGGTTTCTCCTGCTTGGTGATCATCCGGAACAGTGTGGTCTTACCGGCGCCGTTCGGACCGATGACGCCGACAATGCCGCCCGCTGGCAGCTTGAACGTCAGCTCGTCGATGAGAAGATTATCGCCGAAACCTTTGCGGATATCATCGAAGTCGATGACGTTCTGGCCGAGCCGCTCGGTCACCGGAATGACGATCTGCGCGGTTTGCGTCTGCTTTTCGCCCGCCTTCTGCAGTAGTTCTTCATAGCGCTGGTAGCGCGCTTTTGATTTCGCCTGCCGCGCGCGCGGCGAAGCGGCGATCCATTCTTGCTCGCGGGCGAGCGTGCGCTGGCGGGCTTCCTCTTCGCGGCCTTCCTGTTCGAGCCGTTTCTGCTTCTGAATGAGCCAAGCGGAATAGTTGCCCTCGTAGGGAATGCCACGGCCGCGATCGAGTTCGAGAATCCAGCCGGTGACGTTGTCGAGGAAATAGCGGTCGTGCGTGACGATCAGAATTGCGCCGGGATAATTGCGCAAATGGCCCTCGAGCCAGGCCACCGACTCGGCGTCGAGATGGTTGGTCGGCTCGTCGAGGAGAAGGAGATCGGGCTGCGCCAGCAGAAGCTGGCATAGGGCGACGCGCCGCCGTTCGCCGCCCGAAAGCTTGGCCACATCCGCATCGTCGGGCGGGCACCGCAGCGCGTCCATGGCCTGATCGACCTTGGAATCGAGATCCCAAAGGCCTTTGGCCTCGATCTCGTCCTGCAGCTTGGTCATTTCATCGGCGGTCTCGTCGGAATAATTAGTGGCGAGCTCGTTGTAGCGGTCGAGGATCGCTTTTTGCGGGCCGACACCCTGCATGACGTTGTCGCGTACGTTTTTTTCGCGATCGAGCTGCGGCTCCTGGGATAGATAGCCGACGCGCGCGCCCTCGGCGGCCCAGGCTTCGCCTGAATAGTCCTGGTCGAGCCCGGCCATGATGCGTAAGAGCGTCGACTTGCCGGCGCCGTTGATGCCGAGCACGCCGATCTTGGCGTCCGGATAGAACGACAGATTGATGTTCTCCAAGACCTTGCGATTGCCCGGATAAACCTTGGACAAGTCTTGCATGTGGTAGATGAATTGACGGGCCATGGTCAGTTTCGGTTAGGCGCCTTTGCGTTCTCGCTGGCCGCGCTTTAGCTCTTCAAGCGCGCGGCGCCGGCGCGATCATCACGGCGCAATTAAGGGGAAATCCGCCCCCGATGTAGCGAGGGTCGCGCGCGGCGGCAAGGCGGCAAGCCCTTTGCTGTCGGGGCGAAGCGGCGCTGCGCCGGCCGGCCGGTAACCCACCGGAAACTTTGGCTGGCGATTTGGCCCCGCTGGGCTCCCAAAGCCTACCGATTTTTAATGATTCTTGCCCAAACTTTGTCTCAAACGTCCGTTTGAAAATAATACATCCGTTTGAGGGTCGCCTGTGGCTGGCCCTCACCGCGTAGCAAGCGTTTGGAGCGTTCCATGCGGCATGATTTTTCCAAGACCTTGCGCCGGCTGTGGCGAACGTGCCTCGGCGGCGAAGGCGCCTATCGGCCCGATCTGCACTACATGCGGGGACCCGGTCCGAAGTGGCACGCCAAGTACGGCAGCTTGACTACGAAAGCGAGTGCAACTGGCGGGTCGAGTGTGCGGGACAACCGCGCCCACGCGCATCGCGCCTGAAGCTGTTCCGTCAGCCATCGGGATTGGCGCAAACGCCAAGTCCGAAACAAGCTATTGCTCCAAGCCTGTAATTATGGAGTCCGGGGTTCTCGCGCCCCCGGACGGCACGCCGTTTCTATCCGCTTGTCTTCGGTCAGGCGTTATGAGACGGCTACGAAACAGGTCTGCGAAATGGGGCTGGAAACATGGCAATTCGTTGCGCGATCCTTGATGACTACCAGAATGTGGCGCTCAAACTCGCCGATTGGGGCAAGGTCAAAGACCGCGTCGAAATCAAAGTGTTTCAGGAGCATCTTGGCGGATCAGACAAAGTCATCGCAGCGCTGCAAGGCTTTCAAATCATCGTCGCCATGCGCGAGCGGACGGCATTCCCGAAAACGGTCCTCGACGCCCTGCCCGACCTGAAACTCCTCATCACCACCGGCATGCGCAACGCCTCGATCGATACCGAAGCCGCCAAAGCGCGGGGCGTCACCGTATGCGGCACCGGCACGTTTGGTAATCCGACCTCCGGCGTCGCCATCGGGCTGATGCTCGAACTGACCCGCCGTATCGGTTACGAGAATGCGCGGCTGCATACCGGCGTGTCGTGGCAGACGACGATCGGGCTCGACCTTGAGGGCATGACGCTCGGTATCTTGGGATTGGGCAAGCTCGGCACGCGCACCGGCAACATCGCCAAAGCCTTCGGCATGAAGGTGATGGCCTGGAGCCAGAATTTGACCGCCGAGAAGTGCCGCGAGGCAGGTGTCGACTACGCGACCAAAGACGACTTGTTCCGCCGGTCCGACTTCATCACCGTTCATGTCGTGCTCTCGGGCCGCACCCGCGGACTGATCGGCGCCACCGAACTTGCGCTGATGAAGCCCACGGCTTTTCTCATCAACACCTCACGCGGGCCGATCATCGATGAAGCCGCCCTCATCGCCGCGCTGCGGCAGCGTAAGATCGCCGGCGCGGGTCTCGATGTATTCGATGTCGAGCCGCTGCCGCTCGATCACCCGTTCCGCACGATGGACAATGTCGTGATTACGCCGCATCTCGGCTATGTTTCCGAGCAGAACTATCGGCGCTACTTCGCCGACGCGGTCGAGAACATCCGCGGCTTTCTCGATGGCAAGCCGGTGCGGGAACTGAGCTGAGCTGCTGAGCCAAGCATCCCCTGCCGTTTTTTCGTGAAAACCGTTAATGTCGGCGCGAGAGAGGCGCCAGGACAGAGCTGTGACGACGCGCGAACAAAATAGTTTTCTCGCGCAGACCGGCCCCGGCACGCCGGTGGGAAATCTCGTGCGGCGCTATTGGATCCCGGCGCTGTTGTCGTCCGAAATTGCGGCGCCTGATTGCCCACCGGCGCGGGTGAAGCTCCTTGGCGAGCGGCTGATCGCCTTTCGCGACAGCCTAGGACGCGTTGGCGTCATGGATGAGTTCTGTACGCACCGCGGCGTGTCGCTGTGGTTCGGCCGCAACGAGGAGAACGGCCTGCGCTGTCCGTATCATGGCTGGAAATACGACGTAACCGGCCAATGCATCGAAGTGCCGTCGGAGCCGCTCGAAAGCGGCTTCTGCAAGAAGATCAAGCTTGCTGCCTATGACTGCATCGAACGCGGCGACGTGATCTGGGTCTATATGGGACCGCCGCACCAGAAACCGCCGTTGCCGAATTTTGAATGGACTACCGTGCCCGCGACGCATCGCTTCGTGTCGAAGCGGACGCAGGAATGCAATTGGCTGCAGGCGCTGGAAGGCGGCATCGATTCGGTGCATGTGTCGTTTCTGCACCGGCATGATTTGCGCAGCGATCCGCTGCATGTCAGCCAGGGCGCTGAATTCACCCGCGAAACCGGTGCGCGTTTCGAAGTGCTCGAGACCGCGGGCGGCATGGTGATCGGCGTGCGGCGGCCGGCGGCGGCGCGCCAACTTTACTGGCGGATCACGCAATGGGTGATGCCGTTCCACACCATGATTCCGCCTTACGGCGACAATGCGCTCAACGGCCACGCCTTCGTGCCGATCGACGACGAGAACTGCATGGTGTGGTGCTTCACTCATCATCCAACGCGGCCGCTTTCGGCACATGAGCTCGACACGATGCGCGCTGGCGGCGGCATTCACGTGCAGCTTTTGCCGGGTTCATTCCGGCCGGTCGTCAACAAGGACAACGATTACATGATTGATCGCGTGGCGCAGAAACACCACAAGTCCTATAGCGGCGTCAAAGGCATCGCGATGCAGGACGCCGCCATCCAGGAGAGCTGCGGACCCATTCAGGATCGCAGCAAAGAAAATCTGGTTTCAACCGATAACGCCGTCATCATGGCGCGCGCGCGATTGCGCAAGGCGGCGCTTGCGGTCGCTCAGGGCGGGGCGCCCGACGGACTTGATCCGGCAACGCACGCGGTGCGCTCCGCCGCCATCGTGTTGCCGGAAGAAGCGAGTTTCTATCAGGCCGCGGCCGATGCGCTGGTCGTCCGTGAAGGAATTGCCCACGCCTCGGTGTGAATAGGCGGGCGCGCGGCCGCTATGCGCCAGGCCGTCATCCGGCGAGCCGCACCATCCATTCGCTCTGCGGATAGACGATCAGCGCCGCCGCGGCGAGCGCGATACCATAGGGAATTCCGGCGTCGTGCCGATGCAGGCGTTCGGCCCATTCCGCGCCCGCCAAAACAGCAGGCAAAGGCATGGTCCGAAACAGTACGATGAGCAATGTCAGCGCGCCGCCCAAGATCGATGCATAGATCAGATAATCGAACAGATTGCCGATGCCGAGCCAGAGCGCCGTAGCTGCCGCAAGTTTGGCGTCACCGCCGCCGATCCAGCGGCAGGCGAAGCAGAGGAATGCCATCGCAAGAACCGAAGCGCCCGCGGCGAGATGGGAAAGCAGAGCACCGCCATCTAACCCGCAGAGCACCGCGACCATCGCAAATCCCGCGACCAGAATGAGCGAGATGCGGTTGGCAATGGTCATGGTCAAAAGATCGCTCGCGGCAGCGAACGCCATCGTCGCGGGAAACAGTGTCAATCCGATCGCTTCGCTCAACATGGGGGCATCACTGGCGACAAAATGAAAAGGCTCCGCAGCGCAACCGGAGCCCTCTGCGAACGGTCCGTAAAGACTCAGCTTTACTTGAGCGTGCTGGAAAGACTGGTGAACGCCGTTTTGAGGTTGTTACCGAGACCCTGAATCACGGCGATGATGGCAACCGATATGCCGGCGGCGACGAGGCCATATTCGATGGCGGTCGCGCCTGACTCGTCTTTCGCAAAACGCGCGATAAGGGCTTGCATCGGGATTTGGCTCCTTAAATTCCTACTGGCTGCGTGCGTCGAGCAAAGGGTTTACGAACCCTTTCGATTGAATTGCAAAATATCGGCGAGACATTTCGGGCCGGTTAAGCAAAACCCGGCGCTAATCGCGTTCGCTCGCTGTAGTTAACGCGGTGTTGCCGACTGTGCCCGTTGCCAACGGCGCCCAGGCAAACGCGATCGCAAAGACGGACAACGCGGCTACGCCGCTCCCCAGACTGCCGGCAATGAAAATGCTGCTATTTGTTTTCGGGAATGGACAGCGTCGTCGTCGCCTTGATTTTTTCCATCGCGAAGCGAGAGGTGACGTTCTTTAAGGGGATAGCGGCGATCAAGCGCTTATAAAAGGAGTCGTAACCGGCAATGTCGGCGACGACGACGCGCAGCATGTAATCGACGTCGCCCGCCATACGATAGAACTCCATCACTTCCGGCATGGCAGTGACCGTCTTGGCGAAGCGATCGAGCCAATCCTGGGAGTGGTCGCCGGTCTCGATTGAAACGAAGACGCTGATGGGAAGCCCGACGCGCTGCTGATCGACCAGAGCGACACGCTTGAGAATGACACCGTCGGCCTCGAGGCGCTGAATCCGCTTCCAACAGGGCGTCGAGGATAATCCGACCCGCGCGCCGATCTCGGCGACCGAAAGAGACGCGTTTTCCTGCAAGACAGCAAGTATTTTCCTATCAATCGCATCCATGAGCCGGTTTTTCCATACGGACCGCCTCTATGGTTTCTAGAGAGAAAAATATTCTAGCGCAAGCGGGCCAGTCTTGGGTCTAATCGACCTGTTGCGGGGCGGCCGCGCTGGGCCGTGCAGTCAACGTCGGTGCATTTTGCCCCAAAAAGGCCTCGACTTCGGCCCGCGTGGGCGCCCCGGCCGAGCCGCCGATGCGGGTGCATTTTATCCCGGCGACCGCTGCGCCAAAGCGCATGGCGTCGACCTCGTTTCGGCCTTCCGCGAGCGCCATCACGAAACCGCCGTGAAAGGCATCCCCTGCCCCGAGCGTATCGACCGCGGCGATTTTGAACACCGGCAGGCGGCGCAATCTGCCGTCCTCGAGATAAACGATGTCGTCAGGTCCGTTGCTGACTGCGAGGAACGCGTCGGTCTTGCCGGCGATGCGCAGCAATCCCTCACCGAGATCGGTAACACCGGTGGTCTCGCGCAGACATTCCCAGGAAAAGACGACATGCGAGGCGACGCGAAACAACGGATCGTCTTCGACCGTCGGGCGATCGCCGTCGAGCACGACCGGTAGATTGCGGCGGCGCGCCGCTTCGCAGATCGGCCGGACGAATTCCGGGTAGCGGTTGTCGGCAAGCACCGCATCGACGGCGTTCACGACGCGCTCCGGATGGTCCGGCGCCGCGGCCGCGATACGCTCGTCGCGATAGGTGACGATGGTACGGTCGCCGCGCGTATTCATGAAGATCGCCGAGAGCGCCGTGCCGAGTCCGTCGATGCGCTGACAAGCCATGCAGTCGACGTTCTCGCGCGCCAAAGCCTTGAGCACGCGGTCGCCATTTTCGTCTTCGCCCGCCGGTCCACCCATCGGACCAGCCAGCGCAGCGCGACCGCCCAGCCGAGCGATTGCCACCGCGGCGTTCGCGGCGCACCCGCCGTTGACGACAAAGAATCCCTTGGCCTGAACTTTGCCGTCCGGCTGCGGGAATTCGTCAACGCGAAACACCTCATCGAGCACGATGATGCCAGCGCACAGGATGCGCGGTGCGCGCTCAGCGAACGACATCGGGGCCGTCCTCGACATAACTGCGGATGATGTGATGGGCGATCGCAACCGGCGGCGGCGCGGTCAGCCCTTGCGGGTGTTGCCGATTGAGCATCGAGGCGAGTTCCTCGCGATCGAACCAGCGCGCGTCTTCCAGCTCTTCGCGGTCAATGACGATCGTCTCGGACAGCGCCTCGGCGTGACAGCCGATCATGATCGAAGAAGGAAACGGCCACGGCTGGGAAGCAAAATAACGTACCCGCCCGCAAGCAATGCCAACCTCTTCCAGAACTTCGCGGCGCACGGCCTCTTCGATGCTTTCGCCAGGCTCGGTGAATCCGGCCAGACACGACCACATGGTCGGCGCGAAGCGGCGCGAGCGCCCGAGTACACAACGTTCGCCGCAAATCGCCAGCATGATGACGACAGGATCGGTGCGCGGGAAATGCTCGGCCCGGCAGGACGGACAGTCGCGCCGCCAGCCAGCTTGGGTCAGCGCAGTCGCTGCGCCGCAATTCGGGCAGAACCGATGACGCGCATGCCAGCCGAGCAACGCTTTAGCTTCGGCCAATGGCGGCAGATGATCCGCGGCCACCATGCCTTGCACCGCAATCGATCGCAGATCGGAGATCTTGAGATCATTGCGCGTCTTCAGTTGCTCCACCGCGTCTTGGTCGAGGCCAAATCCAAAACGCGGCGCCGTATCGGCAAGCCCGAGGAATACGATTTCACGGACCGAACCGAGGGCGCGTGCCTCGCGCGGCGTGAACAGCGGGTCGCAAGGTTCGCCGGCCTTGAGGACCACCAGCTCGCCCCCGATCACGTAGCTCGCGGCTTGCGGATGTTCGCCATATCGCTTGAGCGCAGCGTCATCTCCGCGGCTCGTTACAGCGCGTTCGAGCCGACTGGCGGTATAGCCGAGCGCCGGGCGCGGGCCGAGTGTCCCAATTCCGAAGTTCGTCACCATTTGCGGCGCGCTTTAAGCGGCATCACTCGGCCGCCTCGCGCAATGGCCGCGGATAGATCGCGTCATATAGCTCCGGGCGCTGCCATTGCGGACCAAGCACGCCCTGCTTGGCGCCGCATGCCGCCGATGAACCGACCTCGTCGCGCGAGGCACGCAGCTGCCGGATGCGATCGAGACTGACATCGACAATGCTCAGTCCCGCCGCCGTGCTCTCGAACATGATTTCCTCGGGCGCCGCCACCATCGCCAGTCCGCGCTGCGAATGGTCAAACAGGTTCTGCGTCGTAACCACGATCGCCAAGTTCTCAATCGCGCGCGCCCAAATCAGGGTGCGCCAGGTGCTCCACAGCCGGTTCTTGTCGATCCCGGCCGGCATGAAAATGAGCTCGGCGCCGCGCAACGCCAGTGCGCGCGAGACCTCCGGCATGTAAACCTCGCTGCACATCGCGAGGCCGACCTTGCCGTGCGCGGTTTCGAAAACCGGAAATTCATTGCCCGGAACATATTGAAATTCCCAGGACCGGCCGCCGGTATAGATCCAGGGTCCGTTCGGATGCGTGCGCCGATACCGGGCTAGCGCCCGCCCGTCCGGATAAGCCATCACAATCAGGTTGTGGGCGGTCGCCGCCTTAACATCGATCGGCTCGATCGTGCCGAATACGGCATGCACGCCATGCTTGGCGGCGGCTTCCGCAAGCGCAGCGCTGGGATCGAACGTCGCCGGCATGCGCCACGGACCCGGATATGTCTCCGGGAAGCAGACGAAATCTGCCCCGTCCGCCGCCGCGCGCTCGATCCATTGCACCGCATCGGTAACATTACGCTCGGCTGCGCCGGGCGAATGCGAAATCGGCTGCACGACGGCGATACGGAAGGTCATTTGGCGTCTCCCCGAAAGCATGATGCGGTAGAACCGGGAACCGCTTTTCTGGGATCATGCTTCACAAAAAGCTCAGATCGTCAATCGATTCGGTCTGAAGCGGCCGGGCTTTACCTACCCCAAACGGCCTGTTGCCGGGAATTGAAACCGCCGCGTGCAGCAAGGTCAAGGCGCGCCAGCTCTAACACGCTGCAACCTGGCCGTAGCGCGAAAAAAGCTTCGAACGGAACACCGCGACGCTCCCGGGCCCATCCCCCGATTTTAATCGGCCACGAGGTCGTCGGTCTCGAGCGGCAGCGTCGCAGATGCGAACCACTCGGCGCGAGCGCTCGCGCGTCGGCGCGCACGATCATTGGTCGGCAACTGCAAAACGGCGTAGAGGTCACGTAGTTCCCGTTGGGCGGCGCGATGGAACGGGCCGGGCCGTGTACCCAATGTTGCCTCGTCGAGCGGGTCGCAAGCGGTCAGGCCGGACGGGAATAATTGCCGATACACAATGCGCTCCGCGCAACCCTCGAGCGGCCGAAACCCGAGACGCATCGCCAATTTATCCAGACTGTCGTCCACGAGTCGCCCGAGCGAAAAGCGGTTGCGGACAACCCGCCAATCGATATGGCTGCGGTCGAACAGCCTGCGCCGGCGACGCGCCTCGCACACCATTGCCGCATAGTGCCCGGTCTCGGTTACCTCGTGGGTCAACGGATCGATTGCACCGAGCGTCCCAAAATCGAGAAAACTGTCATTGAGCGGCGTCAACAGCGTATCGGCCAAGAGATGCGCGAGGCGCATCAAATAGCTGTCATTCGCTGGCGTATCGATCACCAGGAAATCAGCCGAGTCCTCGAAGCTGCGCATGGCGGACTCGAAAGCTGCAAGCTCCTCAGCTTCGTTGTCCTCCAGCCGGGCCCCTTCAGCGCGTGGAATACAGCGGTGGATCGGGATTTGAAGTTCAAGTCCTCGATGGCCTGCCCAGATCTTTCGGTTCTCGATGTAATGCGTGAGGCTTTTTTGATTGCTATCGAGATCGACCGTGCCAACGCGTTGGCCGTCGTTGATAAGCGCGATGGCGACGTGCATGGCGAGCGTCGTCTTGCCCGAGCCCCCCTTCTCGTTTCCGACGACAATCACATGCGGCGCCTTCTGGAGGATGGGCGGCGCCTGTTGCAGCATTACAGTGAACGTCTACGAGTTCTTCATTCCGGTGTTCAATCAATGCCCCTGCCATTGCGCAGTTCCGAACTGCGCATAGATTTTTGTGGACGAAAAATGTGACCGATCGACGGGAGTACTTCCGCTCTTGCGAGCATCGCGGAGCATTAACATTGGCGATGAAGCGCCCGCTGCGGCGCTGGCGGTGTGCAAAGCGAGCCAGCTCAGTAGAACGCGTCATAGACGACGTCCATCACTTCGCCGGTCGTGAGATCGACCAGCAAGAGATCCGACCCGTAGCGCACCCATTGGTAATCGGGCGGCGGCGGCGGCAAGCCAATGAGATCCCAGTCCGAGTACCAGTAATCCTCCACCAGAAAAACCGGTGGCAGGAATGCGCCGACTGCCCAGCGGCGATAGCCCCAGCCTGGCGGATAAATGAACGGCTCGCTCCGCAAGCGCTCGAATGCTTGGCCGCGATAGACGAACTGGGCGCCGCCGGGGCGGACAAATTCGGCTCCGCGGTGCGGCTCGCCGGGACGCACAATTTCTACGCCCGGTGGCGGACCGCCGGGGCGGATGAACTCAGCGCCGGGGCGTGGACCAGCGCCTGGAGTGATCACTTGCGCGCCCGCAGGTGGACCATTGGGCGCATGCTGCGGGATGAATGGCTTGCCTGGCGGCGATCCGCCGCCCGGACGCTGCGGCGGCGGCGGATGCCCCCGATGGTCTTCATCGTGTTGCGCTGCGGCCAAGCCAGAGAGCGCGATCGAGAAGACCGCCAGGCAGATCGCCCTAATCGCAAACCGGCCCCATTGTCGGTGCAAGCCGCGCGCCTTTCCGAATCGCAAGATTTACAAACGCTATCACTTCGCTCCAGCTGGCGGAATCGGCCGCGCTTGCTTTCCGGTCGTCCGCGGCCGATATAAGTGATGGGAGGTTGGCGGTGGACGAGCCACTCGCCAACTGGGTCAGGTCCGGAAGGAAGCAGCCCTAACGAGCGCGGTTCGGGTCGCTCGTCAGCCTCCCACCCACTGTTTCGCAGCCCCGCAACTGCGCCGTCACTTTCGGGGCGAACGCAGGCGAGCTGGCCTTGATGCAGCTTGAACGGCAAAACCGGGCGGCGGCCGGAGGCTCGCGCATGGTTTCCGGCCTAACTTGCCGCTCTACGCTGGGCCCTTCGGCGGGTTCCCCAACCTCCGATGCTTGCGGCGCAAGATCGGAGGGTCGCGCTCAGCCCGGGGTGAGTTCTTAGAGTCAGAATCGCCTGCCAAGCAGACCATGAGCGATACCACAACGTCATCCTACCGCGTCCTGGCGCGCAAATACCGCCCGGCGACATTCGACGACCTGATCGGTCAGGACGCCATGGTGCGCACGATCTCGAATGCCTTCGAGGCCGGGCGGATCCCGCAGGCCTGGATCCTCACCGGCGTGCGCGGGGTCGGAAAGACGACGACCGCGCGGATTCTCGCCCGTGCGCTCAATTACGAACTGCCGAACGGCTCAATCGCCGCGCCGACCATCAACATGCCGGTGCTCGGCGTTCACTGCGAAGCGATTATGGAAAGCCGTCATCTCGACGTCATCGAAATGGACGCGGCATCGCATAACAGCGTCGACGACGTGCGGCAAATCAATGATGCGATCCGCTACGCACCGGTCTCGGCGCGCTACAAGGTCTACATCCTCGACGAAGTGCACATGCTGTCCGGAGCCGCCTTCAACGCGCTGTTGAAAACACTGGAAGAGCCGCCGCCGCACGCCAAATTCATTTTTGCCACCACCGAAATCAGGAAAGTCCCGATTACGGTGCTGTCGCGGTGCCAGCGCTTCGATCTGCGGCGCGTCGATGCTGCCCGGCTGGTGGAACATCTCCAAGGTATTGCCGGCAAAGAAGCGATCAAGGCAGAACCGGAGGCGCTGGCTCTGATCGCGCGGGCCGCGGAGGGTTCGGTCCGCGATGCACTTTCGCTGTTCGATCAGGCGATCGCGCATGCGGGCACTCAGCTCGGCGTTTCCGGCGCAGCAGCCGGCCTGGTGCGCGCCGATGACGTGCGCCAGATGCTCGGGCTCGCCGACCGCACGCGGATCATCGAACTATTCGATGCCCTGATGCGCGCCGATGTCGCCGCGGCGCTCAAAGAGCTGCGCGATCAATACGATTCCGGCGCCGATCCGGCCATGGTGCTCGGCGACCTGGCCGAATTCACTCATTTCGTCACGCGGGTCAAAATCGTGCCGTCCTTGGCGGACGACGTGTCGCTGACCGAAGCCGAGCGCCTTCGCGGCCGCGCATTTGCCGCCAAGCTTTCGATGCGCATTTTGGCGCGGACCTGGCAGATGCTGCTCAAGGGCATTGCTGAAGTCGAAGCCGCCGGCCGGCCGATCGACGCAGCCGAGATGGTGCTGGTGCGGATCGCTTATGCCGCGGATTTACCGACGCCCGATGAAGTCATCCGCACGCTTGGCGACGCGCGCCGTGGCGAGAATACCGCGCCCAATTCGGCGGTCATGGCCGGGACCACGGAGCTTCGCGCCCAGGCACGTCCGGAGCAGGCCCGGCCAGATCAAGCGCGCCAAGATGTATCGGCGCGAGGATCGCGCGGACCGGTAGCCGCGGTAACGCCGATGCCCGTGCCTGCCCCGGCGC
Organism: Xanthobacteraceae bacterium; assembly: GCA_035703785.1. Lineage (GTDB taxonomy): Bacteria > Pseudomonadota > Alphaproteobacteria > Rhizobiales > Xanthobacteraceae > BOG-931. The sequence goes on from DASSXN010000009.1 coordinate 51,724, forward strand.
CAACCGAGACGCCGTCCGCAAATGCCGGGGAAATCCGGGCGGTAAAGAGTTTCGAGGACCTGATTGGCCTCGCCGCCGAAAAAAGGGATCTGTCGATCAAGAGCGCGCTCGAACGCGACGTGCGGCTCGTCCGATTCGAAGATGGCACTCTCGAAATTGCGCTCGAGGCAGGCGCACGCAAAACGTTGATCGGGGAGATCTCGAAGAAACTCGCCGATTGGACCGGCCGGCGCTGGTTGGTTGCGGTTTCGGCTGAATCGGGTTCGCCTTCGCTGCGCGCGCAAGCCGAAATTCGCAAGGCGGAGATGAAAGACGGCGTGCGCGGCGACCCTCTGGTTCAGGCGGTGATGGAACGTTTCCCAGGTGCCGAAATCGTCGATGTGCGGCCGCCGACAGGGACGGCGGCAGAACCCGCGAACGAAACGGCAGGCGACTCACAGTTGGACGGTGATACTGCGGACGATGATAAACTGTAGGCTTAATGCCCAGACCGGCGGCCAACACACGCTGCCGGATCGAAAGAAGCGGGACCTATCATGGCTGATTTTCTTGGCTTGGTGAAACAAGCTACCGAATTCAAATCCAAAATGGAGGCCATGCAGGCTGAACTCGAGCAGCTCGATGTCGAGGGCGCGGCGGGCGGCGGCCTCGTTGCCATCAAGCTATCCGGAAAAGGCGACCTGCGCGGCGCACGTATCGACGATTCGCTTCTCAAGCCGGACCAGAAAGAGATTCTTGAAGATCTCATTGTCGCCGCCCATGCCGATGCGCGGCGCAAGCTCGAGGCGATGCTCCAGGAAAAAATGCAAGCCCTCACTGGCGGTTTGCCGCTGCCACCCGGCCTCAAGCTATTTTGATGCTGCTATTTTGATGCTGCTATTTTGATGCCCGCAATTTCCGCCGGACCCGAAATCGAGCGCTTGATCCAGCTGCTCGCCCGATTGCCCGGCCTTGGCCCGCGTTCGGCGCGGCGGGCGGCCTTATTCCTGATCAAGAAGCGCGAGCTGGTCATGGCCCCTTTGGCCGCCGCTCTGCAGACCGCGATTGAGAAGATTTCAGTGTGCCGGATCTGCGGCAATATCGATACCCAGAATCCGTGCACGCTCTGCACCGATCCGCGGCGGGACGATTCGACCATCGTGGTGGTGGCAGATGTCGCCGATCTATGGGCACTCGAGCGGGCGCACGCCATCAATGCCCGCTATCACGTGCTCGGCGGAATCTTGTCGCCGCTCGACGGCGTCGGGCCGGACGACCTTGCCATCGACGCGCTGATGAAGCGCACGAGCGACCCGGCCGTCAAAGAGGTCATCCTCGCACTGAGCGCGACGGTCGAGGGCCAGAGCACAGCGCATTACATTACCGACCTCCTGCACGGGACGAAGGTCAAGGTAACGCGGCTCGCTCACGGCGTTCCGGTTGGCGGCGAGCTCGATTATCTCGACGAAGGCACGTTGGCGGCAGCGATTCGCAGCCGCACCCCGTTCTAGATAGCGCCCGCTGATCGGAGCGTCGAAGCGGCTAGTACGTTGCCTGCAATTTAGTCAGGCCGCGCCTGCGATCGCACCATTGGCTTCGTCGAATCTCCCGTCAAAACGTCGGATCGACGCTCACCGGCTTCGCCACGCGGCCCACATTCGCGAAGTTTCCGTCCGGCCGGGGTGTCGCCGACTTGGCCCGGCCCTTGCATGAGAGGGGTCTGGCGGTCTCGGCGTCGCCAAGCGTGGCGATTTGAGATTGCTGGAGCCCCGGACTCCCGGCACCGGGGCTCTATTCTTTTGCGGACCGCGGCAGGCTCAATGCCGGCGGACGCCGGGATGGCAGATAGGCCAAGCAACCCTTACAACGCTATGGGTCCGGAAAAATCGTCGCCGCCCGGTGGCGCGCGACAATTCCCCCAACGAGGGTGACTGCACTGCCGCCAAATGAACGACGACATCCCATTCGATAAGAGTTTCAGTCTCGCGCCCGATCAGGTCCAGGAGCTAGCGCCCGGCGTGCGGGCGATCGCGGCCGACAATCCAGGCCCGTTCACCTTCAAAGGCACCGTCAGCTATATCGTCGGCCGCGACCAGGTGGCGATTATCGATCCCGGTCCCGACGATGCCGCGCATGTGGCGGCGCTGCTTGACGCCGTGCGCGGGGAAGCGGTTACCCACATATTTGTCACCCATACGCATCGGGATCATTCGCCAGCGGCAGCCAAAATCAAGGCCGCAACCGGCGCCAAGGTCTTCGCCCAGGGACCGCACCGTCTGGCGCGTCCGCTGCATACCGGCGAAATGCACAGGCTCGACGCCTCGGCCGATCTGGATTTCCGTCCCGATACCGCACTCGCGGACGGCGATACGGTGAGCGGTCGCGGCTGGACACTCGAGGCGGTGACGACGCCAGGGCACACCGCCAATCACATGGCGTTCGCGTTTAAGGAGGCCAATCTGCTTTTTGCCGGCGACCATGTCATGGCCTGGTCGACGACCATCGTAGCGCCGCCAGACGGCGCCATGACCGACTATATGGCGTCGCTGCAGAAGCTCGCGCGCCGCAGCGAACCGCTCTATTTGTCAGGACATGGCGCACCGGTGCGGGACGCGCCGCGCTACGTGCAATATCTGATCAGGCACCGCCAAGCGCGCGAAGCATCGATTTTGCATCGGCTCGCTAAAGGCCCAGCCGACATTCCGACCATCGTGCGGGCCGTCTATATCGGCCTCGATCCGCGTCTGGTCGGCGCCGCCGCGCTGTCTGTGCTCGCGCATCTGGAAGAGCTCGTATCGCGCGGCGCCGTCACAACCGAAGGACCGCCGTCGATCTCCGGGACTTACCGCTTGGCCTGATTGCCCTTGCCGGCCGGTTTTTGAGGCGGCGCAGGTTTCTTTTCCGGCTGCGGAGTCGAGAGCACGTCGTCGATGTCGTCGATAAGGCTGCGCACGCGCTTGGCATTGGTTCCAAGATCATGACGGCCGTAGCGCGAGGCGGAACGTATGTCGATCCGCGCCCCATCGATCGTGGGCCGGATCCGTATCACGACGTCATCCCGGAAACCAAGGATTGGCGTGCGCGCCACCGCTTCGATGATGCCGTCGCGCACGGTCCCGGCTTGCGGCGCCCGGGCGTCGATCGCCCGCGGCAGCGGGCCCTGCGGCGCGCGCGAATCGACCACGCGCCATTTTCGCTTGGTTATCACCTTCATGGCGGCGCTAAAGGCGTCCTGCGGCGTCGCCGTGGTGTCGTCCGGCTCGATATCCGGATACGCTGCGTGCTGCTGCTCGGCGGCATAAAGACCGGCATAGGTAATCGGATTGGCGTCGCGGGGCCGCAATCGTGCGATGGCGTCAAAATGCGGCGGATCAATCGGATCGGTCGTGACGTCGTAGATCGCCGGCAGCCGAGACGCCCTCACCCCGAGATAGACGGGATAGGCGATTAGCGCCGCGCCAATGAGCAGCGCCGTCACCGCGTGTCTGCCGCCGCCGATCCCTTGTCGCCAGATGACGATACCGGCCGCAAAAGCAAGCAAGATCGCGATGCAGGCCAGAACCAGCGCCCCCGCGAGAGTGGAAAGCGCCGGCACAATCTCGAGCGCTCCGGAACGTACGATGATTACCGCGATGAAGGTCGCCGCGAGCGAAAACACCGCAATGCGACGCGCCCAAACGGCGAGCCGCGAGATCGGTGCCTCCCTCAATAGTTGTCGTCGCATTCAGGCGTCTTGTCGCTGGGTATGGTCAATTACCTTGGCCGCCGCTGGACGCAGCCAAAGGCATTATATTTGCCCGGGCAAAGCCCGTCTTGGCCTTAAGGGCTAGTGCAATGAGGAGACTTCAGTCGTCAAGAAAGCTGTCGATCTCGACCTGAATGCTTTCACCCGGCGTACAGCGATGGCCGGCGCCGGCACCGAGAAGAGCGCGCGCTTGCTCTTCTGTCTCAGCTTCGACACACCACTCCTCGACCCGCGTGACCAGCATCCTGGCGTGGAACAGGCGGGGTTTTGTCTCGGGCGCGGCCGCAGGAGCAGCTCTGGGCACGCGTAACAATGCGCTTCTTGCCGGCATGGTTTACGTCCGAATCAGCGGCCGTACGAAGTCTAGACGCTTAACCGTGCGGAACAAAGAAGAAACACTGCGCGGAGGTTCTCTTGTGGAACGTGAGTTCCCTCAATATCGTTGAATCGGCGTTCCTCGAAGTTCGGAGTATTGTCGTGGCCCCGCGCGCGTATTGGAAAGGCTACCTGAAGCTGTCGCTCGTCTCATGCCCTATCGCGTTGTTTCCCGCTACGTCCGAGCGTGAAAAAATCAGCTTCCATCAGGTCAATAAAGAGACCGGCCATCGTATCCGCTACAAGAAAGTCGACGCCGAAACCGGCGACGAAGTGGATAATGCCGATATCGTCAAGGGCTACGAGATCGCCAAGGGCGAATATATCGAGTTGGAACCGGACGAGCTCGAAGCGGTCGCCATCGAAAGCAAGCACGTCATCGATATCGATGAGTTTGTGCCGCGCAACGAGATCGACGAACTTTATCTGCGCGATCCGTATTACATCGTTCCGGATGGTGAGGTTGGTCAGCAGGCCTTTGCGGTCATTCGCGAAGCGATCCGCAAGGAAGGCATGGTCGCCCTTGGCAAGGTCGTATTCACCTCGCGCGAACACATCATCGCGCTCGAAGCCCGCGGCAAAGGGATGCTTGGCGTGACACTACGCTATCCTTATGAGGTGCGCGACGAGAAGGAATATTTTGACACCGTCGAGGATGAAAAGATTCCCAAGGACATGATCGATCTCGCCGTCCATATCGTCGAGACCAAGACCGGGCATTTCAAGCCGCAGCAGTTCAAGGACGAGTACGAAGACGCGCTCAAAGATCTGCTACGTCGCAAGCAGAAGGGCGAGAAGATCGAGCGGCCCAAGGAGCGCGCGCCCTCCAACGTCATCAATCTTATCGACGCACTGCGCCAAAGCGTGAAAGCCGGCGGCAGTGCACGCCGGAGCGCCTCACGACCAAGTGCGCGTACTGCCAAGAAGCCGGCGCGCGCTCACGCGCGCCATAAGAAAGCCAGCTGATGCCCGGCAAACGGGTGCAATTCGACGACGAGACCTGGCGACAGATCGATCTTCTCGGCCGCGATCAGATGAAGGATTTTCAGGAGCTTGCCGACGAGGCTTTCCGGGATTTGCTGAAAAAGCATGGCCGGCCGGTCGACCTGAAGGATGCGCTTCGGCGCAGCGCCGGCGTATCGGCGACGATCCATCGTCTCAAGCCTAAAAAGACCGGCAGGACGAGGCGCAAGTAGAATACCTAGCGTTTCGGCTTCCACAATTTAAGCAGCGGTCCCTTTGCGCCGAACACCGGGTCTTTGCGGGGCCGCTTCACTTTGGCGACCGATTTGACCCTGCGGTCGTGCTCGTCAGCATCGGGCTGGCACTCGTCGTATGTGCCGGACGGCGGATAGGCGCCTACGACCAGAAAGTCCGTGCTCGCGGCGAGACATTGATGACCGGTGCCGGCGGGAAGAATTACGATATCGCCGGCGTTGAATTTGAATGTGCGACCGCGGTCGCCGCCGAGCCGAACCTTGGCGCTACCGCGCGCCACGCCAAGCACTTCGTGAATGCGTGAGTGATAGTGCAAATAATCGTAGATGCCATTGCGCCAGCTGTCGGCCCATCCATTGCTTTCAAACAGCTCCTCCATAATCGCTGCCGGATCAAGCGCGCGCGGCAGCTGCACCGCACTCCAATAAACGATCACCGGCCATCGCGGATGGTTTGGAATCTTGCCGTCGTCGCGGAAGCGAAACATGCCCCGCTTGGCTCGCCGCAGCAGCCCGGCGACCTGGTCGGAGGATGGACGCAGCCAGCCGGTAATCCGCTCCGTCGATTTCTTTACGTCTTCCAGCAAAGCCATTGCTCAAGACTCGTGGCCCAAGACTCGCTGCAAAAGGTCATTTCGGCCGCCTTTTCAACGGCGGCTGCAACGCATTGGTTCCGCACGCGCCGGAACCTGTCTGCTGAATTGGGCGCGAACGCTTGCTCAGATACGACGTGCGATCCAACTCTGCGCTACAGTCCGAGAAGCTTCTTCGCATTGCCTCCGGCCAACGCGGCGACGGTCGCGGCATCGAAACCGTCAACGGCGGCGATATGGCCGATCGGGTCATATTCCGCCATGTCATAGGGGTAATCGGTTCCGAGCAGGACGTGATCCGGGCCGAACACTCCCACCAGTGCGGCGAGCTGGTGCGGCGTGAACACGACCGTATCGACATAGATTCGTTTGAGATAAGTCGTGGGCGGCTGGGGCAGTGCGCCGTGACTATCAGAACGCGCACCCCAGGCGTGGTCGATGCGCCCAGAATAAGCACCAAGATATCCGCCGCCATGCACTGCCAGGATCTTGAGTCGCGGATGACGCCGGAGAACGCCATCGAAGATCAGATAGTGCAGCGCGACCGTCGTCTCCAGCGGATTGCCAATGACATTGTTGAAGTAAAACCGCGTCAGCCGGGACGCGTCAGTGAAGCCATTGGGATGGATCATCACCAGGGCCCCGAGTTCTTCCGCTTTTTGCCAGAATGGCGCGAATACTGGATCTGACAACTCTTTGCCGGCGACATTCGTTAGAATTTCCACCCCGGTGAAACCGAGTTTGCGAACGCAGCGCTCGAGCTCTTTGGCCGTTTCCGCGCCGTCGGTCATCGGTACTGCCCCGAACCCTTTCAGGCGCTCAGACTTGACCGCACAGAATTCGGCGATGCCGTCGTTGACAATCTGCGTCGCCTTCACGGCGATCTCGATCGGGATAGTGTAATAGCATTGCGGCGGCGGCGGCGCGATGATCTGAACATCGATGCCCATGGCATCGAGGTCCGCCAATCTCTCGTCGTGCCCGACTCTGCCACGAATGTCGGCTTCCTGTTTCTGACTGAGTGCCCGAGTCTCGGCATTAGCGAAATGCGCAAGCGGTACTGCGGCCCAATCGAGATAGGGCTCGACGAACTTCGCCGCCGCCGGCACTGCGACATGAGAATGAATATCGACGGTTACGCTCTTTGGCCGCAGCTCGCGTCCGGGCCGGCCATGCCGGCGCGCGGCGGTCGGAGCGTATTTGTTTCATTGCTCAGACATGCGTGTTCCTCTCTCACCCGTCGCGCTCGACGCGGAAGGCATCGGTTGAGCATGAAATGGGAAATCTGGCTTTAGCGCTGCGGCCCGCAAGGCGTGAGGAGGTCGCGTTCGGCGCGAAAGACATTACTGTAGAGATTAGCCACCCACTGCCGACCGCTTGAGGTCAGATTGAGATAACGAATTGCGCTTTGAATGCGCGGCGATACGCTGTTCCAGTAAAACTGCGGATAAAGGTCGGTGAGATCGGCCGGCGAGCTGTAGCCGAGCTGCTTGTTCATTCCCACTTCCTCGAACTCGTAATACAGAGCATTGGCCTTGCGCAAATAATGCGGGTCGCCAAGCTGGCCGATGAGGTCGGCGGCGCGCATTAGCTCGCCCTCTTCACTCTCGCCGTTGACGGCATGATGCGCGGGGAAGCGCGTGAATTCGATGGCGTTCGCTATTCTTTCGGCATCGAGCTGTTTTCCCTTGCCGACGCGGTCCATCACGAACAATTTCGAACGTTCGACATGGTGAGGCAGCAGCGCGGCGTCCGAAGAACCGCGAGGTAATTTGACCTTGTTGCCTTTGGTATCGATCACATAGCCATCTTCGCCGTCGCCGCTAAGAATGCCGCGAACATAGCCGATATCGTGGAGCAAACAGGCGACGAGGAGGTGCGCGACATCACTGGCATAGGTCGGTCGCAGCAGAGCACGGCCCTTCATGATGTCATAGCCGACGAGCGTGACCAGCATCGTATGCTCGACATTGTGATAAAGCGCATCGCTGTTGCCGATGCACTCAAGAGCAATTCGGGCAATCGACGGGATCAATTCGGCCAAATGAGCATGGGTCGAGCCAAAATTTTGGTTCAAATGCTCGGAAAGGAACGAGCCTAGGGCTTCCGCCGATAATTCCGGTACTGTAATCAAGGAGCACCCTCCCCGCCCTGCGCCTGCCATCGTGACGGCGAGTGCCGCACTTTGCAATATCGATTGTGCGGTCAAGCCGCAAACGCACGCGTCTGCCCTTCGGCATTGGCAGTATTTCTACCGCTTGATTCAACGCGATAATTACCGCTCAGCAAAAAATGCTGGTAGGCGTGCGCTGGCGCTCGATCCGGCCGATCCCAATTCGCTGGATAACCTCGGCAACGCGCTTGTGGACTCGATCGCGGAGCCTTTCATTGCAAGCTTTGATGCGGCGACGCCGGCTCGAAACGGCTGGAGTGGTCAGAAAATTCCGAGATGCTGGCGGAGATCGACGCCGTCGCCCTTGAGCGCCGCGGCGGTTGACACGACGGCGACGCGGCCGCTGTTGAGAATGACGACGTCATCGGCGATATCGAACACCAGCTTGGGGTTTTGCTCCACCAAAACGATGGAAAGTCCACTTGCCTTGAGCTTGCGAATGGTTGCCATCACTTCGGCTACGATTTGCGGTGCCAGCCCCTCGGACGGTTCATCCATCAGCAGCACGCGCGGATTGGCCATGAGCGCGCGGCCAATGGCAAGCATCTGTTGCTCGCCGCCCGAGAGATGGGCGGCCATCTGGCTGCGCCGTTCCGCCAGTCGAGGAAACATGGCGAAAACCGTGTCAGTCGTCCACGGCTCATGCCGCTGTCCGGCAAATCCCTTATGTGCCGCGACCATCAGGTTTTCGCGCACGGTGAGACTCTTAAAGACGCGACGGCCTTGCGGCACCAAGGCTACGCCGCGAGCGGCGATCATTTCCGGCGGCATGCGCGTCACCGGCGCGCCGAAGACCTCGACGCTGCCGGCGCGCGGCGGCAATAGCCCGACCGTGACGTTCATGCAGGTCGACTTGCCGGCCCCGTTGCGGCCAAGCAATCCAAGCAGGCGCGCTTCGCCGAGTTCAAATGAAACCTTCTGCAGCACATGGCTGTCGCCGTAAAAGGCATCGATGCCGCTGAGCCTGAGCGCGCTATTCGCCAAGGTAAACCTCCCGCGTGC
>DASSXN010000024.1:0-2179 GCA_035703785.1 Xanthobacteraceae bacterium
ATGCGCATATAACGTTGTGGTCTGGCTTGGGTGTATCGTGCCGAATTATAAGTTTCAGATCGGTCAAACTGTATTTCTTACCGCCTCCCTGGTCCGCAATATTCCGGGAGGCGCATACATCGTCACTAAAAAATTGCCAGAGCACAACGGCGAGTTCGAGTATCGCGTGAGAGGCGTCAACGAGCCATACGAGCGTGTCGTGCGCGAAAGTGAATTGAGCGGGATTGCCCCGGCCGCTGTTGAATTAGGGAAGGAGGCGTTGCCCGCCTCGAGCCGCTAGGCTCGGGGTGTCGAATCCGCAAAGGAGAGCAACGCCATGACGATTAATACCATGCCTTCATCGCTGCCGCTTGTGCCCAGCCTTGAGATGGCTTGGCGAGATGTGGAGAGCTCGTTTGAGCGTTTTTGTTTGACGGCCGGGATTGGAGCGATCGAGCAAATGCTGAGCGAGGACGCACAGCAACTCGTCGGCGTGCCGCATAGCCGTGGCGGCGGGCGCATCAGTTATCGGTGGGGCAGGACGAAGGGCAAGATCGGTTTCCATGGCGGCAAGGTTGCCGTGCATCGGCCGCGCGTGCGCAGCTTGGGCGGTCATGAAGTTGCGCTGCCGACTTGGACGGCGGCGCAGGCCGAGGACTGGCTTGGCCGCTGGGCCATGAACCTGATGCTCATCAACGTGTCGACGCGCAAACTCAGGCGTGCCGTACGGCTGCCGGAGGGCGACCTGCCGGCGATCGCCGGGGACGGCACTTCGAAGTCGGCGGCCTCACGCCGGTTTGTCGCACTGTCCGCCGCGCGGCTGGCCGCGTGGATGGTGTCGGATCTGTCCAAACTTGACCTTCTGATCATTCAGATCGACGGGCTGCACATCGGCAACGACCTGGTGCTGGTCGCCGCACTCGGCATCGATGGGAACGGCCACAAACATCCACTCGGGCTGGTCGAGGGAGCGACTGAGAATGCCGCTGTGGTGCAGGCGCTGATCGACAATTTGATCGAGCGCGGGCTCGATCCGACGGTCTGCCGGCTGTTCATCATCGACGGCGCCAAGGCGCTAAGCAAAGTCATCCGTCGTACCTTCGGCACCCACACGCCGATCCAGCGCTGCCAGATTCACAAAGCTCGCAATGTGACCGAGCGTCTAGCTAAACCGCTGCATGCCTCGGTACGCCGGGCGTTGCGGCAGGCTTGGGAACTCGACGATGCCAATAAAGCCGAACGGCTGCTGCGCAATCTTGCTCGTCGACTCGACCAGGAAGCGCCTGGCGTTGCCGCCAGTATCCTCGAAGGGCTCGACGAAATGCTGACCGTCAATCGCCTTGGCCTGCCGCTCAAGCTTCGGCGCGCGCTCGCCTGCACCAACTCGATCGAGAACATGATGGGGACCGTGCGTCGCGTCTGCCGCAACGTGAAACGATGGCGAAATACCGCGATGGCATTACGCTGGACCGCCGCCGGCATGTTGGAGGCCGCCAAAGGCTTCCGTCGATTGAAAGCTTATAAGCACTTGCCGGCTCTCAGAGCTGCGCTTGCGGCTCATCAATCCAAATGCGTCAGCAAACGAGTTGAAGACAACGCTGATGCCGCATAGCATCATCCACGGCGATGCCTACTTCGCCTACTTCAACAAAATCTGGGGCATCCCCTTGGACGGTGATTAGGTGCGTTAAAGGGCTTCTCGCGTTGAACATGGGTGAAGCGATACGCTATCCGAACTCTTGGTGGTTTGGTGAGCCGTAAACAGATTGGGTCTATAGTCATACACCGTCACCGGCAGCTCGCCGCCGCGCATCAGGCGCCGGGCGATGTCGGCCGTCTGCAGCGCCGCGCGTTCGGTCGGTGAATGGGCCGCAAGATAGCGGGCAACCGCAATGAGGATGTGCCGGCCCTCGTCGGTGTCGCCCCACGCGGTGAACTGCCGGACTCCTGCCTCCAGCATTTGATAGGCATGGAAGCCTGCATCTTCGCGCAGCAGCGCACGCGCGAGCGTGGCGATCAGCGCCTGCGGCGAATGGCCGAGCGTGAGATGCCGTGCCACCAGCCGTGCCGCGAGATCGACCTGTCGCTGCCGATCGAAGGCGTCGAGCAAGGCGGCGCGGATCAACTCCCCATCGGCGGGCAGGTCGTCGAGCTGCGCGCCGCCCTCGCCCGGGATGCGGGCCGGCGGCACATTGAGATA
>DASSXN010000107.1:0-10587 GCA_035703785.1 Xanthobacteraceae bacterium
CCCTCCCGTTGGAACAGCCAGGCATGATCAGCGTCACACAGTCGGGTCGCCGACTCTACTAGTGTATCAAGCACGGTCTGCAGATCGAACGTTGAACGGCTGATGATCTTGAGCACTTCGGCAGTCGCGGTCGCTTTCCGGCCGCGTATATGGAACTCATCGATTGTCGCGAGGTCAGCCGTTGTCAATTTTTCTAAGTCTCTGCCGGCGCTCCGCAGGCTCTGCGAGAGGGCATCGGCCAATTGGAGATTTTCGCTGTAATGGCTTGCTACTCTGTCAGCCATTTTAGCGTGGGTGTACTCTCCGGGCGGAGCCGGTAAGGCTCGTGTATTCAGCCAACTGTGAAGAGATCTGCCCATTTCCAATTCTGGTACTTATCCTTGCTCTGCCTGATGTGTGTGTATCTTTTCAGGCTATTCCAGCTGCGGTGCCCCGATACAGCGGCCACTTGTGGGATTGTTCGTCCTATCTCAAACAAGCGAGAAATTCCCTCATGTCGGAGATCATGAAATCGCAGATCTTCAATTCCCAAAATTTTACAGGCCCGAGTGAATGCGGCGCTGATAGCGTCGGTCGAATAGGGGAAGATTCTTTCGCCATCCCGCGGCATTGAATTAATGGCCGCCAGCGCCTCGGGTGGGAGCTCGCAATAGACATTATTACCTTTCTTGTCGCCGGGATGCTTCATATCCCGGACCAGGATGCGATCACCGTCGAGATCTTCCCACCGCAACAGCGTGATTTCCTCCTGCCGCCGCGTGGAGAAGAGCGCGAAAGCGACAATCGTCTGCATCGGTATGGAGGAGGGGCGGTTGTCACGTACGCGCCCAAAATGCTCCATCAATAGATCGAGCTCTTCAAGAGACGGTCGCCGATTGCGTTCGTTGCCTTTTCTGATCAGCCCAAGCTTCTTGATGACGGTTACGGCGTCGTCAAATTCCTGCCGGGACAGCGGGTAGCCCCATGCCGGTCGCGCAACCGTGAATATGTTTGAAAGATGAGAGAAGTAATTACCGCAGGTTTGCGGCTCAACCTCATTGTTTAAGTCACGAGCGAACGACACCAGCTTGTTACTAGTAATTTCGCTGCATTTGGTGTCGCCGAGATCGCTGTTCTTGATGGCCTTGAGCACTTGAGCCTTGGTGCCCAGGACTGGATTTCTCGATTCGGCGATGTAGCGGTCGATGACGGACGATAGAGCGGGATCTTCCTTGTGGTCTAATCCCCCAGGACGTTTCAGCTCGGCTTCGCGTTTGACAATCCAGGCATTGGCAGCTGGCTTGCGGTCAAAGGTCTCCGACTCGCGATGGACAATGACACCCGCCTTCTTGATGGTTATTTGGGCTAAAAAGGCTCTTGAGCCGTCTTTGCGAGTCCGTCCAATTATCGTTCCCATGGTACAACATGGCCCCCGAAGTGCAACATTGTTGTACCATGACGTGAAAAAAGGGGCAAAATCGACCTGAAATGGTACAACATGAGCATTAAGGAAAAAGCAGCAAGTGGCTGAAAAGACGAAAAATACGCTGCAAAGTCGGTCCCATCGATTCTGTGTCGCTCCGATGATGGAATGGACCGACCGGCATTGCCGGTTCTTCCATCGGCTGCTGACGCGGCGCGCGCTGCTCTATACCGAAATGCTGACCACCGGCGCGGTGCTGCACGGCGATCGCGCCCGGTTGCTGCGCCACGACCCGGCCGAGCATCCCTTGGCGCTACAGGTCGGCGGCGCCGACCCGCGCGCGCTGGCGCAGTCCGCGAAGATCGCCGCGGAGTGGGGTTTCGATGAAATCAACCTGAACGTCGGCTGTCCATCGGACCGGGTCCAGGAAGGCCGGTTCGGGGCTTGCCTGATGGCCGAGCCAGGGCTGGTCGGCGACTGCGTCGCTGCGATGAGGGCCGCCGTGGCGATACCGGTTACAGTCAAATGCCGCATCGGCATCGACGAACAGGATCCGGAAGCGGCGCTTGCCGTTTTTGCCGATGCGATCGAGTGCGCCGGCGCCGACGCGCTGATCGTGCATGCCCGGAAAGCGTGGCTGAAAGGTTTGTCGCCGAAAGAGAATCGCGAAGTTCCGCCGCTCGACTATGACCGCGTCTATCGCCTCAAGGCCGCGCATCCGCGGCTGACAATCGTGCTCAATGGCGGCATTGCCAGCGTTGCCGAAATGCGCGCGCATTTTGATCGGGTGGACGGCGTCATGATGGGCCGTGCAGCCTACCAGCAGCCGTGGCGGCTTCTTACCGTCGATCCTTCTGTGTTTGGCGATGCGCCGCCGTTTACATCGCCGCACGCCGCGGCAGCAGCACTCATTCCCTATATCGAGCGCGAGCTTGCAGACGGCGTCCGACTTCACGCCATCACGCGCCACCTGCACGGACTGTTCCAGGGTGTGCCGGGCGCGCGGGCATTCCGCCGACAGCTCGCCGGTGCCGCGGCCTCGCCACAAGCCGGCCCGGCATTGTTGCGCGAGGCGCTCACGCTTATCGTCGACGACACGCTTGCGCGCGATCGAGTCGCCGCGTGACGGTCAGTCAAGGTTCAAGCAAGCGCATGCGAAATGTGAAAGTGAAATGCTGCTCGGCGTTCCCTTGAGCGAGCTGTTCTGGCTCGCACTAGCAATAATCATCGCGGGCGTTATCACCGGGCTCCTTGCCGGACTGTTTGGTATCGGCGGTGGCGCGATCATCGTGCCGGTGCTGTACGAAGTGTTTCGCTTGATCGGCGTGCCCGAAGAGGTCCGCATGCAGCTCTGCATCGGCACCTCGATCGCTATCATCGTACCGACGACAATCCGCTCTTATCTGGTGCATCGCGAAAAGGGTCTGGTGGTTCCAGGGGTCATACGCGTCTGGGCCGTCCCCGCCGTATTCGGCGTCGTGTGCGGGGCCGTCATTGCCGCCTTCGCCCCGTCGGAAGTGTTTAAGATCGCCTTCATCGTGATCGCTACATTCATCGCCAGCAAATTTCTGTTCGCGGGGGACCACTGGAACCTGGGCAGCGAACTGCCGGGTACCGCGACAATGAGCCTGTATGGTTTTGGCATTGGTCTTGGGAGCTCGTTGATGGGCGTGAGCGGCGGCTCGCTGTCCAACATTGTTTTGACGCTGTACGGCAAGCCGCTACACAATGCCGTCGCCACGTCGGCAGGATTGGGCGTGCCGATCACGATTGTCGGTACGCTCGGCTATGTCGTCGCCGGCTGGTCGCATCAAGCGCTGCTGCCACCGCTCTCGCTCGGCTTCGTGTCGCTGATTGGGCTCGCCGTGATCGCGCCACTGTCGAGCCTGACCGCCCCCTACGGCGCCCGGCTCGCCCACCGGCTGTCGCGCCGAGCGCTCGAAATCGCTTTTGCGATTTTCCTCTTGCTCGTGTCGCTGCGCTTTGTCGTGAGCCTGTTCTAAATTCGCAGGTGCGTTTGCCGGACGCGGTGCGACGCAATAGCAATGCACCGCAGATCCGGGGATCGTCCCAAGCTCGGCGTTTGCCAAGGTCCCGGTTCTGCAGCGCACCACCATAGCGCGCGCAAGGCGCGCGTGAACGCGCTTTTGGTGCTGCCCTCCTACGCTTGCTCCGCAAGCTTCGGAGGGTATGAGTCCGCCGAAGCGCGGAGCGCGTAGGCGGACGCTGCGCCCGGGAGACAAAAGAGTCCTTACGGATATCCTTTGAGCATGAGCCGGTCGCCGTTGACCTGCCAGCTTTGCAAGCGGTTGAGAAAGCTCATGCCAAGGAGGCTCGTACGCAATTGGCCCGGCTGCACCACCAGCGCCTCGACCGAACGTTCTACGAGTTCGCCCATGGCGACGCGGTCGAGCGTCACCGGCGCGGCGCGCGCGCGCCCGTTCGCGGTCTCGATATTGACGGTGTAGTTCAGCAAAGCGAGCGGCAAACCGGCCGCTTTGGCGTCCTCTGCCGTGAGCACAACCGAAGTCGCGCCGGTGTCGACCACCATATGCACCCGCGCGCCGTTGATTTGTGCGGAAATCGCAAAATCTCCGGAGCCGGTGCGCGCCACCTCTGCGGTGCGCCCGTGCGAGATCACATGGCCGGGCATCAATTCCGCCATTACGCGGTCGGCGACCTGGTTCACCTCGTAACGATAGGAATATCCGATCACCAAGACGATGCCGATGACGGCCCACAACAGCGCGCCCATGATCGCTTCGGTCAAACGATCGCGAAAAATGGCGAACAGCGCGGCGGCGAGGAAGACGAGGATCGCAAGCTTGTAGGCGAGCCAGCCGAACTCGTCTGTTGTCAGCGGACCGACCGTGCCGGTGCCGTGACGTGCGATCAGCACGAGAATGGCGACGACGAGCCCGAGCAGAAGAAGCCACAGCAAGCGCTGACGCACGGTGACTATCCTCTAGAACCACGCTGGCAGGCTCTCGGGCGTGGGTTGCGCCGGTGATCGCGCGGCATAAGCGCGGTTGCGTGCGACGCCATTATTGGTCTCGGTGAGAGCATCGGCAGCGGAATCAGGATGCAAGATAAAGGGGCGACGGCGGAACGCAATCCCCTCCGCTTCTCTCCATCTCTTCGGCGATCGCGTGCGCGGGAACGAAGATTGATAGCTCCTCAACTGGCTGCTGCGGCGCGCGCCTGACTGAATTCCGGCCCGCTCGGGTTGCGGCCGGCGGGCTGGCGAGCCCAATTGCGCCGCGGTAAGGTTGCGCCGCTCATTGGAAAGGCGACGGCGATGAAGCTTTACGATGGCGGCCGTGCTCCGAATCCGCGCCGCGTCCGCATTTTTCTGGGCGAGAAAGGCATCAAAATTCCCGCCGAACAGGTGGACCTCGGCGCGTTGCAGCAACGGACCGAAGCCTATACGGCGATCAATCCGATGCAGCGCGTGCCCGCGCTGGTTCTGGACGATGGCACGGTCATTGCCGAATCCATAGCGATTTGCCGCTATTTCGAGGCGGTTCAACCGGATCCGCCGCTATTCGGCGTCGGCGCGATGCAGAGCGCTCTCGTCGAAATGTGGAATCGCCGGGCCGAACTTCATCTTCTGTTTCCCGTCACTAGCGTGTTCCAGCATCTGCATCCGGCTATGAGCCGGATGGTCGACCCGCAGGTGCCGCAATGGGGTGAGGCGAACAAGCCGCGGGTGATGCAATTTCTTGAGTTTCTTGACCGCGAGCTGAAGGATCGGGCTTATGTCGCGGGCGCGGATTACACTGTCGCCGACATCACGGCGCTGGTCGCGATTGACTTCATGCGGGTGTCGAAAATGGCGGTCCCGGAGAGCTTGAGCAATCTGCAGCGCTGGCACAAGGTCGTTTCCTCGCGGTCGAGCGCCACGGCGTAGTCTTCAACGAAGCGGTGCCGGCGAAGCGATGGCGGCAATGCCGTAGCCCTCGCTCGACGTGAGTATCGCTGATTGCCCGGTGAGAAGGAAAATTCCGATCAGGCCGAACGCGACGTAGAGCGCCGCGCAGGTCCAAATTCCACGAGAAAAATTGCGCATCACACCGCCTTCCGATTTGCATTCGCTCAGCAGAACGCCGGTCGCGCGTTTGGGTTCCACAAGCCTTTTATGCGACACCGGAAAAATGACTCGGCGTCGCAGGCACGCCTGCGTTGTGTAGAACTCGAGATGAAATCCTGCAGTGACAAAAGTAACAGGGCAGGGATAAGCGGCGAGCACGCCTGCGCGTCATTTCCTTTCGCGTGCTTTGGCCGCGCGCTACAGATACCGGTACGTGCCGTCGAAGACCGTGTCCGTTCGTGACGTCCAGGTGGTATCGCCGGCGAGCGTAGGTCGGCTGCCGTGGATGCGACGCCCGCGCAGCTCCCGTTCCGCCGCTTCCTCCTCGTCCATTACCGCCAAAGTGAAGTCTGTGATCAGCGGCAGTATCAAGATCTGCAGCATCGGCTCGCCCGGCCGAAAGATATGCGTGTGTCCCTCGACCGGGGATTTGAACACGACGAACGAAATCATCGGCCACCATTCCGTGCGCAACAGCGCAGGCACCGCGATGGGAACGGTGTCGGTTGGATCGGTGTAAAAACGTGGATGAGGTTCGGTGCGTACCGCCCAATCTTTTGCTACTTTCAGATCGAGCAGCAGCTGGTAGGTGTAATAATTCCGTCCAAAGCTGCGAAACGGCGGCTACATCAGGTCACCGCTATTGTCAGGACGCGGTCCGAGATCGCCGTCAAAAACAAGCTTGCCGCTTTTCCTGCTGACGCGAAGCTCCTTGTCACAGGGATAGAAGACCTCGATGCCGTATTGCGCCCCTTCCGTGAAGGGTGCGCAATGCCAGGCATATTCCTGCGAGCCGTCGCTGCGCGGCTCTGGCTGGCCGGCCCAGCCCGGCATTTCGAGCTTGGTCCGTCACGGCGCGAGCCGCGGGTTTATCAGCCGGAATTTGACCTCTTGCATGTCGCCGTCCGGGTTAATTGCGGCTTCCACGCAGCCGGGAAGGTCAGAAAACCAGGCTAGAAAAGCCGTAGCTGAACAAAGAGTTCCCGTTTGCAGCGGCCTTCGGGCAAGCTTTCGACCATTCTCACTGGCCTTGACTGAGGATCATGTCTTCGCGTGCGGGGCTTAACAGCGTGCGGCCGATTGGCTGCCCTGTTTCGGCCGAACCGAAAGCTGCTATCACCTTCCTTTGCCGCTAATCGTAAGCGCAGGTGGCGCGGCAAAAGGAGCCGCGCGGAGGCCGGCCAGGTTCTATAGGGTTTGGTTTTCATAAGCTGGGGAGGTTTTTTGTGCCATCGCTTCGCCTATTCGCCCTCTGCGTGGGGCTGTTGGTCGCGGCCTCGGCCGCTACGGCCGACAATTGGCCCAGCCGGCCGATCAGGGTTATCAGTCCATTTCCTGCCGGAAGCGCCTCCGACACCACGGCCCGCGTTGTCCTCGACAGCGTCTCGCAGTTCGTCGGCCAGCCAATGGTGCTCGAGACCAAACCTGGCGCCGGTGGCATCGTCGGTTTCGCCGACGTCGCCAAAGCCGACCCCGACGGCTACACGTTTGTGACCAGCTCAACCTCGCTGGGCACCGGCTCGGTTTTGCATCGTCACCTGCCTTACGATCCGGTGAAGGACTTCGTACCGGTGGTGATGTTCGGCGTTCAGCCCAATGTGCTGGTTGCTTCCAAGGAGAGCGGGTTCAAGACTGTCGCTGATTTGGTTGCGGCCGCCAAAGCGAAGCCGGGCGCGCTCACCTTTGCCTCTGCGGGTATCGGCTCCTCGTCACATATGGCCGGGGAGCGGCTGCGGCTTGCCGCCAATATCGATGTGCGGCATGTGCCGTTTCGCGATGGTGGGCTCACCGAAGTGATGGCTGGCCGCATCGACTACTATTTCATCCCGCTGGCGGCCGCTGCGTCGGCGCTGGGCAGCGGCAAGCTCACCGTGCTCGCGGTCAGTTCGCCTAAACGCGTTGCCTTGTTGCCGGATGCGCCATCGATCATCGAGGCCGGCTATCCGAAAGCTATATTCCGCTTTTGGGTCGGATTGTCGGCGCCGGCGCGCACGCCTGCGGCGATCGTCAGTAAATTGCACGATGCGACCGAAAAGGCGCTGCAGGATCCCGGCTTGAAAGAACGGCTGGCCAAGCTCGGCGTCGAGCCGGACCCGATGAGCGTCGAGGCGTTCGGCAAATACGTCAGAGATGACATCGCCGGGACCGCGCAACTCGCCAAAGACGCCCATATCGAGCCGTTGGATTAGGCTTTGTAACCGTCATTGCGAGGAGCCAACGGGTCCGGCCCGAAGTGGCCGGCCCGATGACAAGCTCCGCGACGAAGCAATTCAGGACGGCACCGCGCGTCCTGGATTGCTTCGCTTCCGCCTACGCGCTCGGCGCTTCGGCGGACTCATACCCGCCGTAGCTCGCCGAGCGAGCGAAGGCGGGTCGCTCGCAATGACGAACTATCGATTCAATAACGCGATCAGGCTCGACGTATCCCAGCGTTTGCCGCCCATCTTTTGGATTTGCGAATAGAACTGGTCGACCAGCGCTGCGACCGGCAAATGGGCGCCGTTGCGGCGCGCTTCCGATAAGCAGATGCCGAGGTCCTTGCGCATCCAATCAACGGCAAAGCCAAAATCGAATTTGCCTGCAACCATGGTCTTATAGCGGTTCTCCATTTGCCAGGATTGCGCAGCGCCTTTGGAGATCGTGGCGATCAGTTTTTCGATGTCGAGTCCGGCGCGCATCGCAAAGTGCAAGGCTTCCGCCAGCCCCTGCACCAGTCCGGCGATGCAAATCTGGTTCACCATTTTGGCGAGCTGTCCCGAGCCTGGAGCGCCCATCAGGTTGCAGGCGCGCGCATAGGCGGCAATGACTTTCTCGGCGCGTGCGAACGGGCCTTCATCGCCGCCGCACATCACCGTGAGCATGCCATTCTCCGCGCCGGCCTGGCCGCCCGAAACCGGCGCGTCGACAAAATCAACGCCGCGGTTTTTGGCTTCGGCGTAAAGCTCGCGCGCGATTTCGGCGGAAGCCGTCGTGTGGTCGACGACGATCGCGCCTTTACGCGCGCCGGCGAACACGCCGTCCTTGCCGAGCATGACCTCGCGCAGATCATTATCGTTGCCGACGCAGACCATGACAAAGTCCTGCCCCTCGGCTGCCTGTCGCGGCTTGGGCGCGCTCTTGCCGCCGTACTGCGAGACCCATTTTTCCGCTTTGGCCGCGGTGCGATTGTAAACCGTGACCTCGTGGCCGCCTTTCGCCTTGAGGTGCCCCGCCATCGGGTAACCCATGACCCCGAGCCCGACGAATGCGACCTTTGCCATTATCTCCTCCGTGCTACAGCATGGCGCCGAAACCGTACCGTCACCCTGAGGCTTGCCGCGCTCGCACCTCAGGATGACGGATTTACATTGCTCATGGCCCGGCCGGTGGCGGCGCGTCAACACCGATTGACGAGATTGACCGCCGCACCGGCAGCCCTATTTAGAGGGCGAATTTTGCCGGTGACCCCCGTATGAGCACCTCGAAAGACGACGTTCTTGCAGCGCTTGGTAAGATTTCCAGCCCGGAGGGCGCGCCGCTGCCGGCGACCGGCAAGCTTTCGGACATCATCGTCACCGATGGCAAGGTGTTCTTCTCGATTTCGGTTGATGCCGGCGCCGTTCAGGCCTGGGAAGCCATTCGTGAGCGCGCACAAAAGGCTGTTGCTGCTCTGCCCGGCGTGCAGTCGGTGATGGTGGCGCTCACAGCGGAACGCAGCGGAAGCGCCGGACCGGCCCGCGGCGCGCCGCCGCGCCCGCAGGCCTCGCCAGCGGCGCGAGCACGTCCAGGTGCGCCACCCGGTGGTCCGGCGGCGCCATCGCCGGCGGGCATCCCCGGAGTGGCGGCCATCATCGCGGTCGCCTCGGGCAAAGGCGGCGTCGGCAAGTCGACCACTGCCGTCAACCTTGCACTCGCGCTGCGCGAGCTTGGGCTAAAGGTCGGCATTCTCGATGCCGACATTTATGGACCCTCGATGCCGAAACTGCTTGCGATCCGCGAACGGCCGCAGACGATCGGCGGCAATCGGCTGCGGCCGATCGAGCGGTTTGGCATGCCGGTGATGTCGATCGGCTTCCTCATCGAAGAGGAGACGCCGATGATTTGGCGCGGGCCGATGGTGATGTCGGCCTTAACGCAAATGCTGCGCGAGGTGGAATGGGGCGCGCTCGACGTTATGGTCGTGGACATGCCCCCGGGCACCGGCGATGCGCAACTCACCATGGCCCAGCAGGTGCCGCTTAAGGGCGCGGTCATCGTTTCAACGCCGCAGGATCTCGCCTTGATCGACGCCCGGCGCGGCATTGCCATGTTTCGCCGCGTCAACGTGCCCGTGCTCGGCATTGTCGAAAACATGAGCACATTCGTCTGCCCGCAATGCGGCGCGCGCTCGGACATATTCGGTCATGGTGGCGCGCGGCGCGAAGCCGAGCGCCTCGGCGTTCCGTTCCTGGGCGAGGTGCCGCTCGATATCGTGATCCGTGAAAAATCGGATAGCGGATCGCCGGTCGTGGCGACGGCACCGGACAGCGACCACGCCAAATATTACCGCGATATCGCGATGCGGGTGCGCGATGGCCTCGCCGCGTCAAGCCGCCCGGCACCCAAGATCGTCATCGAGGCATAGCATCGGCGGCGGCGTCGCGTCGCACGCGCGGGCGGAAATAGGCCTTGGCATTTTCATGCACGCGGTCTGACGCCAATAGCTCGGCCACGGGCCACCAACGCAGTTCGCTGTGCTGGTCGTCAGGCCTTGGCACTGCTGCGCTCGGCCATCGGAATTCGTAGCCGAGCACGACATAATGGGTACCATATCCGCCGTTGCCGGAACGGTTATTGTCGTAGAAATGCTCGAACACGCCGAACAGCTGCGCATTATCGAGGCTCGCGGCCTGGTCGGTCTCATTCTTCACCAGCCGAGCGAACGCCTCGGCCAACCGCTCGTTCTTCAGGATCATGCCGCCGGGAACGAAATAACAGCCCTTGGCCGGCTCGTTCTTGCGCAGACCAAGCAACACTTCGTCCTGCGCGTTGCGAATGATCAGATCGATGGCAATAAGCGGCGCGAGACGGATGACCGTGTCCAGCTCGGCGTGACTGAGGAGGCTCGGCGGCAAGC
>DASSXN010000122.1:0-11526 GCA_035703785.1 Xanthobacteraceae bacterium
AGGCGTTCTCTAAGCACCGCACCGCCAACGGTTCGCCAACGATTGCCGTGAACCGAAGGTGAACATCCATTGGCGACCGCAAGTGTAAACCCTTGATTTTCCTCAGATCGCTTACGCTGCATGACGTAGGCAGCGAGTGAGCAAAAGGAGTGAATGATGGTCGCGCTGACCTTTCCCGACGGCGCGCGTCGGGACTACCCTCAAAACACCACCGGCCTTGACATCGCCAAGAGCATTTCGCCGTCACTCGCCAAGCGCACGGTGGCAATGGCGCTCGACGGCAAGCTCGCCGACCTCACCGATCCGATCGAGCATGACGCCAAAATCGAGTTTCTCACGCGCGAGGATCCGCGTGCCCTCGAACTCATCCGCCACGACGCCGCGCATGTGCTCGCCGAGGCGGTGCAAACTTTATGGCCCGGCACCCAGGTCACGATCGGGCCGGTGATCGACAACGGCTTTTATTACGATTTCTTCCGCAACGCGCCGTTCACGCCGGAAGATTTCGCCGCGATCGAAAAGGAGATGCGCGAGATCATCGCGCGCGATAGGCCCTTCACCAAGGAAATCTGGCCGCGGGAGAAGGCCAAGACAGTTTTTCGCGACAAGGGCGAGCTGTTCAAGGTCGAGCTGATCGATGCCATTGCGGACGATCAGCCGATCAAGATTTACAAGCAGGGCGACTGGTTGGACTTGTGCCGCGGTCCGCACATGACCTCGACCGGCAAGGTCGGCAATGCGTTCAAGCTGATGAAAGTCGCCGGCGCCTATTGGCGCGGCGATTCAAAGCGCGAGATGCTGTCGCGCATCTACGGCACTGCGTTCGCCAAACAGGAAGAGCTCGACGCCTATCTCAAGCAAGTTGAAGAAGCTGAGAAGCGCGACCATCGCAAGCTCGGCCGCGAAATGGATCTGTTTCATTTCCAGGAAGAGGCACCCGGCTCGGTATTCTGGCATCCGAAAGGCTGGACCCTGTTCCAGACGCTGGAGAACTATATCCGCCGGCGTCAGGACGCCGCCGGTTATGCGGAAGTCAATGCGCCGCAGCTGATCGATTCCTCGCTTTGGGTCGCGTCCGGCCACATGGCGACCTTCGGCGACTCGATGTATCTGGTGCAGCCGCGCGAGGAGGACGAGCGCACTTTCGTCATCAAGCCGATGAACTGCCCGGGCCACATCCAGATCTTCAAAAACGGCTTGAAGTCATATCGCGATCTGCCGTTCAAGGTTGCCGAATTCGGCAAGGTGCACCGCTACGAACCCTCCGGCGCGCTGCATGGGCTGATGCGGGTGCGCGCGTTCACGCAGGACGACGCGCATATTTTTATCACCGAGGAGCAGATCGCCGAAGAGGTGATCAAGGTCAACGACCTGATCCTCAGCATCTATAAGGATTTCGGCTTCGACGATGTCACCATCAAATTCTCCGATCGGCCGTTAAAGCGCATCGGCGAGGATGCGGTCTGGGACAAAGCGGAAGTCGCGCTGAAAAAGGCGCTCGAAGCCTCGGGCCGGCCCTGGACTTTGAACAAAGGCGAAGGCGCCTTCTACGGACCGAAGCTCGAATATGTTTTGCGCGACGCGATCGGGCGCGACTGGCAATGCGGCACGGTTCAGGTCGATCTCAACATGCCGGGCCGGCTCGGCGCCTTCTACATCGACGAGCATTCCAACAAGGTCACGCCAGTGATGTTGCACCGCGCGATGTTCGGCTCGCTGGAACGCTTCACCGGCATCATGCTCGAACATTTCGCCGGCCATTTGCCGCTGTGGCTGTCGCCGGTGCAGGCGATCGTGGCGACCATCACATCGGATGCCGACGATTATGCCCGGGACGCAATCGACAAGGCGCGGCGTGCAGGGCTTCGCGTCGAGGCCGATCTGCGCAACGAGAAGATCAATTACAAGGTGCGCGAGCATTCGCTGGCGAAAATTCCGGTGCTGCTGGTCGTCGGCAAAAAAGAAGCCGCCGAGCGCACAGTTTCGATCCGCCGTCTCGGCAGCGAGGCGCAGCACGTGATTGGCTTGGACGCGGCGCTCGCCGCTTTGGCGAAAGAAGCAGTGCCGCCGGACCTCAAGCCGGCCGCGCAAGCCTAACGCGCACGCGCTTCAGCGCGCCGGCCGCAAAGCCGAGCCACACTGAGCGGCGCAACGCCGCCTTCAATCAATCGAACCGAGCCGAGCCGTCAGCGACCCGGAATCGCGGCTACCAGCGGATAGCACGTTGCGGTGACGGTGCCGTTCAGATTGTAGCACGACACACACTTGCAGCCCGGCCCCGCCGTGCACTGGGTCAGCCGCTTATGCTTGAGCAGAATCCACGCATGATTGTGCACGTTCACGCCAACCGCGCAGGGTTCAGCCAATGCTTGCGATGCGGACCAAACGACGCCCGCGGCCAACGCGACTGTCAGACACAGAGATAGTCCATAACGACGCATGAGTCCCTCTCCCCTCTCAAGACGCCTTAGGAAAAGTTGCCCCTTGGCAATGCATCAGTCTCACACAGTCAAAATCCCTGCGCAAGCTTCTAAGATTCCGCGATGCAACGTGTCACATGAGTTTTGCAGTCAGCGCACGCACGCCGTCATGCGAACCTGATAAACTCACAAATTGCTTGCCTTTCGGCACTGCGTTCCTATCGGAGAGCCTGCGCTGGGAGTGTGCGATCATGCTGTTTCTAGTAGTCTCGACACCGCGGCCGGAGCGGCCTTCCGATTTGGTCGGGACCAGGCAATCGTTCTGGCCCTGGATTGCTGGGCATCAGGCGCGCGGCGCATGCCGGCATATCTACGCGCGCGCCGGACGGGGTGCGATTGCGGTCTTCGATGTCGAGGACAACGAGGCGCTGCATCGGATCCTCAATGAATGGGCGGATATCATCCCCGCGCATTTCGACACTTATCCCCTCATCGAGGCCGATGCGGCGCAGCGCATGCTGGCAGCGCAAGCGGCGGCGCCCCATAGGTGAGCCACCCCGGGCATCGCGCTGCAGGCCTCGTGGTCCATGACTAATGTAAACGACCTTACGCGCTGGGCAGACTTACGTGCTCATCCCCATGCCCGACCAGCCATTGGAAAACGCTTTTGAGCTGGTGGTCATGAACGACTGGCTGTTGCTCATGAGCCGGCGGGCGTCTTCGGAGCGCGCACTCATCTCCTCATTCAGCCATTCCTGATAGGCCGCTACAGCGTCGGAAACTGAATGAGCTGCGCTCAGTTTTTTCGATAGTTTAAGTCCGCGTTCGATTTCGGCGGTCGCACAGGCCATAGCCTCGCGGCTCATTTCCTCAAGCGTTTTGAGAAACTGGCCCTGGGCCTCTAGCGCGGCATCACCGATTTTCTTTTCGGCGTCGCCGATTTGCTTCTGCGCTGTCTTTGCGGCCCTGTTGAAGTCCTCTCGGCTATTTTGCTCCATGGGCATTCCCGGCTCCTCTTATTACAAGGAACCCAGCCGACGCGCTTGGTCCCAGCGCGTTCACCCAAGCCAAGCGTAGCAGAAAATATCGATGGAATACATGCCTTCCCGGCCATGAGCAGCTCGCTCCGCAATTCTGCCGGTACCAGCCATGCGATAGCAGGCGTGCAACGGCCGACTTGTGCAACTTATGCTTCGATCGATCATTCCCGGCGTGTTTGTACGCGCCGATCGCCGGCGATATTTCACTGTGGATTACTGTGGAGAAAGTGCATGAGGCGCAATCGATTTCGGCCAAAAAGCCAAGCCTATATTGCGACGTGCCTGGCTGTGGTCTTTGGGCCGATCGTCACGACATCCGCAGCCGAGCAGAAGATCGGGGCGCCGCCCGAGGCGATGAACATGCGCCTGGTCGGATACAATGACCTTCAAGGCCGCAGCGCCTATCAGCCGACGATCCATCACCAAGGCAATCGCTACATCGCCTTTATCGGCCATCACGGCGGCACGCCGGAGGTGCCAAAGCCGCTCAATCCGCTCACCGGGCAGCCGGAATCCAGCGGCACTTCGATCGTCGACGTGACCGATCCGGCGCATCCGCAATATCTGGCGCATATTCCGGGCACGCCTGGCAATTATGAGGAAGGTGGCGCTCAGATGACGCGTGTGTGCGACGGCCGCACGCTGCCGAAAGGTGATCCCAACAAAACCTATCTGCTGCGCGTCTTCGGTGGCAAAAGCCATCAGATCTACGACGTCACCGATCCCGCCAAACCAGCGCTGATTTGGCAGCGTGACGGCGAACTCAACGACACCCATAAAAGCTTTTGGGAATGCGATAGCGGCATCGCCTACCTGGTCTCTGGCGTGCCGGGCTGGCGCGTCAATCGTATGACCGAAGTCTATGACATGAGCGATCCGGCCCATCCGGTCAAAATCCGCGACTTCGGCTTGCCCGGCCAGCAAGCCGGCGCGGGCGGGCCCATTCCGGAACAATTGCACGGCATGATTTCGCTGGGCGCGCAGGGCAACCGGATTTATTTCGGCTACGGCACCAACAAGAACGGGATTATGCAGATCGTCGATCGCGACAAGCTCATTCACGGCCCCAAGGAGCCGACTACGGAAAATCTTCTCTATCCGGAAGTGGGACGGCTGGTGATGACGCCGTTTAACGGCGCGCACACGACATTTCCAATGCCCAAAATGCCGATCGCCGAGTTCGCTAAAGACGCAGTCGGCGCCGAGCGCGACATTGTCATGATCGTCGACGAGCAGATCCGCAACGCCTGCGAGGAGCCGCGGCAGATGGCGTGGCTCGTCGACGTGACCATCGAACCGCACCCGATGGTGATTTCCAACTTCCAGGTGCCGGAAGCGAGCGGCGAATTTTGTTCGCGCGGCGGCCGTTTCGGCACCCACGCTTCCAACGAAAGCATGGCGCCGGTTTTCTATAAAAAAATCGTCTTTCTCAGCTACTTCAATGCCGGCGTGCGCGCCGTCGACGTCCGCGATCCGTACCATCCGAAGGAAATCGGATATTTCATTCCGGCGATCACCGCGGCGACCGACAAGCGCTGCGTCAAAGTGAACGGTCAAGACAGCTGCAAGGTCGCGATCCAAACCAATAATGTGGAGACCGACGATCGCGGCTATATCTATGTCGTCGACCGCGCCAATACCGGCATGCACATTCTCGAACTGACCGGCGACGCCCGTGCGGTCGCGACGCATTAGCTGCTTAGGTCTCCCGCTCGATTACTTAGCGCGCTTTTGGAGGCTCGATGGAATTGGCGTGGAAAATAGTTTGGCTCGTCGTAACAGCCGGCTGGCTCGCGCTCGGCGCCGCCGGCATCTCGGCGCAGGACCGCGCAAAGCCCGACACCCAAGCTTCGCCATGGTCCGAGGAAAAATGGCCATTTCCGATCGACCAATGGGGCACCGGCCAAGCTTTTGGCTGCGCGGCCGAGCACTGTGGCCGCGAGCTCCATCTTTATCTTCGGGCGAAGATCGGATTTTGCCGATGCGCGACCGGCGTCTCTGATGACGATGAAATCGAGCGCGTCGGCGACCTCGAACTGATCGGAGCAGATTACAGACCGCTGGCGTCAGGTCGCCCGGTCAGCGCCGGAATAATGACCGGCCGTGCGCGCCTGTTTGCGGTGGCGCGGCCGTTGCAATCGGCGCTACCTGTTTTGACCATCGCGCTGGCGAACAAATGCGATGCGATCGTCGCAACGGTGACGGCCGAACCACAAGCGCAGTCCGTGATGGAAGCGCAGGCACTCGACTTCCTGCGCAGCGCCGCCGTCCAGCATTGGGTCGAAGCGCAGGGTGGATCGGAGTAACGCTGCCAATCGAGAGCGACGGTTTGCGTCAGCGCGCCAGCACTTCGACTTCGCCGTCCACCCCGGTAATCACCTTGAAGTCGCGCTGATAGGTCCGCCCCTCGTTGCGGGCGATGACGTGATAATCGCCTTCGGCCAGCACCAGGCGCGGAAAGGCGCCGATCGATTCCTTGATCACGTCGCCGCCCGGGGTCAGCACGGTCCATTGCGTATTGGCGAGCGCTTCGCCGCCGGGATTGTTGACGAGTTTGAGCGTCTTGATGGCGGCGCGATGCGTCACCACGATGTCGGTCAGCTTGCCGGCTTCGATATGGACATCGGAACGAACCACCGAATTACCGTCGCCGTAATTCGACACGATGTAATAGGTGCCTTCGGGAAGCAGCACGACGTCGCCGGTCTGCACGTTCTGCGCGATCGGCCGGCGTTCGTTGGTGTCGAACTGGCTGCCGGTAAAAATCTCGAATGCGATCTGGCCCAGCGGGATACGGATATCCCCGACCCGGCCTTCGAGGCGGATGCCGCCGGCGGGAATGTCGAACACTTCGCGCACGGTGTCGGTACGCAGCACAATGGTTTTCGCGGCGCTGGCGAGGCCCAAGCTCGCATGCACGACGTAATTGCCCGGCGGCAGCGCGAACGTCGGCGCGGCCGCGCGATCTTCCTTGATCAAGCGGAAATTGCCCGGCGAGTCAGGCTTCGGCGCATAAACGCGCCAAATTAGGCCAGCGCTGATCGGCGGCGCGTTTTGACCATAACGGGCGACGACCGCGAGCAGGACGTTCCCGGCCGGAACGCCGGGCGCCGCCTGCGCCACCGGCGGTACCGCCGCGGGGGCGGCAGGCGCCGGAATGGGAGCGACGATGGTGGCGCCCGGCGATCCGGTCCCCGGAGCCGGGGCCGGTGTCGTGGTGGACTGGGGTCCGACTAGGCTGTGCACCTGAGCCGCCGCGGAGCCCGGCAGCAAGGAAAGGCTGGCGAGGGCCGCAAAGACAGCCACAACGGCACCGCGCCAGAAGCCGCTGAATACCCGCCCGCCCATCGGATTTCTCTCGGTCGCAATCGCGGCAATTTCAAGCCACACGACGCTCGTTTAGCCCGCTCCGACACAGCCCCTGGCCAAATTGCAGCCGTGTTCACCATATCTTGGGTAGATGGCGGCACAATGCGCCGTGATCGATCGGCATCGAACTAACGAGGATTTCCGTGGCGAGCATCGACATTCCGGGCAAAACAGTGGATGCCGGTCACGTCGCCATCAAAAGCGGCGGGCCGTCCATTGGGCTCGTGCTCGGCAGTGGCGCGGCCCGCGGCTTTGCCCATATCGGCGTGATGCGCGCTTTGCAGGCGCACGGCATCAAGCCGGACATCATCGTCGGCACCTCGATGGGCGCATTGGTCGGCGGCTGTTACGCCACCGATCAACTTGACACCCTGGAAGATTGGGCGCGCTCGCTGACCATGCGGCGCATCATCGGCTACCTCGATGTGCGCATCGGCGGCTCGGGCCTGATCGGCGGCGGCCGGCTTGCCAATCGGCTGCAGGAGTCGATCGGTGACACCCTGATCGAGGATCTGCCGATCCGTTTCGCCGCGATCTCGACCGAGATCGGCACCGGGCACGAAGTTTGGCTGACGAAGGGGTCGCTATCGCTCGCCGTGCGCGCCTCCTACGCCTTGCCTGGGATTTTCTCCCCGGTGCATCTCGGCGGCCGCTGGCTCGTTGACGGCGCGCTGGTCAATCCGGTTCCGGTTTCAGCCGCGCGGGCGCTCGGCGCCCGCGTCGTTATCGCCGTCAATATGGATGCCGACCGGTTCGGCCGCGGCACCACGATCGCGAGCCACGGCGCGGCCTTGACCGACGCGGCTCCCGCGGCGCCGGCCGAGCACGGGCGCAACGGCTTCGCGCGGCTGCGCGGCATGTTCACGGCCGAACGCGCGCTCAAGCGGCAGATCATCTCGGGCGACAGCCGGCCGAGCTTCTCTACGGTAATGGTGGAATCCTTCAACATCATGCAGGACCGCCTCACCCGCATGCGGCTCGCGGGCGATCCGCCGGACGTGCATATTACACCCCGCATCGGCCATATCGGCTGGCTCGATTTTCACCGCGCCGCGGAATCCATCACGGTCGGCCGCGCGGCCACCGAAAAGGCGATCGACTCGATCACCGAATCCATTGCCGATTTAAGCTGATCCCCCGATCAATCTGAGCCGCACTGCCCTACGGCGAAGGCGAAGTTCGCGCGCAGAGGGTTTGACAGCTAATCTGTTGGGTCGTGCAGTTGAGCTGACAGGCCGTGCTCTGATTGGCATTGCCTCCGGTTGTAGCGGCGCCCGTGGGCGCAGTGCCCGGGATGAGGCATACGGTCTGGCATCTCGCGGCCTGCGAATTGCACGCCATCATGCAATTAGTAACGGTTGAGGTTTGCGCGACGCGGATCCTCCCCGCCGCCTGTCCGGCGGAATGGTACAGCGCGATCGCCAATCCAGCGCCAAAGATTAAGCGTGCAATTGCGCCCCAGCGCATGATGCACTTCCTTTCGGTGAGCATCATAGCGCCGGGCGACGCGCGGGGGAATGTGCCGGCGCGGTCGCTAAGCTGACCGGCTAAGCAGTGAGGATATAGTCCCGCATCGCTGCGGAATCGCGCTCCATCTCCTGAAGGCGATGCTTGACGACGTCGCCAATCGAGATGATGCCGACGAGCCGGCCTTGATCGACAACGGGCAGATGGCGGAATTTTCCTTCCGTCATCCGTTCCATGAGGCTCGCAATGGTCTCGCTCTCGGTACAGGTCGACACCTTGCGCGTCATCGAGCGGCTGACCGGCTCGTCGAGCGCGGCCGCGCCGCGTTCGGCGATGGCGCGAACAATGTCGCGCTCCGAAAGAATGCCTACGATGCGATGATCGGCGCCGAGCACCAGCACCGCGCCGATGCGCTTTTCTGCCAAGAGCGCCATCGCGGATTTCATGGTCGCGCCGGGTTCAATGCTCGTGACCTCACGGCCCTTGGCCGCGAGTAAGATACTGACGGTCATCGTAGCCTCCCTAAGGCCCTCACTCGCCGATATGCCGACGGCGCAAGCGGGGGTTAATGACCTTAATGTTTGCCAAGCGTTCACAGTTCCACAAATTCTTGCGCTGCGCACGTTGCGGTGCACCACGATGGCGCCAAGAATTTAGGTTCGCGATCGGAATTAAGCGCTTGGCTCAGCGGTCAATTCTGGGGATGACCGCGCCGGATCGAAGGCTTTGAATAAAAATAAACCGGCGAAAAACCCGCCGACATGGGCTTGCCAGGCGATCTCCTGGCCCGCTTCCGCACCGAACGCGATGGTGCCGAAACCGAACAGCGCATTCAATCCGACCCAAGTCGCCAGAAAGAGCAAGAAGCGAGGGTCGCGAAGCGTGGCGCGAAGCGGCAGCGCCGGCAGGCGCGTCGCCTCGGCGGTGTCGCGGAAAAATCCAAGCCGCCCATCGCGTTGAAACACAAAGCGCATCGCCGCCGCCATGGCGCCCGAAATAGCGGCGGAGGCACCGATCATCGGCTCAATTGCACCGAGATGCGTAGCCAGATGCGCCATCGCGCCAAGCGCCGCGGTCGTCAGCATGAACAGCGCGTAGCGCCAGGCGCCGAACCGGCGCGCCACGGCGCTGCCAAACGGGACGAGCCAGGCCAGATTGAGCCCAAGATGCGTCCAGTCGGCGTGGATGAAGGCGTAAGTGAAGAAGGTCCACAGATCGGCAGCAAAACCGCCGGGAAGCGTCCCGATCGCGACTTCGCTGCCATAACGCGCCGGAATGAAGCCAAAGGCCAGGACAAAATCGATATCCTGCTCGTCGGTCAGCAGAAAAACGCGAACGGCATGCAACAGCACCAGCACCGCGACACTCGCCGCGATGGCCGCCGGAATGTTGAAGATGGGCTCTCGGGGACTGTCCGCGGACTGTTCGGTCAAGATCGCACCTCATGCGTGCGAGATAGACTGCGGCCACGGGTAGAACAAGCGATGGCTATGAACGCCATTTTCCAGCTTGAAAACAAAAGGGAGGACCAAGGTCCTCCCTCTTGCAGCCTGCGCGGATGCGCAATTAACGCCGGGTTCGTGTCTTGGCACGGCCTGGCGCAGTCACGCCCCTTCGCCTCCCGTATTCGTCGCCAAGACCGTATGCGGCCGCCGGCTCACGGCCAATCTCAACCTTTCGTTAAGCTTAATGCATCGGCAAGCTTTGTGGCTCGCACCGGTAAATCAGCCAGGCGCTGTGCTGTTGTGCTGACAATTTGACGGCGGCTGGCGCCATGCGCCGATCGCGAGATAGCAAAAGCCCTTGCCGATGCCCTGCCGAGAGTTGCAGCCGTTTTACTTAAAATTGAATCGGTCCGCTTAGCGGCGCCGCAAAAGCTTTGTGCAAAACGTGACCCCAACGATAAGGGAAGGGGTCACAATGAATTGCGTTGCAGGAGCCAAGCGCGGCGCGGCCGCGTGCGTCATTCTGATGACGTTCGGCGTGGCGCTGTTCGCTTCCACCACTGCAAGCCAAGCGCAAGAGCAAGTGCCCTACATCGGTATCGGCACAGTCACGACTGCGCCGATCGGCTGGGCCGAATTTTGCGTCGAATATGCGCCAGAATGTGACACCACGCCTTCGGCGCCGCGCGACGTCATCTTATCGACACGCGCCTGGACCGAACTCAAGCGCATCAACATCACCGTCAACAGCAAGATCAAGCCGATGACCGATATGGATCATTGGGGCGTCGTCGAACGCTGGAATTATCCGGACGATGGCTACGGCGATTGCGAGGACTATGCGTTGCAGAAGCGCAAACTCTTAATGCAGGCCGGATGGCCGCGCGAGGCGCTGCTCATGACGGTGGTGCGCGATCACAATGGCGACGGCCATGCTGTGCTCACCGTCAAGACCGACCGCGGCGAGTACATCCTCGATAATCAGACCAACGACATCTTGTTCTGGGCGGACACCGGCTACCGCTTCGTCAAGCGTCAGTCGCAATCCGATCCGAACGTTTGGGTTTCGCTCGGCGAGCCGCGCGCCGCGCCGGCCACAGCATCATCGCGCTGAGTACACGAGAAAGGATACGCGTTCCCGGTCACGTCCCCACCCCTCCCCGTCCCCAGACCGGGTTCGCGGCGGCCGGCCTCCCCCAAGGCCGGCCGCACCTTTTTTGAACGATTGTTTCAGAAGGAATTGACGAGGCTGCGCGGCGAGTGCGGGTACACGGACTTGTCGGTGGGCGGCGTTCCGCCCTGCACGTGCAGCAGCAGATCGTTCGTCATCACGAGCGCGATGTCTCTGCCCTCCTTCCTGATCCCGTCGGCATTGACGAGAACGAAGGCGCCCGCCGGCGAAGGAAGGTTGCCGGGGTCGGGGCTCGGCAGGAACCCGATATAGCTCGCGAACCCGTCCATTTCGCCGTCCTTCGAGACGGACGCGGAAAACCCGGGGCGCTCGCGATTGATGAACCACCCGAGACCGAGCTCGTACCACTCGTCGCTGTTAGCGGGATGCGACGCGGTGACCTTGGTGGAAGGCCGGTGCAGGACCGGCAGCAACGGCGTAAGTTCCGCGTCGCGCGTAATCCCCATGTTGAACAGCAACCATTTGAACATGTCGTCCGGTGTGGCGATGATGCCGCCGCCGCCGAAATACGCGGGGAACAAGGGGTGGCCCGGCGCGATCGGCCGGCGGCCGCGCGATCCGGGCTCGTAGTGGAATCCGAGCGGCAGATCGGC
>DASSXN010000133.1:0-13681 GCA_035703785.1 Xanthobacteraceae bacterium
GTCGGGCGCTTCGATCACGACCGCAGCGCCAGCGTCACGACGACGATAGAAGTTTCCTCCGGGTCGGGAGCGATATGAAATCCGAGCTGCCGGCACATTTGCAGCATTGTCCTGTTCTCCTGCAGCACCTGGCCGCGAATCGACTGCAGCCCCTCGGCGCGCGCATATTCGATCATCAGCTCCATCAAGAGCCAGCCGAGGCCGTGCCCCTTCAGGTCGGAGCGCACAAGAATCGCGTATTCAGCGGTGCGATATTCGGAATCGGCATGAACGCGCACGACGCCGAGCATCTGCCCGGTCGCCTCCTCGATGGCGATGAACGCCATGGCGCGGGCGTAATCGATCTGCGTAAACCGCGCGATGAAGCCATGACTGAACTCTTTCACCGGCGCGAAGAAGCGAAGGCGCACATCGTCTTGCGTTACCGCGGTCAGGAACGCCGGATAGAGCGCCTCGTCCTCGGGCCGGATCGGACGCACGAAAATCTTGCTGCCGTCGGGCAGCGCCAGGTGGCGCTCCCAGGCTTTCGGATAGGGCCGGATGGCAAAGCGCGGGTTGCCGGATAACGGCCCGGCCCACCGCGGCTCAGACGGCGCGACTGCGATGCGAGCATCCACCACGATCACGCCGGTCTCGTCGGCGAGCACCGGATTGAGGTCGATTTCACGAATTTCCGGAAAATCGGCGGCGAGCTGCGACAGCTTGACCAGAACGAGCGCGATCGCCGTCTCATCGGCAGCCGGCACGTTGCGATATTCTTTGAGAATGCGCGAGACGCGGGTGCGCGCGATCAGGCCGCGCCCGAGCGCGAGATCGAGCGGCGGTAGCGCCAGCGCCTTGTCATCGATCGCTTCCACCGCCGTGCCGCCCTGGCCGAACACCATCACTGGACCGAAACTCGGATCGTCGGCGATGCCGATGATGAGCTCGCGCGCCTTGGGCCGCACCACCATCGGAAATACCGTCACGCCGGCAATGCGCGCGTCGGGCTTGGCGGCGCGCGCGCGGCGTAAAATATCGGCCGCCGCCTGACGCACCGCCGCCTCGGTCGTCAGGTTAAGCCGTACGCCGCCGACTTCGGATTTGTGTACGATATCGGGCGATTGGATTTTCAGGACCACCGCATCGCCTTTGGCGAGATGCGGCCGCGCCGCCGCCGCGGCCTCGTCCGGATCGCGGGCGAGGTTAGCCGGCGTGATGGCGATGCCGTAGGCGGCGAGCACTTTGCCGATCGCGATCGGATCGAGCCAGGCGTAGCCATCTCGGCCATGTTCGCGCAGCGCCATCTCGATGAGCGGCCGCACCGCACGGTCATCCGGTATAAAATCCTGCGGCAAGCTCGGCGGCACCGCCATCAGCTGCCGGCGCGATTCGCGGTATTGCACCAAATGCATGAAGCCGGCGACGGCCTCGGTTTCGGTCGCGTAATCGGGAATGCCGGCGCGATCGAAAACCTCGGAAGCACGCTCGCCGCCGCCGACCCAGACTGCGAATACCAGTTTGGGCGAAACGATTTTCCGGCGGTGCCGCTCGGTCGCGGCGACGACGGCGTGCGCGGCATCGGCGGCGGAAGCAAGCGCAGTCGGAACGTTCATGACCAGTACGGCATCATTCGTGTCATCCTCGAGCAAATGCTCGAGCGCAACGGCATAGCGCTCCGCGTCTGCGTCGCCGGCGATATCGACCGGATTGGCGCGCGACCAGGTCGGCGGCAGCGCCGCATCGAGCTTGGCCATGGCCGCCGGTGAGATTTCGGCGAGCGTGCCGCCGAGATCGGCAAGCCGATCGACGGCAAGCACGCCGATGCCGCCGCCATTGGTGAGAATCGCGAGCCGATTGCCGGCAAGCGAGCTGACATCGGAGGTGACGTCGGAGGTGACATGGCCCAGCGTCTCGGCTGCGGCAAACAGCTCGTCGAGGTCGAGCGCACGGATGAAGCCGGCGCGGCGGAAGGCGGCGTCATAGACCGCGTCAGAACCGGCGAGCGCGCCGGTATGAGTCGTCGCCGCCTTGGCGCCGGCGGCGTGGCGTCCGGATTTGACGACCAGCACCGGCTTGCCCCGCGTCGCGGCGCGCGCCGCCGACATGAATTTGCGCGCGTCCTTGACCGATTCGATATAGAGCAGGATAGCGCGCGTGCCGCGGTCGACTGCAAAGTGATCGAGCAGATCGGCAAAATCGACATCGAGGCTGTCGCCAATCGAGACAATCGCGGAAAAGCCGATGCCGCGCAGCGCCGCCCATTCGACGAGCCCGGTTGCGATCGCGCCCGACTGCGAGATGACGCAGAGGTCGCCAAGCTGGGCCGTCGAAGCGGCGAAGCTGGCATTCAGTTTCACGCGCGGCGCCAGCACGCCGAGGCAGTTGGGGCCGACAATACGCATGCCGGCGGCGCGCGCGGCTTGCTCGCATTCCTCGGCAATCGAGCCGGCGCCATGCCCGAGCCCGGCGGTCAGGATTATCGCCGCCGCGGTTCCCTTGGCGGCTGCGGCGCCCACGACCGGCACGACAGCGGCCGGCGGCACGGCGATGACCGCGACATCCGGCGTCGTGGCCAGCGCCTCATAGGATTTGACCGCGGCGATCCCTTCGATGTTGTCATAATGGGGATTGACGAGATGGATTACGCCGGCAAATCCACAATTGCGCAGGTTTTTCAGAACCGCGCGGCCGGGCGAGGTGTCGCGCGGGCTGCCGCCGACCACAGCGATAGAACGCGGCGCAAAGAGCCGGTCGAGGCGATAGGTCGACATATGCCTTCAGGTCCGATGCCTTCGGATCCGATGCTTTCGGGTCCAATGGCTTTGGGTCAATGGCGCAAAGTCCGCTCAAACATATTGCCTGCGCGCATAAGACGAAATGCCGCCTTTAAGCGTCATTGTTGCCGGTGCAGTGCGACCGATCTGTGTCAGCTAAAAACGTCCGGCGCGCCTTTGCGCTTCGAATCGTTGCCGCCGCACTTAAAAATGGGCGGGATTATTTCCGCTCGCCGCGGGCGTGCGGTTGAGCCGAGCATGAGATCAGCATCGTGTAGGTCCGCGCCGCGCTGGCGATGTCGGCGGTCTTCATTTCGCTTCCGGCATCGGCGGTCTGATACGGGACCGCGCTGTTGTCGAGAAAATCGCGCAGCGCCCCGGTCTTGATGGCAAAATTGATGTTTTGCGGAATATCGCCGGTCGCCTTGACCATGCGCAACGCATCGAGCTTGGCGCTGACCACGCCGACAATATTGCCGCTGCTGTCATGTAACGGTCCGCCGCTATTGCCCGGCTGAACCGGCGCGCTGATCTGCAGGAACCGCGTGTCGTTATGCAGCCCCGCCAAGGAGCTGATGATCCCCGTCGTCACCGTCAGGTCGGAGGTGAGAAGACCATGCAGGGGATAGCCGATTGCGACTACCTGGTCGCCGGAAGTCACCGCGCTGGCGCGGATCGTCGCGATATCCTTTTCCTTGAATTTCTTTGTTCCTTGCAGGAGAGCAAGGTCATTTTCTTCGTCGGTGGAGACGACGCGCAATTTGACTGGAGCTTGCCCGACGAGATTGCCATGGATGTCGCCAACACAGTCGGTGACGACGTGATTATTGGTGACGATATGCGCGGTTCTGCTGACGACGAAACCACTGCCTGAAACCGAGACCAATTTGCCGGAATCGGAGGGCGCTTCCGGAGCCTCCTCCGGCTTGGCGGATGCGTTGGCGGCGGATGGCTTTACTTTGGGATTGGAAAAATCTCCGGCCGCGGCGATGCCATTGGTGTTGATTTTATCGACGCAATTTTCGATCGATGGCACGACATTGCCGGCTGCGGCCAAGTCGAACTGCAGCGTCTGGTTGCTCGCGGTGACAACGAGCTGGTGCGATTTCCGGAATGCACCGATCGCCTGGCCGGTCAAGACTCCAATGACGACTCTGTCACGCTCGGCGTTACCCGAAACGTCAAACTGCGCTTGACCATCGAAGCTCAGAACGAGCTTAACAGCCTGGCGATCGCGAAACGGCCAGGACGGATCGCTGACCCCGATGATCCACGAGCGATTGGCATTTTGCGCAAGGATGATCGCACGGCCATTGTCAAACTTGGCGACGGCGCTGCAGTGGGAAAAAGCACCTTTGTCGGTCGTGTAGGCGGCGCCCTGCCACTTCCCGACATGAATGATGCCGAATGGACCTCCGGCGAAGCCCGTGGCGCTGAACGCGCTGCAAGCAAATACTGCCAGCAACACACGCGACGCTTTTGTCATGGCGACATCCCCCGCATACAGCCGCGGAGGGTGATGCTATCACAGGTTGTGCAACAGAAAAGGAAGAATGGGGCCGAAGAACAAGCCCCAATCTTACTGTGAGCTTAGTTCAAAAGATGAATGAGTGTAACTCCCGAGTTCAATTTACGCGTGTGACACCGCAGCCGTGCGTGGGCGCTCGGCTGCTGCAGCCGGCACCTTCAATTTGAGCAGCCGATCGGCGGTGGCGTGGGTGAGCTTCGCCATATCGTCAGGCGCCAGCGCGATGCGGTCGAGGAACTTCCGCCCGGCGGTATTCGGCGCATAAGGATAGTCGACCGAGAACATGATGCGGTCGATGCCGAAGGTCAAAAGCGCGGTGAGGAACGGCGGCTCGTCGAAAATGCCGCTGGTGGTGAGCCAGACCTGATCGAGAATGGCGCGCGTGATCGGCCGCTTCAGGTGACCGATGTCATGTTTGAACACCTGATCGATGCGCGCCATCATCATCGGCAGCATTTCGCCCATGTGACCGACGATCAGACGCAGCCGCGGATGCTTATCGAGAGTGCCGGCGACCGCCATGCGCAACAGATGCACCGCGGTTTCCGAATGCCAGCCCCAGCCGGCGGTCTCGAGCACGCGGTCGGCGCCGTCCGGCAGGCCCGAAAAGTAAGCTTTTCGCACCGGCTCGGGCGGAATGTGCGGATGAATGTAGATCGGTACATCAAGTTCGACCGCAGCGGCAAGGATGCCATCGTAGCTCGGGTGATCGAGGAAGCGGCCTTCGGTGGTGCCATTGACCATGGCGCCGACGAAGCCGAGTTCTTTCACGGCGCGCTTGAGTTCGACTGCGGCTGCCTCGGGACTTTGCATCGGCAAAGAGGCGAAGCCGGCAAAGCGGTCAGGACGGCGCGCGACCGCGGCGGCCAGATGATCGTTAAGCTCGCGCGCGAGCGCTACGCCATCGGCGCCGGGAAGCAAATCCGGACCGGGGCCGCTGTTGGAGAGTACCTGCACGGTGATGCCGGTCTCGTCCATCGACTTGAGCCGGATCTCGCCGATCTCGGGCAACAGCTCCAGCGGATTTGGCGCACCAGGCATGAGATTGCGCGGCCGATAACCGCGGCGGCTGATGATGTCTTTGGCAATGCGCGCACTGAGCGCGGGCACCGCGAAGTGCTCCTCAAGGGCGACGGTACGCATCGACGATTTCCCTCCCAACTAGCGGCGGCCGGACCGTCTTGCCACGGGCGAGGGTGGCGTTCCGGCGTCTCGGCCTTGTCGCATCCCCGATTGGCAAGCGCAACAGCGCCGCGAATCAAACAAAACGCGACCGTTTCGGCGCCCGCCGATGCGCGGGAAAAGCCGCTTCAACTCATTATGACTTTTGCGGGGCTGTCATAATTGAGGTCATGATGGTCTTGCGAATGGCGGGTCATGCCGTTAAATAGGTCCATCGAGCTTTCGGCCGAATGTCTCGGCCTTGCAGCGACTGAACAAGCGCGCCTGACTGACGATCTTTCACCAAAATCTCGAGCGAACCGGGCCGGGCACAATCGCGCGGCTCACATCTGTATGTCTATGAGGAGACTCTCGTGAACAACGGCACCGTGAAGTGGTTCAACGCGCAGAAGGGTTATGGATTCATTCAACCCGAGGGCGGTGGCAAGGACGTGTTCGTCCACATCAGCGCCGTCGAACGCGCCGGCCTCCGCGAACTGCGCGAAGGTCAGCGGGTTTCCTTCGAAGTCGTGGTGGACCGTAAGACCGGCAAGTCGGCCGCTGAAAACCTCAAAGCGATGTAATACCTCGACGCGGTCGAGAACATCGAACGCGTTGCAGTTTAGCCCCGGATTGCGCAATGCGGTCCGGGGTTCTTTATTTGTTCAGCGGTGACTTGGCTGACGCGCAGTCCGACCGCCCGCGGCGCTCATAACAAACTCTGATAGATCAGAACCGCATTGAGCGCGAGCACCAGCGCCGTGGCGGAGATTGCCAGGACGCGCGTCAACCTGCTGTTCGCGAACGCCCCCATCACGTCGGTTCTGCTGGTGAAAATGATGAGCGAGATCATCGGCAGCGGCAATGCAATGCTCAGCACTACCTGGCTGATGACCAGAGCGCGCGTCGGATGAGCACCGAGCGCGATCACGGCGAATGCGGGAAGCATGGTGACGAGCCGCCGCAGCCATAGTGGGATGCGGAATCCGACGAAGCCTTGCATGATCATTTGGCCGGCAAGCGTACCGACGGTCGATGCCGAGATGCCGGAAGCGATCAGCGAGATCAGGAAAATTCCGGCTGCCGCGCCGCCAAGGAGCGGGGTTAGCGTGTGGTAAGCCGTCTCAATTTCCGCCACTTCAGGATGGCCGGCATGGAACGCGCTCGACGCCATCATCACCATCGCCATATTGACGAGGCCGGCCATGCTGAGCGCGATGATAACCTCACGGTTCGAATATCGTAACACCAAGCGGCGGTCGTCATCGCTGCGTACCGGGACGCGCGCTTGCGTCAAGCCCGAGTGCAGATAGATCGCATGCGGCATCACGGTCGCGCCGATGATGCCGACCGCAAGCAGAAGCGCTTCGCCATCGGCAAGCTGCGGCGTGACGGTGTGAAAGAGAGCTGCGCTCCAATCGATCGGAGCGATGAACATCTCGCTGAGGTAACAAACGCAGATCAGCCCGACGATCGCGCCGATGATGAGTTCGAGCGGGCGGAAGCCGAATTGGTCGCACATCAATAGGCCGTAGGTAATGATCGCTGTCGCCGTCATTCCGGCGAGGAGCGGGATATGCAGCAGCAACGAAAGCCCGATGGCGCCGCCGAGAAACTCGGCGAGATCGGTCGCCATCGCGGCGATCTCGCTGCCCCCCCACATGGCCATAACGATCGGGCGGGGAAAGTGGTCGCGGCACAGCTCGGCCAGGTTCCGGCCGGTGACAATGCCGAGCTTGGCCGAAAGCGCCTGAAACAGCATCGCGATGATGTTGGCAAGGAGCACCACCCACAACAGGCCGTAACCGTATCTGGCGCCGGCCTGGATGTTGGTCGCAAAATTTCCCGGATCCATGTATGCGATCGAAGCAATGACCGCGGGGCCGCCGAAGGCGATCGCGGTGCGCAGCCCACCGGGACCGCCGGCGAGCGCCTCCATGGCACGGGCAATGGTGCGCCCGCTCAGCGTGGATTGCTCCACCGCCGGCTCGAGTACCGTCGGATTGGCCGTTAAATCCTGCCGCATCGTTTCGCTGGGCCAAAGCTTGGCTGCAGCCCTTACTCCAAAATGTAGCACGGGCTACAGGATAGGTATTGCGCCGATTTGGGTCAATGGCTCATATTGTAGCCAAGACTACATTTTGACACGGCAAGGATGTTATGGTCCGGGAGGAACAGGACCGAATTTCAGGTGTACCCTCTGGGGCGAAGTTAATGGGCAAGCTTCCGGCGGAAGGAACCCAGGCGCGCCGCTTCGGCAAGACGCGCTCCGCGCAGTCAAGCGCACTGCATGAAGATTATGTCGAGCTGATTGCCGATCTACTCGAGGGCGAAGGCGAGGCCCGGCCGACCGACATCGCGCGCCGGCTCGGTGTCTCCCACGCCACCGCGATCAAGGCGATTGCGCGGCTCAAGCGTGCCGGTCTCGCCACCGCGCGTCCCTACCGCGGCGTGTTTCTGACCCAAAAAGGCCAGGCGCTGGCGGAGCGGGTGCGGCTGCGTCATCGGCTGGTGGTCGATGTGCTGCGCGCGCTCGGCGTCTCCAGCGAAGCCGCCGAGGCCGATGCCGAGGGTATTGAACATTACGTTTCCGAGCATACGCTCAAAGCCTTCGCGCAATTTCTCAAATCGCGGCAATGATCGTCCGCCCCACCAGGAACGCGTCACAATTAGCCGATTGTATGGACCGCTGCATCGTTCGTTGCAGGACCGCTTCGACACGCGCCGGCTTGCCGACAATACCGAAGCGCGCGTCGTGCTCACCGAAATTCCGCCGGAGCATAAGGCCTTCATCGAAAGCCGCGATATGTTCTTTCTGTCGACGATCGATCACCAGGGCCGGCCAACGGTCTCATATAAGGGTGGCGATCCGGGATTCGTCCGCGTCCTCGACAACAAGACCGTCGCTTTTCCCTGCTATGACGGCAACGGCATGTTCTATTCGATGGGCAACTTGCTCGGGAATCAGTGCGTCGGCATGCTGTTCATTAATTTCGAGAAGCCGCATCGGCTGCGGCTGCAGGGCATTGCCAGCGTTGACGACAACGATCCGCTGCTGACGGAATACGCCGAGGCGCAGTTGATCGTGCGGGTGTCGGTCACTGAGATTTTCCGCAATTGCCCGCGCTATGTGCACCACTACAAAAAAATTGAGCCATCGAAATTTGTGCCGCGTTCCGGCGAAACGCCGATTGCACCATGGAAACGCGTCGACGACATCCAGGCGTCCTTGCCGGCGCGAGATCGCGCGCGTGTGGAACGCGAGGGCGGTCTGATCTCGCGAGCTGAGTACGAAAAGTACCTAACCGAGGTTACGAAACGCGAGTCATAGCGCCGGCAGGAGCGAATAAAGCGGCGCACATAAAAAGATTTTATAGCCTGACTCACGCCGCGTGCGCGGCGACCACTTCGGCGATGCCGTCGACCACTTCCTCGACCATGGCCTTGTCGTCGCCTTCGCCCATGATGCGAATGACCGGCTCGGTGCCGGACGGGCGCACCACCAAGCGGCCGTGGCCGTTAAGCCGGCTTTCGGCATCGGCGATGGCGCTGCGTACCTTGGAATTCTCCAGCGGCTTGCCGCTGCGATAACGCACGTTGCGAGTAACTTGCGGCAGCGGTTCGAAGCGGTGGCAGACTTCCGAGACCGGCTTGTTCCGCTTTTTGACCACCGCAAGCAGCTGCAATGCGGCGACAAAGCCGTCGCCGGTGGTCGTAAAATTCGACAGGATGATGTGGCCTGACTGCTCGCCGCCGACGTTGTAACCGTGCTCGCGCATATATTCGAGCACATAGCGGTCGCCGACGGGCGTGCGGATGAACGACAGGTTGAGCGTTTGCAGATGCCGCTCGAGGCCCAAATTGGACATCACCGTACCGACGATGCCCGGCTTGCTGAGCAGACGATCCTCGGCCCAGCTTTCCGCGATGACTGCCAACAGCTGATCGCCGTCGACGAGATGGCCGCGCTCGTCGGCGATCACCACGCGATCGGCGTCGCCGTCCAGGGCAATACCGATATCGGCGCGCATCTCACGGACCTTCCGGCACATCGCTTCCGGCGCGGTCGAGCCACAGTCGCGATTGATGTTGAAACCATCCGGTTCGACGCCGATTGAAACCACGTCGGCGCCGAGCTCCCATAATGCGTCGGGCGCGACCCGGTAGGCAGCGCCGTTGGCGCAATCGATGACGACGCGCAAGCCGTCGAGCGATAGATTGCGCGGCATGGTGCGCTTGGCGAATTCGATGTAGCGGTCGTGGACGCCGTCGATCCGCTTCGCCCGGCCAAGCTCGCCGCTTTTGGCAAGCCGCTTGGTCTTGTCGGCATCCATCAGCGTCTCGATCTGATGCTCGACCTGGTCGGAGAGCTTGTAGCCGTCCGGTCCGAACAACTTGATGCCGTTGTCGTCATAGGGATTATGTGACGCCGAGATCATCACTCCGAGATCGGCGCGCATCGAGCGCGTCAGCATGGCCACCGCCGGCGTCGGCATCGGACCGAGCAAGAGCACATCCATGCCGACCGAGGTGAAACCGGCGACCAGCGCGGTCTCGATCATGTAGCCGGACAGCCGGGTGTCCTTGCCGATGACGACGCGGTGCCGGTGATCGCCACGGCGGAACACCAGTCCGGCCGCTTGACCGGCCTTGAGCGCCAGTTCCGGTGTGATGATGCCGTTCGCGCGGCCGCGAATCCCGTCGGTACCGAAATATTTGCGAACCATGATTGGCGGCCCCACCCCTGTCTGGCCGGCGATATTAGCCCCTTCTTGGTCTCGGCCGCTGCAAAAAATATTGGCTAATTTTACCAGTCTGGGCGAGCAATATTCAGCCTAAGTGCCATGTGAATCAAAGGGATAACGGAGATTGCCGTTAATGTTTTCGCACCTCGTGCTTATCGCGGGCGCTCGGTGGCGGCTGAATAACCGACACCGGATCTGAAGCGGGAAAGGTTTCCTCCAAGCCGCGTTCGAGCGCGTCGTCGAGCCTCTCATTCTGCCGCTCGCCATCCTCGCGCTGTTTGCCGCTGCGATGTTTGCCCTGTCGATCCATATCGGCGTCCTTGTTTCGGCGTCCTTTTCGCATTGTGATGATCGCCGTGACAATTATTTGTGGCAATCCATGCGTCGCGCCCGCGACCGCCAATTGCGAGCGTCGTCGTTCGCCCGACCGGTCGGGCCAGCATTAGGTCCGGCAGGCATCGCCTGGCCGCTCTGCAATAACCCATTACCGCGGTGCGTGTTCCTCGGTTTTATGGCGGCGCAAGACCAGTAGGCTTTGTGCTATCAACGCGATTTCGGGAGCGCTGGGGAGCTCATGCGTACTATCACCTGCATCGAGGACCTGCGGCAGCTTGCCCACCGCAAGGTGCCGCGCGCCTTCATCGATTACGCCGAGTCCGGCTCCTATGCCGAGCAAACGCTGCGCGCCAACCGCGCCGATTTAGAGCGCATCACGTTCCGCCAGCGCATCCTCCACGACGTCGGCAATCGCAGCACCGCAACCACCATTCTCGGCGAACCGGCCGCGCTGCCACTGGCGCTGGCACCGATCGGGCTCTGTGGAATGCAGCACGGCAATGGCGAAATTCTCGCCTGCCGCGCGGCTCAAGCCGCCGGCATCCCATTTACGCTATCAACAATGTCGATCTGCTCGATCGAAGACGTCGCCGGCGCGGTCGAAAAGCCGTTCTGGTTTCAGCTCTATGTCATGAAGGATCGCGGTTACATCCGCGCGCTGATCGAGCGCGCCGCCGCCGCCAAATGCAGCGCGCTCGTGCTCACCGTCGACCTGCAGGTCATCGGGCAGCGCCACCGCGACATCAAGAACGGCATGACCGTGCCGCCGAAGATTCGGCTCATCAACCTGATCGACATCGTCACCAAACCGGCATGGGCGTTCAGCGTCGCCCGCGCCAAGCGCAAGACTTTCGGCAATATTGCCGGCCATTATCCCGGCATGAGCAGCGTCACCATTCTGTCGAAATGGATCGCGGAGCAGTTCGACCCGACCCTGAACTGGAAAGACGTCGAATGGATCAAGACCCTGTGGCCCGGCAAGCTCATCCTCAAAGGCGTCCTCGATGTCGAGGACGCCCGCATCGCGGTTAAGAGCGGGGCGGCGGCTTTGGTCGTTTCCAATC
This sequence comes from Xanthobacteraceae bacterium, assembly GCA_035703785.1. Lineage (GTDB taxonomy): Bacteria > Pseudomonadota > Alphaproteobacteria > Rhizobiales > Xanthobacteraceae > BOG-931. The sequence goes on from DASSXN010000133.1 coordinate 11,591, forward strand.
ACGGCGGCCGGCAACTCGACGGCGCGCCGTCGTCGATCTCGGCCTTGCCGGCGATTGCTGATGCGGTCGGCGGCGATATCGAGGTGATGTTCGACGGCGGCATCCGCTCGGGTCAAGACATCGCGCGGGCGCTGGCGCTTGGCGCGCGGTCGTGCATGAGCGGTCGCGCCTATATTTATGGTCTCGGCGCCGGCGGCGAGCCGGGTGTGGCGCGTGCCATCGAAATCATGCGCAACGAGCTCGATATCACCATGGCACTGATGGGGGTTACGCGGATCGCCGACATCAATCGCGACACGATCGCGGACGGACCGATCCGTCAACCTTATGAAAAGGTATAGTGTGATAGTTAATGCCTGGATGTGCCGACAATGCGGGGAAGAGGAGTGACCTGATGCGTAAGTTGCTGGTGGCGGCGGCAATTTTTGCCGGGGCGCTCGGGGTTTCGGCCGCGCAGGCCGATACGGTTGGAGCGGTGGCGGGCGCCGGAACGGGCCTTCTCGTCGCCGGGCCTCCTGGCGCGGTGGTTGGTGGTGTCGTCGGGGCTGTCTGGGGCAAACCGTTCTGGGGACCCTCGATCAGCAAGGGTCACTGCTGGACCGACAGCGATTTCCATCGTCATTGCAACCGCAATAAGAACTGGTGAGCCGCTCATTCTGAGCGAAGCGGCAACATCGCTACATTCCGGCAAAGCGGGAATGTACTTTTTCTAAAATCACGCGTGTCCCCGGTGACAAGGCGGCCCATCGCCGGCGCGCGATAGGTCTTTCGGCCGCTACTCTTCCCGATAGCCGTAGGTAGGCACGTTGCCGCTCGCGCCGTAATATTTGTACGGCAAGAATTTCCCTGACATCGAGATTTTGACCCGATCGCCTTTCGGATCGGGCTGGCGTTCCATCACCAGATCGAAATCGATGGCTGACATGATGCCGTCGCCGAACTCCTCCTCGATCAGAACTTTCAAGGCCGGGCCATTGACCATCACCAGTTCATAGAAGCGATAGATCAATGGATCGGTCGGCGGCATCGCCGAACCGCGGTGCGGAACCTCGTTGAGGAGCGCCTGCTCGGTCTTGCTCAAGCCGAACAATTCGGCAGCCTTCGCCGCCTGCGGCTTGGTCAGTTTCATCTGGCCGAGAATGGCGCCGGCAATGAGCACCGGCGACATGCCGCCGATCTCGGCGCAGATATGTTTCCAGGTCCAGGCGTTTTCGCGCTTGATGCCGAGCAGCTTTTCGGTGAGCTCGGCTCGCGTCATTGCCGATGCCATGGCAGGGTCTCCTTGCTTGCGGTGCCTAGGCGCAAGCGTAGCAAGGGCCGTGCCAAAAACACTGCAATTCGCAAGGCAGAGCCGGCCGGCCCTTACGGCGGCGAAGCCCCGTCCTGGCCGACATTGATGCGACTCACGTCGAAACTGCCGTCAGCCGCTTTGCCGGTGGCCACCGCCGTAAACGGAGCGCCCGGCGTGATCGCGCCGGTGTCGGCGATCTCGTAGCGCACGATCGGGACGTTTGGCCCGATGATGATTTTCTTTTCACCATCCTTGTATTGAACGGTCACCACCGGTCCATCCACGCCGGCAACGGTGGCGCCGACGGTGCCGTTGGTCATGGTGGAATTGGGAGCGCCGTCCCAGGGCCGGTGTCCCTCGCCGGTGCCGCGCATGGATTCGGCGAAAATGTGCACTTCGAGCGCCTTCTGCGAGCCGTCGGGTTGCGGCATAGCTCCGCTGCCGATGAACAAGCCCGGCTTGATATCGGCCATGGACGCTTTGACCACGGCGGCCACGAGCACCTTGTCGGCGAGCTTGAGCGTCAGCGCCTCGTCTTTGTTTGATCTCGCCAGCACGGCGCGACCGTCGAGCTTCTCGATCGTGCCGCGCAGCCGGATCGTTTGCGGCTGTGGTGATGCGGCCTGCTGCGCGAGCGCCGTGCTTGCCGCGGCTGCGCTGAGCAGCACAGCCGCGATCAGCAATCGCGTTGGTTTCATTTTGCTAAAATGAAGTCAGTCGGTCAGCGCCACACGCCGTAGTCGCCGAATGAAATATTCCGCGCCTCCAAAGGGCCATCCGGAAGCTTTTTCGCCGCGAAG
>DASSXN010000150.1:0-6009 GCA_035703785.1 Xanthobacteraceae bacterium
GTGGTCTCGACCACCGCATCCGCTTCGGCGAAGCCTTTGTCCGGATCGCCGGCATTGAGCACGCGTTCGAAGGTGAGATTGTCGCCAAGCTCGGGATGGATCACCGGCGTTTGCGCATCGAGCGCGGTTTCCGGATCGGTCGCCGCGGGGAGAACCTCGTACTCAACCTCGACCAGCGCGCAGGCGTCCTCGGCCTCGGCGCGGCTCTTCGCCACCACCGCGCAGACCGCTTCGCCCTGCCAGCAGGCGCGCTCGACGGCGATGGCGTGCTGTGGCGCCGACTTTATGCCCTTGAGATGCGTGAGCACGCCGACCCACGGCGTAATCACCTTCGCAAGTTCGGCGCCGCTGACGACCGCGACCACGCCGGGCGCTTTGCGCGCCACTTCGGCGTCGATCCGCTTGATCCGCGCATGCGCGTGCGGTGAGCGCACGAAGGCGACATGCACCATGCGCGGCAGCACGACGTCAGTGACATATTGGCCGCGCCCTTGCGTCAACCGCGCCAGATTCGGCCGCGGCACCGAGCGCCCGATGTAGGAATTCGGCCGGTCGAGCGCGGTCAGACCGGACGGCTGGTCCTCGGCGATTTTCATTAGAGAAATCTTCCCTCCCCCCTTGCGGGGGAGGGTTGGGAGGGGGGTAGGAAGGTTATGCCACGACGGTAGTCACACATTACTGCACCACCCCCACCCCTACCCCTCCCCACAAGGGGGAGGGGAATTTTTTTAGAGAAACCGCGTCGGCCACATTAGCGTGCGCCACATGTGAGCGGACGGCGAATCGTCGAAGCCGAGACCTTCCTCGGGCTGGCGGAAATTGCGGCCGATAATGTCGACGAAATCGCTGAGATCGACCTTAGCATTGGGATCGAACGAATAGATGTCGTTCACGCAGATCAGCCGCGACGTCATGTAGTATTTGTGATTCCGGGCGCGCTCGTATTCGCGCACGATGTACGGCTCGGGCTTATAATCGGCGCCGAAATATTTGATGTACATTTCCGGATATTCGTAACCGACCGACGGATCGGGAAAGAAGCGCAGCGCTTGGTGCGTGCGCACCGCCCAGCTGACCTCTTCGTCGACATAGGGCTCGATCATCTGCGCGCCCCAGTAGCCGTGATCGGCGCGGATGAAGCTCGCCACACCGATGTCGTGGAGGAGGCAGGCGAGGACGACCTTCTCGCTATGCCCGCCCTTGAGCGCATGGGTCGCGCTTTGCAAAAGATGATTGAGCGAGGCGAAGCGGTTGTGGAAGAAGTCGATCAGCGTCGGCTTCGCCGGCATTTTCGGCAGCCGCGGATCGGCGCCCATCAGAAAATATTTGTCCGGATTGGCCGCTTTAAGCGCCGGGCCGTTCGGCATCTCCACTTTGCCGTCGGCGATGTTGAACAACGTCGACTTCGTGGCGATCCGCTCGCCGAGCTCATGCATCATCCGCTCTTCGAGCTCGTCGGCGCGCTCGGACAGCGTCAGCGGTTTGGCATGTTCATTCATGAGTGGGCCCATTCATGGTTGAGTCTCTACCTTTCGCGCCCGCATTTGGGCGACGGATTCGATCGCGTCGACGATCGCCTGGTAACCGGTGCACCGGCAGTAATTGCCGGAAAGGTGTTCGCGGATCATATCACGGCTCGGCACCCCGCCGCGCGACAAAAGTTCTTGCGCGCCGATCAGCATGCCGGGCGTGCAGAAGCCGCATTGCAGCGCGTTGCGCCGCCGAAAGGCGTCCTGCAGGTCGGCGATCACCCCGGAATCCGACAATCCCTCGATCGTCTGCACATCGGCGCCATCGCATTGCACCGCAAGCAGAAGGCAGCCGCGTACCACCGCGTCATCGAGCAGCACGGTGCAGGCGCCACAGACGCCTTGTTCGCAGCCGATATGCGTGCCGGTCAGTCCGAGGTCGTCGCGCAGGAAATCGACCAGCGTCTTGCGGGCTTCGACCCGTTCGCGAACTTCCTCGCCGTTGACGCGGAGCGCGATCTCGATAATGCGTTCGCCCAAATCGTTCACCCGTTGGAACCCGGCGCCGGGGAAAATCGCGCCTCAATAGCATTGACGCCGCGCCGGCGCCACGCTGAGCAAATGTTCAGATTGCTGCTAAACCGTAAACCGCCATTCGGCTTTAGTTTTTTAGCATGATCTTTTCCGACCTGCCCTCGCCCGCCGAAGCTTCGAACGATGGGACTCGCGGCTGGCTGGGCTTCGCGCAGGCGGGAAACCGGTATCCACTTTTCGGGATCATGCTATAGCGGCGATATCGCGCACGATGTCGATGGCGCGGCGCAACAGCGTCATCGAAGCCTCGATGGTGCGGAACGCGGCATGGGCGGTCAGCGTGACGTTCTCCATGCGCGCCAGCGGGTTTTCAGGACTGAGCGGCTCGGCATGAAACACGTCGAGCCCGGCATGGCGGATCCGGCCACTCGCCAAAGCGCCGATAAAGGCCGCCTCATCAACCAGCGCGGCGCGCGCGGTGTTGACGAAGATCACGCCCGGCTTCATGCGGGCGAACTCGGCGGCGCCGAGAAAACCGCGGGTCTCGTCATTGAGCGTGAGATTCATCGAGATGACGTCCGATCGCGCCAGGAGGTCCTCGAGCGCGACCAGCGGTGCGCCGGGCCGCGGCGACCGGTTCCAGGCGATCACCTCCATGCCCATCCCGCGGCCGATACGCAGAACCTCGCTGCCGATGCCGCCGAGCCCGATCACCCCGAGCGTCTTGCCGAGAAGTTGCACGCCTTCGCACGGCACCCAGGTGCCGGCGCGCACTTCGCGGTCCATCCGCGCCACCTCGCGGCATGCCGCGAACATCAGCGCAATCGTATGTTCGGCGACAGCAGTGTCGCCGTAGTTCCTGATGGTGTGGACCTTGACGCCGCGGGCGGCGAGATCGCTAAGGCTCATGTAGCTCGCCGGCCCGGTGCCGAGAAAGACGACGTGCTTGAGCGCGTCGCAGCGGTCGACCAGGTCGGTCGGCAGGTAGGAGTGATCGTCGATGCAAATTTCGTAGCCTTTGAGCACCCGCGGCAGCTCGGCTTGCGGATAGGGTTTCCGATTGACGTCGATCGCCGGATCGTCGGGACGCACGACCCGCTGCCAGACCGGCGCCAGCTGATCGTTGCAGTCGAGAAAAAGCGCTTTCATTTTGATTCTCTCTCCCCGTTTACGGGGAGAGGGTTAGGGTGAGGGGGCCCCTCCGCCGACGCTGCTGACAAGATCGTTTCCCAAACACCTTCGATGTTTTCCAACACTTCGTTATTCCAAAAGCGAAGAACTCGGTAGCGATGATCAGCGAGCCATCGATCGCGAATTGCGTCCCGACGGTCGATTGCATGCTGACTTCCGTCAATCTCAATCACCAGCCGCCGTTTCCGGCAAACGAAATCCACCACGTATGGCCCTATAGGTTGCTGCCTACGAATTTTAGTGATCGCGAGCGAAGGTACGTCCACAGCAGCTTTTCGGCGGGGGTAGAATCCCGACGAAGGCGTCTTGCTAGGCGCCGCTTCAGTTCGTTTACGCCACGCATTCGGCTAAGCCCCCTCACCCCGACCCTCTCCCCCGCACGGCGGGGAGAGGGAGTTACACCCCTAGCGGCGAGGAGGAGATCGTCATTGACGGTCGATGCCGCGGCTTCTAACACATCGCTCGCAAAAGTGGGGGAGCACGAGATGCGTCTTGCCAGCTATGCGTTGCGCGGCCGGCCGAGTTTCGGCGCGGTTGCCGGTGACGGGATCGTCGATCTGCGTCCCCGCCTGCATCGCTTCCAAAACCTCAGCGAGGTGTTTCGGGCAAAGGCCCTCGACCAGGCCAAGGCGGCATCCGACGGCGTGCGCCCGGACGTGCCGCTCACCGAGGTGGAGCTGTTGCCGCCGCTTGCCGCGCCGGAAAAAATCCTGTGCATCGGCATCAACTACGCCAATCGCGGCCAGGATTATAACGTCACCAACAACCCCAAATATCCGAGCATGTTCTATCGCGCGCCAAACTCGCTGGTCGGCTCGGGACAGCATCTGGTGCGGCCGAAGATTTCCGAGCAGCTCGACTACGAGGGCGAGATCGCGATCGTGATCGGGCAAGATTGCAAGCATGTACCGAAGGACCGTGCGCTGGAGATGATCGCCGGGGTGACCTTGTGCAATGAAGGTACGATCCGCGACTGGACCCGGCACGGCCAATTCAACGTCACGCAGGGCAAAAATTTCGACGCTTCCGGCGCAATCGGACCGTGGATCGAAACCAAATTCGATCTCAACAAGCCGCTCCATCTGGTTGTGCGCAAGAACGGCGAGGTGACGCAGGAGGACACGACCGCGAGCATGATTTTCTCGTTCGCCGACATCATCGCCTATACGACGAGCTTCATGACGCTCAAGGCGGGCGATGTGATTTGCACCGGCACGCCAGTGAAGAAGACCGGCAAATCCGATCCGCCGGTTTGGCTGAAACCAGGCGACACGATCGAGGTCGAGAGCCCCGAGATCGGCATGCTGCACAATTCCGTAGTGGATGAGGCGTGAGCACGCCCGCCGCTTGCGTGATCGGCTGGCCGGTCGAACATTCGCGTTCGCCGCTCATTCACAATTATTGGCTCAAGGCCTGCCGCGTTGCCGGCGAATATCGGCGCGAGGCCGTTCCGCCGGATCAATTTCGCGACTTTCTGCAGTCGCTCGCCGCGCGCGGCTATGTCGGCGCCAATCTGATCTTCCCGCATAAGGAAGCGGCGCTAGCCTGGTCGGAACCGGACGATCGCGCGCGCACGGTCGGCGCCGCCAACACGCTCTGGTTCGATGGCGTGTTACGCGCCACCAATACCGATGTCGAAGGCTTTTTGCACAATCTCGATGCCTGCGCGCCGGGTTGGAATCGCAATTGCAAAACCGCCATCGTGCTCGGCGCCGGCGGGGCGGCGCGTGCCGTTGTCTATGGTTTATTGGAACGCGGCACGCCCCGCATCGTTGTGATCAACCGGACAGCCCAGCGGGCGCAAGCATTGCAAGAATGGTTCGGCGCACGCGTTCGTATCGCCGCATGGGAAGAGCGCGACGAGTGGCTCGCCGAGGCAAGACTTTTGGTGAATGCGACTAAACTCGGAATGCCGGGGCAGCCTGAACTTGTCCTCAACATTGCGCGTTTGCCTGCCGATGCGGCGGTCGCCGATCTCGTCTACGTGCCACTGGTCACACCTTTGTTACGCGCCGCAATGGCACGCAACCTGCGGACCGCCGATGGGTTGGGTATGCTGCTGCGCCAGGCGGTACCGCAGTTCCAGTTATGGTTCGGCAAGACGCCGGAAATAACCAATGAATTGCGGGCCCTGTTGGAACGGGACCTGACGGTTCCGCAACCGCGAGCCCAGGAATAAGGCGGGCCCGATTGGGGTTCTATCCCTGAGCGCATGAATCCGAAACGAATCCGAAACGCGTACCGGGAGGATGACGATGACGTTGTCGAGAGTGTTGGGCGCAAGCGCCCTTGCTTTGCTGTTTGCCGCATCGGCACAGCCGCAGCAGACGGCTGTTGCCCAGGGCATGATGCAGCAGACGCAAGCGGCTCCGCCCACCGTGCGCGTGCGGGGAACCATCACCGGCATTGACGGTGGGCTCCTGACGCTAAAAGCGCGCGACGGGACCGAGATGAAGCTCCAGCTCGCCGACAATGCGGCGGTCAACGAAGTCGTCAAAGCTTCGCTAGCCGACGTGAAAATCGGCGCTTACGTCGCGGTCACCGGCCTGCCGCAGCCCGACGGCAGCCAAAAGGCGTTGGCTGTGTTCATTTACTCGGAAGCGCAGCGGGGTGTCGCCGAGGGCCATCGACCGTGGGATTTAGTGCCCAACAGCACGATGACCAACGCGACCGTCGACAGCCAGGTCAAGGGCGCAGACGGCCAAACTCTCACGGTGAAGTATAAGGACGGCGAACAGAAGGTTCTGGTGACGCCCGCGACCGAGATAACCGCTTCCATGAAAAAATCGGCCGCCGAACTCAAGCCTGGGCAAAA
>DASSXN010000179.1:0-4009 GCA_035703785.1 Xanthobacteraceae bacterium
TGACGATCAAGCCCAAAGCCGCGATCGGGATTGCCTCATTGAAACTGATCGGCACCGGCCAGATGAAGCGCGTCAGCGCCTCATAGCCGATGAGAAGCGCGATCATGGCGAGCACGATGGCGCTGGTGAAGCCGGCCAGATCGCCGAACTTGCCGGTGCCAAAGCTGAAGCGATCGTCATCGGCGTGGCGGCGAGCGAAACGATAAGCCAGCGCCGCAAGCAGAAGCGCGCTGGCATGCGTCGACATGTGCAGCCCGTCGGCAATCAGCGCGATTGAGCCGAACAAATAACCGCCGATAATCTCGGCGACCATCATGAAGCCGCACAGAACGATCACCGTCCAGGTGCGGCGCTCGTTGCGCTCGTGGCCCTCGCCGAGAAAGACGTGGTTGTGAAGACTAGGGATGCTGTCTGCCATAATCCCGTCCTGCGTTATTGTCGTCGGGAGCGGCATTCATTTGAGATAGGCTTGGACCGCCTCGATCAGCTCTTCGGCGCCGCGGCTGCGCTCGGAATCGCGCGTCGGATCGATGACATGGAGCCGGATGTGGTCCTCGATCACCTCGGTCATCAGGCTCGAGAGCGCGCCGCGCGCGGCGACAATCAGATGCAGCACATTGGCGCAGCCCTTTTCCTCTTCCAGCGCGCGTTCGACCGCCTCGATCTGGCCGCGCACCCGCTTGACCCGGTTCAGGAGTTTGAGCTTCTCGCGCTTGGTGTGAGACAAGGTTGACATCTCCGTAAAATAGGGTAGGGGGTATGGTATGCGGCCGCGCCTGCAATGTCGAGGGCGGCTGCGAACTTTGAACCGTAAACGCAACCGATCATGGGCAGTACCATCTGCGGCGCCGCGGCTTCCGTTCCTGGCGGAAGGCAGGCGCCCGACATGAGACAACCAATCGCGGCACAGTCGGCCGCGAGGGGATTGGCGCTTCGGCCTAGCGCAGCCCGCTAGGCGGCTGCCATTCGCTCACAGCCGACCGCAAACCGCGGCAACGGAGGTGAGCGATGTTCGCAAAAAAAGCGCGATCGCTGAATTACAGCGGAGACCTTGGACTTCGTCGCAACGCGGCGGCAGTCCGGCCATGCAATGATAATCGACCGGTGCACTTAGCCGCGCCGCGGCGACGAAAGCGCCGCCCCCTGCTGTTCTGCCGTTGGCAGTTGACGCCCGCGGGCCAGCTCGAATGTAGCTGGCACGACGGGTCGGCGCCCGTGGCCGAAGAGCCGTGGATAAGTTGGCCGGGCGCAGCGCTTCACCATTCAAATCGGGTGGCGATTGCGCAGCGCCGCAGCCAACGTGGCCGGAAAACTACACAGTGCCGGCAATCAACGCGGAGCGCCTTGACAGACTCTGTGTGCCCTTTTTCAATCCACGGCGTTCAGGTGCGCCGGTTGGTTTGATCGGCCAAAAGGGAATCCGGTGCGACTCGCGTTTGGGGTCTAGTCCGGAGCTGCCCCCGCAACTGTCAGCGGCGAGCTGTTTTCCGAATGTGCCACTGGGCTTTGCGGAGCAAAGTCTGGGAAGGCGGACAACGGTGACGACCCGCGAGCCAGGAGACCTGCCTGAGCGACGTCATCCTTCCGCCGCGCGGGGTGCGCGTGTGGGGCGGCCTTCCGCTGTGGTGACAGACAGAAGTGTCACGCGGTGAGGAGCCGTCATGGGCTTGTTGTCACAAAAAATTCAAAAAAGGCCGGATTGGAGCCCGGGCGTCAGCGCCTTTGCCGCAGCGTGCGGCGCCTGCGCCGCGTTGCTGTGCTGGAGTGAAGGTGCCGCCGATGCTGCCGATCTGTCGCGTGTGTTGCCAACGAAGGCGCCGCCAGCGGCGGCTGCATCGGCTGCGGACGGCTGGACCGGATTCTATGCCGGCGGCCATTTCGGCTATGCGGCCGGATTTTCGAGCTGGACGGCGACGCAAGCCGGCGCGGCAACACCAAGCCTGTCCGGCTCGCTCGATCTGTTCCAGGGTTACGACTTATCCACCGGCCGCGGCAGTTACCTGCTCGGTTTCCAGGCCGGTTACAATTACATGCTGCCGTCGCGCATCGTGCTCGGCGCCGAGGCCGACGTGTCGTTTCCAAGCGTGCTCGGCGCCAGCCAGGCCATCGCTTCGCCGCTGATCGGCCAGGCGATCTATCGCGATCAGGTCCAAATGTCAGGCACGGTGCGCGGCCGCATCGGCTACGCGCCGGGCCATTGGCTGTTTTATGCGACCGGCGGCTTCGCCTATAGCTTCGATGAGTTTTCGCGCACGCAAGTCGCTGGCGTCGCGATTGGCGGCACGGCGGTGGCCGGCACTGTCGAGAATCTCTTCATGGTGCCGCGGATCGGCGGCGCGGTTGGCGCTGGCGTCGAAGTTGCGCTGACGCCGCGCTGGATGGCGCGGCTCGAATATCTTTTTACCGATTATGGCTCGCGCGGCGTAACCTTTCCGGCCGGCGCGCAGAACTTCAGTTCCGATCTCGCCGTGCACACCGTGCGGGTCGGCTTGGATTACCGGCTCGGCCGCGACGGCATCGACCCGCAAACCTTCACCAAGAGGCTCGAAGGGCTCGACCTCGATACGTTTGCCGTGCACGGCCAGACGACGTTCGTGGAGAATTATGCGCCGCCGTTCCGCTCGCCCTATCTCGGGCAGAACAGCTTAATCCCCAACCAGGGCCGCGAGACCTTCGATGCAACCGCCTATTTGGGCATGCGATTATGGCAAGGCGCCGAGTTATGGATTGATCCCGAGATCGATCAGGGTTTTGGTCTCAATGCCACAACCGGCATCGCCGGATTTCCAAGCGGCGAAGCACTAAAGCGCGGCGAGTCGGTGCCGTATGCCCGCATTCCGCGCGCGTTCGTCAGGCAGACCGTCAATCTCGGCGGCGATACCCAAAAAGTAGAAGCTGGGCCAAATCAGTTTGGCGGATCGCAATCCGCGAACCGTCTGGTTTTCACTGTCGGTAAATTCGCTATCAACGACGTATTTGACACGAACAAATACGCGCACGATCCCAAACGCGACTTCATGAATTGGGCGCTGATCGATACCGGCACCTTCGATTTTGCCGGCGACGCCTGGGGCCTGACCTATGGCGCGGCTGCGGAGTGGTACCAAGGCGATTGGACGCTGCGCGGCGGCGCATTCGTTCTTTCGACGGTTCCTGGCAGCACCGACCTCGACACGACATTCAGCCAGTTTCAGTGGGTGGCTGAGATTGAACGCCGTTATGAACTCTGGGGACATCCCGGCAAAATTGCCGTTACCGGATTTCTCAGTCGCGGCAGCATGGGCAGTTTTCAGGATGCCATTAATCTCGCGCAGGCTACGGGCACCCCCGCAAACATCGCCGCAGTCCGTAAATACCAAAGCCACGGCGGGGTGAGCATGAACGTCGAGCAGGAAATAACCAGCGATCTCGGCGCCTTCGTGCGCGCCGGCTGGGCCGACGGCGCTGTCGAACCGTTCGATGTCACCGATATCGATCGCACCGTGGCTGCGGGACTGTCGCTCAAAGGCAAACAATGGGGCCGGCCGGACGATACTTTCGGGCTTGCCGGGATCGTCAATGCGATTTCCGGGGTGCACCAGCAATTCCTCAATGCCGGCGGCCTCGGCCTTCTGATCGGCGACGGCATGCTACCGCATCCCGGTCCCGAACAGATTATCGAGACCTATTATGCGTTCCCGCTGCTCGCTTCGACCGTGACGCTCGATTATCAGTTTGTCGTCAATCCGGCTTATAACCGCGACCGCGGCCCGGTCTCGGTGATCGGCGCGCGTGTGCACGCGGAGTTCTGAGCGGAAGCGTCAGATGTCGTGACGTTTTGCCAATCGATCACCTGCCGTGACGCGCCAGCACTTCGCGCACCGCCTCGACCATTTTATCTTCCGGCACCGAGCGCTGCGCTTCGGTCTGCTTCTGCAAATGCTGTTCGCGGCCTTTTTCCCGTTTGGCAAGCTCGGCGCCAACGATCAAATCCTTGATCGTGACTTCGCCACGCGCTTTTTCGTCCGAG
>DASSXN010000010.1:0-5880 GCA_035703785.1 Xanthobacteraceae bacterium
GCCTCGCGCCTCACTGCCGGCGCTTTCGGATTTTTGACCTTTACCCAATGTGGCGAACGCCCCGAGCGGTATGGCGAGCCAAGCCGCTTCGACACGATCCCCTCGCAACCGAGCTTGCACGCCTCGCGAAATACGATCTCCCCTCCTCCTCGTAATAGTGATTGAGGACGATGCTCGAATGCGATCCCTCGAGCAACTTGGCGAGCAATGTCTTACGCCTCTCGATTGGCTCGCGGCGCAAATCTCGACCATCAAGTTCAAGCAAGTCGAACGCGCAAAGCACGGCATTGGCGAACGCGCCGTGTCGCCGGATTAGCTCGAAAACGGCGAGACCATTCTCGTCGCAAACGATTGCCTCGCCGTCGATCAAGCATGAGCTAACCGGGAGCTTGCTCACCGCCATTGCGATGAATGGGAAGCGCGAGGAGAAATCATTTCCGGCGCGTGTAATCAGCCGAACGCCGGAAGCATCGCGCCGCGCCAGAATGCGGAAGCCATCATGCTTGATTTCGTGGAGCCAACCGGGACCGCTAGGCGGCACCTTGGCGGGCGACGGCAGACACGGTTCGATAATCCCCAATCCGGGGCGGGTACGCTCACGCAACGACATGCCGGTGTAATTAGCGTCGCTGGTCTCCGAAATCGAGTCGGAAAAACTGCTGGCGGCAGGGAGCGGCGAGGCAAAATCTGAATTGTTCCGCCGAATTTTGCCAATCGCTTCGGTGTTACCCCGTCCGTTACCCCAAAAGCTTTGGCCTGTCTCCCAACGTGCATAAGTTATTGATTATGTTGGCGACCCCGGCAGGATTCGAACCTGCGACCTTCAGCTTAGAAGGCTGTTGCTCTATCCCCTGAGCTACGGGGCCCCGATGCGGCCTATGTGGCGGTGCCGCTTTTATATAGAATCGAAGGCGAAAACGCCCAGTAAATTACCGTTTCGCGCCTGCGGAACCGCCGCCCAAATACTGGCCCGCGACGGCTGCCCCCAAGCTTTCGGCCAAGCTTCCCCGCCAAGCTTCCCCGTCAAGAGCGATTTGACTATTGTCCCGCGGCTTAGAGGGTGGTCTTTGACCGGCGGCCGAGCCGGCAGGCTTTCCATTTCCGACGCGATCACCGCTCGAGAACCAGCAGCAGTGGCATTGCAGGCGACATGAGCACGACCAGCGGTTGGACATCCCGGTCCTACTGGCCCGCCAAGGGCTTTGCGGCGCTGTTCGACTACGCCGCCGGATCGAGCCGCCGCGCGGCGGCAGTGCTGGTACTGATTTCGCTGATCGCGTTTCTGCCTGGGATTTTTCAAATTCCGCCGGTCGATCGCGATGAAGCCTATTTTGCGCAAGCCACCAAGCAGATGATCGAGACCGGGGATTATGTCGATATCCGTTACCAGGACGACGTGCGCTATCGCAAACCGGTGGGAATCTACTGGCTGCAAGCCAGTGTCGTGAACGTTGCCAGCGCGCTCGGCCTGCCCAATGCGCGTACCAGCATATGGCTCTATCGACTGCCGTCATTGATCGGCGCGATCGGCGCGGTACTGGCGACCTATTGGTGCGCGCTTGCCTTCGTCGGCCGGCGCGGCGCGGTGCTCGCGGCACTGATGATGATGTCCTCGTCGATCCTTAGCGTCGAAGCGCGCCTGGCCAAGACCGACGCGGTGCTGTTGTTCACGGTCGTGGCGGCGATGGCGGTGCTGGCCCGCGTCTATCTGGCGCCGCGCCGCGGCGATGCCCAGCCGGGTTTGGGGCAGCTCGTGATTTTCTGGACCGCGCTTGCCGTCGGCATTCTTATTAAAGGACCTATGATTTTGATGGTGGTCGGGCTCGCGGCGGTGACGCTGGTCGTCCTCGACCGGTCGGCGCGCTGGCTGTTGGCGTTGCGCCCGATTCCGGGTCTCCTTTGGCTGCTCGTTCTCGTCCTGCCGTGGTTTGTCGCGATATACGCGCGCGTCGGTACTCAGTTCCTGATCGGATCGGTCGGCGAAGACATGCTGGCCAAAGTCGCGAGCCCGCAAGAAACCCATGGCGCGCCGCCGGGTCTCTACCTGATTCTATTTTTCGTTACGTTTTTTCCCGCTTCGATCCTGGCCGGTCTCGCGGTGCCCGCGGTCTGGGCGGTGCGGCGCGAAGCGGCCGCGCGTTTTCTGCTGGCGTGGCTCGTGCCGTCCTGGATCGTATTCGAGGCGGTCATTACCAAGCTGCCGCACTACGTGCTGCCGCTCTATCCGGCCGTCGCGATCCTCACCGCCGGCGCGGTCGAATCGGGGGTTCTGTCGCGCCGGCCATGGCTCGTCCGCGGCGTAATGTGGTGGTTTCTGGTGCCGGTGATCGTCAGCGTCGTCGCGGTGGTGGCCGCGGTGATCATCGAACGCGATCTCGCTTTGCTAGCCTGGCCCTTCTTTGCCGCTGCCGTCGTGTGCGGGCTCTTCGCCTGGCAATTGTACGATCAAGAAGGCGCTGAACGTGCATTTACGCGGGCGGTCGAGGGCGCGGTTCTCATGGCGATCGCAATCTATGCCATCGTCGTACCGTCGCTCGAGCCCGCCTTTCCGAGCGTCGCGCTGGCGGAAATTTTGCACGAGGCGCCGTGCGCCGCTCCGCTCGCCGCCAGCGCCGGCTATGAAGAGCCGAGCCTGGTATTTCTTGCCGGCACCAAGACACATCTCACCGATGCGGCGGGTGCCGCCGATTTCTTGCTCCCCGGGGGTTGTCGTTTTGCCTTCGTAGAAGCGCGGCAACAACGCGCCTTTGCGTTGCGCGCCGAGGCGATCGGACTGCGCTACAATCGCGGACCGCTGGTTGAGGGCTATGACGTCAGCAACGGCAAGCCGGTCTCGATTGCGGTGTTCGAAACTGTGAGCACGCCGTGAACGCACCGAATGCAGGCTTTGATCGGGCGAACGCGAGGCCGGTGGGGGAGGGCATGTCCCCGCGGTCGGCCCTGCGGCGCATCGCGCGCAATGTTTCGGAAAATGTTGCGGTTTGCTCTCGCGCGCTGATCCGGCCAGCGCGATCCACCAGGCTCCCGCGATCGTCGGGAATTATTGTGGTTGCCCTTGCTCTCATCGCCTGCGCGGCAGTCTCCATGCCTCTCCTTGACGCAAGCGCCGTCGAATGGGCGCGCGACGAACCACACTGGTTCAGGGCGGCATTCGAGGAAATCACCAGATTTGGCTTGTCGGGCTGGTTCTTGTTTCCATGCGGCTTCATCTTGCTGTTTTTGGCCGCGGTGACTTCGCCGCAGTTGGCGAAAACGGCGCAAGCCGTGTTCGCCGCCCTTGGCGCGCGGTTCGGCTTTGTGTTTCTCGCGGTCGGTTTGCCGGGATTATTCGTCTCGATCGTCAAACGCTTGATCGGCCGCGCCCGTCCGTTCGTCGGCGGCCACGAGGATCCGTTTGCCTATGTGCCATTCGCCTGGCGTCCCGAATTTGCCAGCATGCCGTCCGGCCATGCTACGACGGCCGTAGCGGCCGCCATTGCCATCGGGGCGATCTGGCCTCGCACGCGCAGTGTAATATGGCTTTACGCAGCGGCTATCATGGTCAGCCGCGTCGCCGTCCTCGCCCATCATCCAAGCGACGTCCTCGGCGGCGCGCTCGTCGCGCTGGTGGGAACTCATCTCCTTCGGCGCTGGTTCGCGGCGCGCGGTCTGGTATTTCGGGCAAGCGATCTTGGCGCCAAACCGGCGCCCTCGCTGGCCCGGATAACGACCGCTTTGCGGCTGGCAATGCCGCCGCGCGACGTGTCCGCCTGAGCGGATCTTCGCCAATTGAACCCCGGCGAGATGGCCTTTAGAAGCTTGCGCCATGTCGGATGAGGTCGGATGAGGGCATGTCGCAGGTGAGCCCGTCGCAGGTGGGCCTGTCGCAGGTGAGCCTGGCGCAACACGGCGGCGGTGAGCAACCCGTCGTTTCCGTCGTTGTGCCGGTGAAGAACGAGTCCGGGAATATCGCGCCGCTGGTGGCCGAAATCGCCACAGCGCTCGCGGGCCGCGCGTTCGAGATCGTTTACGTGAACGACGGCTCGACCGATGCGACCGAGCAGGAGCTGGGTGCGCTCATGCGCGAGCGCTCGTGGCTGCGGCAAATCAGGCATCAGAGCTCTTGCGGCCAATCCGCCGCCATCCGCACCGGAGTTGCCATGGCGCGTGCGGCGCTCGTCGTCACAATTGACGGCGACGGGCAGAACGATCCCGCATTCATCCCCGCGCTGATCGCCGCATTCGCGGCCGGCAGTCCACGCGTTGGACTGGTCGCCGGCCAGCGCGTCGGGCGCAAGGCGACGGCGTTCAAGATATTGCAATCGCGCATCGCCAACGCGATCCGCAGTATAGTGCTCAAGGACGGCACGCGCGACACGGGCTGCGGACTAAAAGCGTTCGGCCGCGATCTGTTTTTGTCGCTGCCGTACTTTGACGGGCTGCATCGGTTTCTGCCGGCGCTGGTCCGGCGCGAAGATCTCGACATCGCTTACGTCGAGGTCGTCGACCGGCCGCGACGGCATGGCAAATCCAATTATGGCTTTTGGGATCGGCTGTGGATCGGCATGGTCGATCTATTCGGCGTGTGGTGGCTCATTCGCCGCAAAAAACGCATTCCCCAATCGGTGGAGGTCACTCTTGCTCATTGAAATGTCGCACGCGATCGGCGCGTATCTGACCGATGTTTTCGTCACCAGGCTCGATTGGTGGGTGCTGCTCGGGCTTGTTGCTCAGGCGCTGTTCACGATGCGCTTCCTGGTCCAGTGGATCGCTTCCGAGCGCGCTGGCCACAGCGTCATACCCATGGCGTTTTGGCTGTTCTCGATCGGCGGCGGCCTCTTGCTTTTGGTTTATGCCCTCTACCGCAAGGACGTGGTCTTCATCGCCGGCCAGGCATTCGGCGTATTCGTTTACTTGCGCAATCTTTATTTCGTCATGCGGGACCGCAGAGCCAAAACATCCACGGCGTGATCGGCATTGTGGCAGAACGCGCCACTTCTGATCAACTTCTCACAGCTCAAATTAACACGACGTCCGCTTGGGTGCGCATTTTTGACCCGACGCGGACGTAAGCGATATCCGACACGTGCCATTAACGGACTCACGCACTGCACAAATCATTTCATCGTGGAGCGTCAGGACTCATTATTCCCTTTGGACTTGAACGGGAACGCCGTGGTTATCGGCAGTACCAGGAAGAATCACCAGGTAGCGATGCGGGGCCTTGTCCTCGCCGCGCACTAATTGGCGAATCGGTCCGATCGTATTCACGATGGCTGCGCCCGCAGGGTTGGTCATGAAACCTTGGAGTGGCTCGACCACGCCGGTGCCCGATGGCTCACTCGCAAGCGCAAGCACATATGGCTTTCCCGGCTCGAGACCAGTGACCGCGGCCTCTAAGACTTGCACCAGCCCCTGGTCGGACAGGGAAACACTGGTGGGCGCTTTTGCCTCCTTCTTCGCGCCGGGCGGCGCAAGCCACAGGTCCGCCGACTGGCCAGCTATGCCGAGTGGCTGCAAGTTGCTGGTTCCGAGACCTTCGGGAACGACCATCATTCTGGTCATTGCCGCGTTGATGGCGCCGCTCGCCGCGGGGACGGCATCGGGCACGTAGGCGAGCGCTTGTGGAGCTTGTCCTATTGGACTGGTGGCGATGACTTCGTTCTTCAATGTATCAATTGCGGCTACTTTGTCCTCGTTCTCAAGACCAACATAGACCCGCGTGCCGTCCCCGGATGGCCAAATGCCGTGCGGTAACTTGCCTACTGGGATGGTTGCGACCTGCGCGAAATTATCAGTGCGAAACACTTTAATTTCGTTGAGCCCGCCGATCGTGACGTAGGCAAACATGCCGTTGGCGTTGCGCACGATATTGACATGGTTGGTGATCGGACCAGTATC
>DASSXN010000027.1:0-72862 GCA_035703785.1 Xanthobacteraceae bacterium
CGACGAGCGTGGGTGAGCCCACGCTCGTCGGCCTCCCCCACAAGGGGGGAGGCAACATGGAAACACGGGAGCAGCAAGCGGAGTCATCAGCGCCATGACCATCGTCTACGATAAGCTGATGGCGCTCGAAGTGCCGCCGGCCGAGCAAAGCTACGGTCCGAAGGATTGCATTCTCTACGCGCTCGGCATCGGGCTCGGCCACGATCCGATGAACGAAGACGAACTCGCCTTCGTTTACGAGAAGAATCTGAAAGTGCTGCCGACCATGGGCACCGTGCTGGGCCATCCCGGCTTTTGGGCGCGCGAGCGCGATACCGGCATCGATTGGGTCAGGATCGTCAACGGCGAGCAGGGCATCACCCTGCACCGGCCGCTTGGGGCGAAAGGAACTGTGGTCGGCCGGCTGCGCATCATCGAGGTCATCGACAAAGGTCCGGGCAAAGGCGCACTCGTGCTCAGCGAACGCAAGGTGACGGACAAGGCGACCGGAGAGGCGGTCGCGACCGTGACGCAGACCACGTTCTGCCGCGGCGACGGCGGGTTCGGCGGGCCGCCGCGGCAGGCGCCCGAGCCGCACCCAATTCCGTCGCGCGCGCCGGACGCAGTTTGCAATCTCGCCACGCGCCCGGAAGCGGCGCTGATCTATCGCTTGAGCGGCGATCTCAATCCGCTGCACATCGATCCGGCGGCGGCGAAACAGGCCGGCTATCCACGGCCGATCATGCACGGCCTCGGCAATTTCGGCATCGCCGGCCATGCGGTGCTGCGAACCTTTTGCGGCTATGATCCGGGGAAGCTCGTCGGCTTGGCCTGCCGTTTCTCGGCGCCGGTGTTTCCCGGCGAGACGCTGCGCGCCGAAATGTGGCGCGATGGTAAAATCGTGAGCTTTCGCTCGCGCGTCGCCGAG
The DNA here is from genome assembly GCA_035703785.1 of Xanthobacteraceae bacterium. GTDB lineage: Bacteria > Pseudomonadota > Alphaproteobacteria > Rhizobiales > Xanthobacteraceae > BOG-931. Next base: position 908 of record DASSXN010000027.1, read on the forward strand.
CGCGACGTGATCGCGGTCAATAACGGCCGCGCCGAGCTGCGATTGTAATTGCAAGTTTGATTGTAAGAGTGCGATGACGGCGAACGCGACCAAGGACCCCGCCCACGACGATCTTGCCCCGATCCGTGAATCGGTGCGGGCACTGTGCGCGGATTTCCCTGGCGAATATTGGCGCCGCCTCGATCGTGAGCGCGCTTATCCGGAAGAATTCGTCGCCGCGCTGACCAAAGCCGGCTTTCTCGCCGCGCTTATTCCGGAAGAGTATGGCGGCAGCGGGCTGACGATGACCGCGGCGGCCGCAATCATGGAAGAGATCCAGGCGTCCGGCTGCAATGGCGCGGCGTGCCACGCCCAGATGTACACGATGGGCACGCTCTTACGCCACGGCAGCGCCGAACAGAAAAAGCGCTACCTGCCGGCGATCGCGCGCGGCGAGCTTCGCCTGCAGGCGTTCGGCGTCACCGAGCCGACGTCCGGTACCGACACGCTCAATCTTCGCACCACCGCGGTGCGCGACGGCGACCGCTACGTCGTCAACGGCCAGAAAATCTGGACCTCGCGCGCGGAGCACTCCGATCTGATGCTGCTCCTTGCCCGCACCACCCCGCGCGAGCAAACGGCCTCGCGCACCGCGGGACTCACGGTGTTTCTGGTCGACATGCAGGAAGCAAAGGGCCATGGCCTGACCATCCGGCCGATCCGCACCATGATGAACCACGCCACGACGGAGGTTTTTTTCGAGAATCTCCGCGTGCCGGCGCAAGCCGTGATCGGCCGCGAAGGCGAGGGCTTCCGTTACATCCTTTCCGGCATGAATGCCGAGCGCATCCTGATCGCCGCCGAGTGCATCGGCGACGCCAAATGGTTCGTCGAGAAGGCGACCGCCTATGCCGGCGAACGCGTGGTGTTTGGCCGGCCGATCGGACAAAACCAGGGCGTCCAGTTTCCGATCGCGCGCGCCTATATCGGCATGCGCGCCGCCGAGCTGATGGTGCGCGAAGCGGCCGCGCTCTACGAAGCCGGGCGCGATTGCGGCGCCGAAGCGAATATGGCGAAGCATCTTGCCGCCGAAGCGTCCTGGGCCGCGGCCGATATGTGCGTGCAGACCCATGGCGGTTTCGGCTTTGCCGAGGAATTCGACATCGAACGCAAATTCCGCGAAACGAGGCTCTACACCGTGGCGCCGATCTCGACCAATCTCGTGCTGTCCTATATCGCCGAGCATGTGCTCGGCCTGCCGCGGTCGTATTGATGTAACGTCTCCCCGCGTGCGGAGACCTGATTATTTCCTCTCCCCGCGTGCGGGGGGAGGTCGACGCGCAAAGCGCGTCGGGTGAGGGGGCGTAGCACATTGGAGCCGTCATGGCCGGGCTTGTCCCGGCCATCTCGATTCGCGAAACTCCGCGCGTGAAGCAGTTCTTCGTCTACATTCTGGCAAGTCGTCCAGGTGGCGCTTTGTATGTTGGCGTGACGAACAATCTCGGTCGCCGGGTTTACGAGCAAAAAAATAAACTGGTTGCTGGCCACACTGACCGCTACGGGATTGACCGTCTCGTGTATTTCGAAATTTATGAGACGGCCTATCAAGCGATACAACGCGAGAAGAATATCAAACATTGGCCGAGAGTTTATAAAACACGACTTATCGCCAAAGAGAATGCCACGTGGCGCGATCTATATGATGAAATTGCACGGCCGTAGCACAATCATCGGGATCGCCGGGACAAGCCCGGCGATGACGCCTAGGGAGCGGCGGAGAAACGCATGACTCTCCCCCTCTCCGACCTCCTTGTCGTTTCCCTCGAACAGGCAGTCGCGGCGCCGATGTGCACGTGTCGCCTAGCCGATGCCGGTGCGCGGGTGATCAAGATCGAGCGGCCGGACGGCGACTTCGCGCGCGGCTACGACGATCTCGTGCACGGCGAGTGCAGCTATTTCGTCTGGCTCAATCGCGGCAAGGAATCGGTCGTGCTCGATCTCGCCAAGCCGCCCGACAAGGCGCTGCTTGCAGCGATGATCGCCCGCGCCGATGTGTTCGTGCAGAATTTGAAGCCGGGCGCGATCGCCAAGCTCGGCTTTGCGATCGATCGGCTCCGCCGCGACCATCGGCGTCTGATCTGCTGCTCGATATCGGGCTTCGGCGAGACCGGCCCGCTGGCGGCGCGCAAATCCTATGACATGCTGATCCAGGCCGAGTCCGGCCTTGCTTCCGTCACCGGCACGAGCGAGCCGTCGCGGGTCGGCGTCTCGGTCGTCGACATCGCCGCCGGCATGAATGCCTATGAAGCGATCCTGGAAGCGCTGATCGCGCGCCAACGCAGCGGGCAAGGCGCGGCGCTGTCAATCTCGATGTTCGATGCCATGGCCGATTGGATGACGGTGCCGCTGTTGCAGCAGGAAGCCGGAGCGCCGCCGCGGCGGATTGGGCTCGCGCACACGTCAATTTCGCCGTACGGCGCGTTCCGCAGCCGCGACGGCGTCGCCATTCTCATCTCGATCCAAAACGATCGCGAATGGCGCGTGCTCGCCGAAAAAGTCCTCGGCGATAGCGCGCTCGCCGCCGATCCGGATTTCGCCACCAATGTCGAGCGCGTCAAACGCCGCGCCGAAACCGACGGCAAGGTCGCCAAGGCCTTCGGCATGCTCGATGCGGCGCTGCTGGAGCAAAAGCTCGCCGCCGCCGACATCGCGTTTGCCCGCGTCAATACGCCCGCGGACCTGTCGCGTCATCCGCATCTGCGCCGCATCACCGTCGGCACGCCAAGCGGGCCGGTGTCCTATCCGGCGCCGCCGCGGCATGATGCCGAGGCGCGCCGCTACGGACCGGTGCCGGCCATCGGGCAGCACACCGACAAAGTGCGTGCGGAGTTTTCTATTGCTGCTGAAAGCGCGAGCAATGTCTAATCCGTCATCCTGAGGTGCGACCCCCGACTTGGTCGGGGGGAGCCTCGAAGGGTGACGGTCGAGGCGGTTGAGCAGCATCCTTCGAGGGCCGCTTCGCGGCCGCCTCAGGATGACGAACATCGAAGGGAGAATGTGATGGACATCGGCTTTATCGGCCTCGGCAATATGGGCGCGCACATGGCGCGGCGGCTCGTTGAGGCCGGGCATAAAGTCGTGGTCTACGACACCCGCCAGGAAGCGATCGGCAATCTCGCCGCGCGCGGCGCGGTGGCGGCGCGCTCGCCGAAGGAAGTCGCCGACATGGTCGAAACGGTGATGGCGAGCCTGCCGACGCCCGACATCGTTCTCAAAGTCGCGACCGGGCCGGACGGCGTGATCGAAGGCAAGCGCGTGAAGCGCTTCGTCGACCTTTCCACCACCGGCGCGGTGATGGCGCAGCGCATCTTCAAGGCACTTGCCGCGCGCAACATCGTGCAGATCGATGCGCCAGTTTCCGGCGGCGTGCGCGGCGCCGAGAAAGGCACGGTCGCGGTCATGGCGTCCGGTCCGCGCGCGGATGTCGAGGCGGTCGAGCCCGCGCTCAAGGTAATCGGGAAATTCTTCTACATCGGGGAACGGCCGGGCGCCGGCCAGACCATGAAGCTTTGCAACAATGTGCTGTCCGCGGCGGCGATGGTGGCGACCTCGGAGTCGATGGTCGCGGGAGTCAAAGCCGGCCTCGATCCGCGCATCATGCTCGACGTGATCAATGCGAGTTCGGGCCGCAGCACCGCGACCGAGCAGAAATTTCCCGAAGTGGTTCTGCCGCGCAGCTTCAATCAGGGCTTCACCGCGGGCTTGATGTTAAAAGACGTGAATCTTTTCATTTCGGAAGCCAAAGCGCTCGGCATTCCGATCCAGGTGATCGAAGCGGTGGCGGCCATCCTCAAACTCACCTGCGACGAACTTGGTCCAGACAAGGACGTGACCCAAGTCGTGCAGCCGATCGAAGCCCGCGCCGGCGTCGAAGTGCGCGGGCGAAAGCGCTGATCGCACTGCGCCGGCGCGCAAATTCCCCGCTGTTGGGGAATTACGTCTTCGATATCAATGGTTTATGAAAAAGCGACGTTCTGTGACTCCGGTCACTTCGCGATTTGCGCGAGGCGCTAAATTCGGCGTCGCAAACAACAACAAGCGGTGGCGCCAAAGACTGATCTGAATTCGGTTCGATGTCAGCGGGTTTCCCCCGTCCCCAAACCTCCAATGACCCGCGTGATGTCCAAGGGGTGATGCACGTCCCCCATACACCCCAAGAACCCTGCCACGGGTTCACCTCGCCCGCTCCGGACTAAACGTCCGGGCGGGCTTTTCCTTTCTGCAATTCTGCCGCATGCTTTGCCAAGCGAAAGGGATGGGATCACGGCTGGAATGAGCCGCGAGATGCGCCATGGCTGCGCCCCGCAACAATCCGAGTCTGCTGTCGGGATTGCCCGAGCATCTTTCGGCCAGTCTGTTCAGCAACACGAAGCCGGTCCGGCTTAAAGCCGACGAGGTCTTGTTCCTCGCCGGTGATGCCGGCGACGGCTGCTATCGCGTCGACGATGGACTGCTCAAGGTCACCATGGTGTCGCGCGCCGGTACCGAGCGCATCCTCGCCTTTCTCGGTTCAGGCGCCATCGTCGGCGAACTGTCGCTCATTGACGGATTGCCGCGCTCGGCGTCCGTCGTGGCGGTGCGCCCGGCGCAGTTAAGCTTTCTCAGCCGCGGTGCGTTCGAGGAATTCGCCAACAAGTATCCTGAAGTCTACAAGTCGCTGCTGACATTGATCGCCGCGCGGTTGCGGGAAACCGACGCGACGGTGGCGGCCGGAAGCTTTTTGCCGCTGCGCGGCCGCGTCGCCTGCACGCTGCTCGAACTGGCGCAGGAGTTCGGCCAGGATGTCGGCGCCGGCCGCATCGTCATCCGGCAGAAGATCGGGCAAAGCGATCTTGCCGCCATGGCCGGAATTGCCCGCGAGAACATCAGCCGCATTCTCAACGACTGGAAGCGGCGCAAGCTGGTCAGCCGCCTGTCTGGCTACTATTGCCTCGAAAACAAAGCGCTGCTGCAACACGAGGCCGAGCTCTAAGTTCATTCCGAAGCCTGCGCGCAGGAAGGGGGGAAAGCGGCAGCCACTCCCCGGATCGCCTCCGGGGGCGGGCTTTTTTGCGAGTCCTGCGGTAGAAACCTGCCATGAATACGCCTCGCCTCACCGATTTCCGCCGGATCGTCGTCAAGATCGGCTCCTCGCTCCTGATCGACGCTCAGGGCGGCCGGCTCAACGAAAAATGGCTAGCCTCGCTGGCTGCCGACATCGCCGCGCTGCACGCCGACAAACGCGACATTCTGGTGGTGTCCTCCGGCGCCATCGCGCTCGGCCGCACGGTGCTCAAGCTGCCCGCGGGCGAGCTTGCGCTTGAGGACAGCCAGGGCGCCGCCGCCGTGGGGCAGATTGCGCTGGCGCGAACCTGGACCGAGGCGCTGTCGCGGCACGGTATTACCGCGGGCCAGGTGCTCGTGACGCCCGGCGACACCGAGGAACGGCGGCGCTATCTCAATGCCCGCTCCACGATCGATCGTTTGCTGCAGTGGCGCGCGGTCCCGGTTATCAACGAGAACGATACGGTTGCGACCAATGAAATTCGCTACGGTGACAATGATCGGCTTGCCGCGCGCGTCGCCACGATGGTGAGCGCCGATCTTTTGGTGCTGCTCTCCGACGTCGACGGGCTTTACGACGCCCCGCCAGGCACCGGCGCCACGGCACGTCACGTGCCGCGCGTCGAACGGATCACGCCGGAGGTCGAAGCGATGGCCGGCGCCGCGGGATCGGGACTGTCGCGCGGCGGCATGCAGACCAAAATCGAAGCGGGAAAAATCGCGACCGCCGCAGGCACCCACATGGTCATCGCTTCGGGTCATCTCGATCATCCGCTGCGCGCGATTGAGAATGGTGCGCGCTGCACCTGGTTCCTCACCGCCGGCAATCCGGTGACGGCGCGGAAGAAGTGGATCGCTGGCTCGCTCGAGCCGAAGGGCACGCTCACCATCGATGCCGGCGCGGTCGCAGCACTGCGCCGCGGCAACAGTCTTCTACCGGTCGGGGTGGTGCGGATCGAAGGCGGCTTTGCCCGCGGCGATGCCGTGATCATCCGCGGTCCCGACGGCGTCGAGATCGGGCGCGGCCTGTGCGCCTACGACGCCGAGGACGCGCAAAAAATACGCGGCCGATCCTCCGGCAATATCGACGCGATCCTTGGCTTTTCCGGCCGGGCCGAGATGGTCCACCGCGACGATCTGGTGGTCGGCCAGGAGTGAATGCAGCGCGCTAGCGCGGTGAATAGCGCGGCACCCATGGTCGAGAACCGCCCTTGTCTTGCCGATGCTGTGGAAGTCACCCCCAAAAGATGAACCCCGGCCGCTAATGCGGCCGGGGCTCGACGCCGGGTGATTGAGGGTGAGGGGCTGGGGGGCTTCGCCCGGCGTCTACCAGTTAACGACGTTGCCCAACGGTTGTTCCGCGCCCGCTAACTATTTTTTTCGCCCCGGCCGAGGCCCGGGGCGCGGCTTGCCGGCTGCGGCTGCGGGTCCGCCGGCTGCGGGTCACAGCTGCTGCATCCCCGCCGAGATCGATGCGGCGGCCGCCTGGCAGCACGACAAATCGGGAAAATACCCACAAATTCTCATTATTTTTGCCATCCGCCGCGATGGCCTGGCCTTCGACCACGAAAGTGGTTCCGACCGGGAAGCGCTTCGGCAAACGACTAAGCTTATGACGCTCAGATAAAGACATGACACCCCGCTCCACGTGAAAACTGCAAGCTGCAACTCCCCATATTTCGTGGAGGTTCCGGATATTCGGTGACACGCTCACGAATGTTGTGGATTGCTGTGCGTATCTTGAGCGGCGGGCCAACTCGCTCGGCTAGGCCGGACATGTTACAAACACGACGAATGCAAGACGGATCAAGGCCATGAATGCTCCGCTGCAAGCGCTGGACGGTTCCAGCGCCCGGTCGTCCGCCAAAGGCGGCGCAGCTAAGGGTGGCGCAGCTGATGGCGCCCCGCTTGCGGCGACGATGCGGCTGCTTGGCCGCGACGCCCGGGCCGCCGCCCAGGTGCTGGCGCTGGCCCCGACGGCGCAAAAGAACCGCGCGCTGGCCGCCATGGCCAAGGCCATCCGCGCGGCATGCCCGGCCATCTTGGCGGCCAATTCACAGGATCGTGACGAGGCCAAGGCTGCCGGCGCGACGCCTGCCTTTCTGGATCGCTTGGCGCTCGACCGCGGCCGGGTTGCGGCCATGGCGGACGGGATCGACGTCATTCGTAAGCTCAAGGACCCGGTCGGCGCCGTGATGGCGTCATGGCGCCGCCCGAACGGTATGCGGATCGAGCGCGTCCGGGTTCCCCTTGGCGTCGTGGGCGTGATCTATGAGAGCCGGCCAAATGTGACCGCGGATGCCGGCGCGCTGTGCCTCAAATCCGGCAATGCGGCGGTCCTGCGCGGCGGTTCCGAGAGTTTCCGCTCCTGCCGCGCCATTCATGCCGCCATGGTCGAGGGCCTAACCGAGGCCGGGCTGCCGGCATCGTCGATCGCGCTGGTTCCAACCCGCGAACGCGAGGCCGTGGGCATGATGCTCGCCGGGCTCGATGGCGCCATCGACGTGATCGTGCCGCGTGGCGGGAAAAATCTGGTCGACCGCGTGCAGAGCGAGGCGCGCGTGCCGGTCTTTTCCCACCTTGAAGGCGTTTGCCATGTCTATGTCGATGGCAAAGCCAAGCTTGCGATGGCCAAGTCGATCGTGCTCAACGCCAAAATGCGCCGCACCGGCGTGTGTGGCGCCGCCGAGACGCTGTTGGTCGATCGCGCCGGCGCCGCCAAGCTGCTCAAGCCGCTGATCACGATGCTGCTTGACGCCGGTTGCGAGATCCGCGGCGACGCCGCGGTGCTGGCGGTGGACCGGCGCGTCAAGCCGGCGTCCGAACAAGATTGGAGCACCGAATATCTGGACGCCATTCTTACCGCCGGCGTCGTCGACGGCGTCGATGCCGCGATCGCGCATATCGAACGCTATGGCTCGCATCATACCGACGCGATCGTGACCGAAGATCGCAAAGCGGCGGACAAATTCTTGCGCCAGGTCGATTCGGCCATCGTGTTGCATAATGCGTCGACGCAATTTGCCGATGGCGGCGAGTTCGGCTTTGGCGCCGAGATCGGCATTGCTACCGGACGGCTCCACGCCCGTGGACCGGTCGGGGTCGAACAGCTGACCAGCTTCAAATATCGCATCCGCGGCAACGGACAGACGCGGCCGTAATTGATCGCCGGCGCGGCTGGCGGCGATGCGCGGGAGGGGCCTCGTTCCAAAATCATGAGCCGCGAGTTGCTTGCCTTGCGCCCGGTCGCCAACCGGTTCGACCGGCGCGGTCGTCCGGTTTTGCCTCCCTATGCCCGCGGCATGCGCATCGGATTGTTTGGCGGCACGTTCGATCCGCCGCATGCCGCGCATCGCGCCGCCTGCCTGTTGGCGATGCGGCGGATCGGTCTCGATCGGGTCTGGTGGCTCGTCACTCCCGGCAATCCGCTCAAGGACACAAGCGGCCTGGCGCCGCTCGCCGAGCGCCTTGCCACCGCGCGCAAACTCGCCCGCCATCCCCGCATCGACGTCACCGATCTCGAGGCCGATCTCGGCATTACCTATACGTTCGCCACCATCAGCTATTTGATCCGGCGCTGCCCCGGCGTGCACTTTGTCTGGATCATGGGCGCCGACAATTTGCGCAGCTTTCATCGCTGGCAGCGCTGGCGCGACATTGCCCGCTTGGTGCCGATTGCGGTGATCGATCGCCTGGGGCCGAGCCTTTACTCAGCGGCGGGTGCCGCCGGGCAGGCCCTGGCCCGGGCGCGGCTCGCCGAATCGGCCGCCAAAACCCTGCCGCAGCGCCGCCCACCGGCCTGGATCTATCTGCACGGGCTCAAATCGCCGCTGTCGTCGACGGCTTTGCGCGCCGCGCGCGCTGCGGCACGATAAATGACAGTTGTTTGAAGGAAGCGGGTTGAAACTGTTAAGGCCACGTGACTATCTTTAGGCGGCATGGATTCGCGGAATGAAGCGATTCCGCCGCGCGGTGCCGATTTAGCGTCACACGAATGCGGTAAGCTTACTCGGAAGGTTGGATAAGGAAACCGGAGCGAAAGGATCACGAACCCTGTCACAAGTCGAACTCTCACGGGCCGAACGTCGCGCGCCCGAAACGGTCTCCAGAATGCGTCTTGACGCCGAGGAGATTCTCCGATTGGTCCTCCATCGCCTCGACGACATGAAGGCCGAGGACACCCTCACCATCAATCTCAAAGACAAATCTTCGATCGGCGACTACATGGTCGTGTCTTCCGGCCGATCGCATCGCCATGTCGGATCGGTAGCCGACAGAGTGGTCGAAGATTTGCGCAAGGTTGGCGTTCGCGCCCAGGTCGAAGGCACGCCGCATTGCGATTGGGTGCTGATCGACGCCGGTGATGTGATCGTCCACGTCTTCCGACCGGAAGTGCGAGATTTTTACAATCTCGAAAAAATGTGGATGTCCGGACGGCCGGCGCGGCGCGCAAGCTAGGAGCGCGCGCCCTATCGTGATGCTCCGGCCCGGCTAGCCGCTGGGCCTTTGCTACGGCTGGTCCACCTGTGCCGCGAATTATCCAGGCGGCGGTTCACCTGCGATCCTTCGCCTGCGATCCTGATCCAGCCTATCATGACCTAAAGCAAAATGATTTTTGGTTGATTCGGTATTTTGCTTTAGCTTGTTGCTTGAGCATATCTTTTCCGACTGGCTTCGCCCGCCGAAGCGGAGAACGAGGATGCAGGCGGCTTGCACGGCTTCGCACAGGCGGGAAACCGGTGCCCACTTTTCAGGATCATACTTGAGTCGCTTCGGGCCTTTTCCCGCGGCGCCTGACAATGACGGACGGCAAGAGGTCCGCTCATGCGCGTGATCGTCGCCGCGGTCGGCCGGCTGAAGCAGGGAGCTGAGCGGGAACTCGCCGCGGCCTATCGCAAGCGCGCCGAAGCGCTCGGCCGTTCACTCGGGCTGCGCCAGATCGAGGTCATTGAAATTCGCGAGAGCCGCGCGCGCGAGCCGGAGCGACGCCGCACCGAAGAATCGATTGCAATCGCCAACATTCTCCCCGATGGCGCCGTGATCATTGTTTTCGATCACGCCGGCGAGAATATCGACAGCCCCGGATTGGCCGCCTTGCTGAAAAAATGCCGGGAGGAGAACCGCGCCGCCCTGTGTTTCGTGATCGGCGGGGCCGACGGCATTACGCAAAGCCTGCGCGGGCGCGCCAGGCACGTCTTGGCCTTTGGCGCGGCGACCTGGCCGCATCAGCTCGTCCGCATCATGCTGCTCGAACAGCTCTATCGCGCCGGTACGATTCTCGCCGGCCACCCTTACCATCGGGGCTGAATGGGTTAACGGCGGCTCGCGTAAAGGTTAGCGGGCGAATTGTGACGGCGGCATGCCCTCGCTGTCGCATTCCGGTCGTAACTAAAGCGAAAAGATTTTAGGTTGAGTCGCTATTTCGCTTTAGCTTGTTGTTTGAGCATGATCTTTTCCGACCTGGCTTCGCCCGCCGAAGCATCAAACGAAATGGCAAGCGGCTGGCGAGGCTTCGCGCAGGCGGGAAACCAGCGTCTTTTTTGCATCATGCTTTAGCCAGCTTTTTCCGTTTTACTTGCTTTCCTGAGGGTCGCCTCTACCTTGCAACCGATGATTCTCCGACGGTCGAGCCAAATCGATCCGCGCCTGGTGCTCGGCTCGGCGTTGGCTTTTTTGCTGCCGATCGGGATGCAATTGGCGCTAAATTCCAGCGCCGGGGCGCAAGCCCCCCCGCAACCCGCCGCCGACCAGGCGCCAAATACGGCCGACGCGCTCAAGCAGCGCGACCAGGAATTGGACGCGGCACTGGCGCGAGCGCGCAATTCCGCCGATGCCCAAGCCAAGCTGCGCAGCGAAATCGAAGCGCTCGGCCAGGATCGCCGCAAGTTCAATGCGCAACTGATCGATACGGCGGCGCGCGTGCGCGATGTCGAGGCCAATATCAATGCGAGCCAAACCCGGCTCGATACGCTCAATGAGCAGGAGCGCGCGTTGCAAAAATCGCTCGACCAGCGGCGCGCCGTAATCGTTGAAGTGATCGCCGCCCTACAACGCATGGGCCGCCAGCCGCCGCCTGCTCTGGTCGTCAGCCCCGAAGACGCATTGCGCGCGGTCCGGACCGCGATCACGCTCGGCGCCGTTCTACCGGAAATGCGCAGCCAGGCCGACGCGCTCGCCGGCGACCTTGCGGCGCTGTTGAACGTGCGCAAAGAGATCGTCGCGCAGCGCGACCGGCTCACGAACGAGCTTGATCTGCTTGGCCGCGAACAACTTCGCGTGAGCCTATTGATCGATCAACGGCAGAAAAAGCAGACCAATGCCGAGCTGGCGCTCGCTGGCGAGCGCCAGCGGGCCACCGACGTTGCGCGCCAAGTCGATAACATCAAGGACCTGATCGCCAAGCTCGAAGCCGGGCTCGATAGCGCAAAACGCGCGACGCGGGACGCCGATCGGGGAATTGCCAACGATGCGACGCATCCGGAACTCGCCGCATTGAGCGACCCGGGCCGTCTGACACCAGCGGTTGCGTTTGCTGATATGCGCGGGCATCTGCATTTGCCGGTCAATGGCGCCCGGATTCGGGAATTTGGCGGCTCCGACGGGTTGGGCGGAACTCAAAAAGGCCTATCCATTGCCGCCCGGCCGGGCGGCGAGATTACCGCGCCCTGCGACGGTTGGGTTGTTTACGCCGGACGATTTCGCAGCTATGGGCAACTCTTGATCCTCAATGCCGGCGGCGGCTATCATGTGCTGTTAGCGGGGATGGAGCGGATTTCCGTCGATCTCGGGCAGTTCGTCCTGACCGGTGAGCCGGTAGCGGTAATGGGTGGCGGATCACAAACGTCCTCGGCCGGCACGTCCGGTCCCAAGCAACCCGTACTCTATGTGGAGTTCCGCAAGGACGGCGCTCCTATTGACCCCAGCCCGTGGTGGGCGACTAACGAAGGCGAAAAGGTTCGCGGATGATGCGCAAAACTACACTGCTCTTTCTCGGTGCACTGGCCGGCGTGTTGGTAACGCTGATGATCACGCAGCCGCACGCCTTGCTGGCCGGCTCGGCGGCGCGCGCTGCGGTTTCCGACACCTACCGGGAGCTCAATCTGTTCGGCGATGTGTTCGAGCGCGTGCGCGCCGATTACGTCGAAAGACCGGACGACAGCAAGCTCGTGGAATCGGCCATCAATGGCATGCTCGCCGGACTCGATCCGCATTCGAGCTACATGGACCCGAAGAGCTTCCGCGATATGCAGGTGCAGACCCGCGGTGAGTTCGGCGGGCTTGGCATCGAGGTCACGATGGAGGACGGCCTGGTGAAGGTGGTTGCTCCGATCGATGATACTCCCGCCGCCAAAGCCGGCGTCATGGCCAATGACATCATCACCCATCTCGACGACGAAGCTGTGCAGGGGCTCACCCTCAATCAGGCCGTCGACAAGATGCGCGGCCCGGTGAATACCAAGATCAAGCTCACGATCATGCGCAAGGGCGCCGACAAGCCGATCGAAGTCTCGATCGTTCGCGACATTATTCGGGTGAAGTCGGTGCGCTGGCATCCGGAAGGCGGTGACGTCGGTTACATTCGCATTACGCAATTCAACGAACAGACCACCGACGGACTCAAACAGGCGATCAACGATCTCAACTCCCAACTTGGCGCCGACAAGGTCAGGGGATACGTGGTCGATCTGCGTAACAATCCGGGCGGCTTGCTCGACCAGGCGATTTCGGTGTCCGACACGTTCCTGGAAAAGGGCGAGATCGTTTCGACCCGCGGCCGCAACCCGGAAGAGACGCAGCGCTTCAATGCGCGGCCCGGCGACATGACCAAGGGCAAGCCGCTGATCGTTCTGATCAACGGCGGTTCGGCTTCGGCGTCGGAGATCGTCGCCGGCGCGCTGCAGGACCATAAGCGCGCGACCCTGATCGGCACGCGCTCGTTCGGCAAAGGTTCGGTGCAGACCATCATTCCGCTTGGCGCGGGCAATGGTGCGCTGCGCTTGACGACGGCGCGCTACTACACGCCCGCCGGACGCTCGATCCAGGCCAAGGGCATCTCGCCGGATATCGAGGTGCTCCAGGATGTTCCCGATAACTTAAAGGCGCAGACCGATTCCAAGGGCGAAGCCTCGCTGCGCGGCCATCTCAAGGCCGAAGGCTCCGAGGAAACCGGCTCGCAGTCCTATGTGCCGCCAAACGAGACGGACGATAAAGCGATCAAGATGGCGCTTGATCTGCTGCGCGGAACCGCGAGCAACGCCGCATTCCCGCCGAATCCGAAAGCGGCGGTTCCGAACTGATCAGTTTGAGCGCCAAACAAAGGCGAGCAAAACAAAGCAAAGACCGGGGCGGCCATGTGCCGCCCCGTTTTTTTGTTCTATGCGCCGCAAATACCCGGCCAGCCGCCGGCAAGCAGAACGACCAGCTGAAGAGATGCCATGATATGCTGGCCGTCGTGATTCGCGCGTTGCTTGTGCGCGGGGTTGCGGGTTTGGACGAAACCGAACTTGCTGATCGGGAACGGGATCACGCATGACGATGAATGACCTGACAGCGCCGCTTGGACAGGATCCAAGCAGACATCGGCGCGCAATCAACGTCTCGGTGAGCAAGATCATCGCGGTGGCGCTCGGGCTGTTCTTCGGTGCGTTTGTGTTGTGGGCCGTGATCGCGCAAGACCGTTCGGGCGGTGAGCCCATGGCGGTAGCACCGGCGGATCTGCGCTTCGCCAAAAAAGGGACGGAGGTGATCGCGGTACCGCAAGCCGCCGCCCCAGTCGATTCCAAGGAGCCCGCCATAACAGCAGCGCTGCCGCTATCGCCTCCAGCAAAACCGCCGAGCGGCGTGACGGTCACGATTATCGACGGCAAGACCGGCGCCAAGCGCGAAGTCATCGTTGCGTCGCCGCCGCAAGCGGCGACCGCTGCCGAGCGCATACGGCCCGACCAGAACGGCGCCGACACGACCGATCGACTTCCAAGGAAGCGGTGATCGCCAACCGAGATTGGCGCGGCTTCTCCGGCCGCAGCGATACAGCGCTGGTGACAGATTTGACCAAATTGAGGATCATCCAGCGTCCTTTGTGCCGGTCGCTGCCAAGGCGTCGCCCTCGCAATGCGCGTTGAAGATCTGCCTTATCGGCCCTGCGTCGGTGTCGTGCTGTTCAATCGCGACGGACGCGCGTTTATCGGCCGGCGCATCGACGGGCCGGAGCACGTTGACCTTGAACATTCCTGGCAAATGCCGCAGGGCGGCATCGATGCCGGCGAAGACCCGTGGCCGGCCGCGCTGCGCGAGCTGCGTGAGGAAACCAATATCCGCTCGGTTGAGCGCCTCGGCGAAATCGCCGAATGGCTGCGCTACGACATTCCACGCGAGCTGATCGGCCAGGCCTGGAAGGGCAAATATCGCGGACAGACGCAGAAATGGTTTGCGATGCGCTTTACCGGGGAGGAAAGCGAAATCGATGTCGAGCATCCGGACGGCGCGCACGAGGCGGAATTTGCAGCGTGGCGCTGGGAGGCGCTGGAGACGATTCCGCGCCTGATCGTGCCGTTCAAGCGCGCGGTCTACGAGCGCGTGGTTGATGAATTCGCGAAATTTGCCGGAACGAGCTAAGCGCTATTGCGTCAACGCCGCTTGCAGGGCGCGCAGCTGTTCGAGACGACGCACGAGCTTGTCACGCTGCGCGTCGTCCTTGCAGTCGGCGACGTCTTCTTCGGTGTCTCTGATGTCGTCTGCCAGCGACTCGAGGTCGAAATCCTCGCGCGCGCCGGCACGATCGGCGAGCACGGTCAATCCGCCGGGTCCCATCTCGGCAAAGCCGCCGACCACGACAACCGGTTCGCGCCGACCCTCGCGCATGATCGTCACGATACCGGGCCGCAGCAGAGTGACCATCGGCGCATGCCCAGGCAGCACGCCGAGATCGCCTTCGATCCCGGGCAGATCGACCTGATCGACATCACCGGAGAACAGCACAGCCTCCGGCGATACGAACTCGAAATGTAGTCCAGCCATCGGTTGTCCTTGGAATGCAAATGGCGAATAGTGAGGTCGCGCCCGATCTGTCCGCTACTCGCTAGCTTCACGCCGCTTCGGCGAGTTTCTTGCCCTTCTCCACCGCCGCTTCGATGGTGCCGACCATGTAGAAAGCCTGCTCCGGCAGGTGATCGTATTTGCCTTCGCACAGCCCCTGGAAGCCGCGGATGGTATCGGCGAGCTCGACAAAGACGCCCGGCGCGCCGGTGAACACTTCGGCGACATGGAACGGCTGCGACAAGAAACGCTCGATCTTGCGTGCGCGCGCCACCGTCAGTTTGTCCTCTTCCGACAATTCATCCATGCCGAGGATGGCGATGATGTCTTGTAGCGCCTTGTAGCGTTGCAAAATCTGCTGCACGCGGCGCGCGACTTGATAGTGCTCTTCGCCGACGACTAACGGCGACAGCATGCGTGAGGTCGAATCCAGCGGATCGACGGCGGGATAAATTCCCTTTTCCGCGATCGAGCGCGACAGCACGGTGGTGGCGTCGAGATGGGCGAACGACGTTGCGGGGGCCGGATCGGTGAGGTCGTCGGCGGGCACATAGATCGCCTGCACCGAGGTCACCGAGCCTTTGGTCGTGGTGGTGATGCGCTCCTGCAGCGCGCCCATATCGGTGGCCAAAGTCGGCTGATAGCCGACCGCGGAAGGAATACGGCCGAGCAGCGCGGAGACTTCCGAGCCCGCTTGGGTGAAACGGAAGATGTTGTCGACAAAGAACAGCACGTCCTGACCCTGATCGCGGAAATATTCGGCGACGGTGAGGCCGGTCAGCCCGACCCGGGCGCGCGCCCCCGGCGGCTCGTTCATCTGGCCGTAGACCAGCGCGCATTTTGAACCTTCGACCGAGCCTTCCTTGGGATCCTTGTTGACCTTGGACTCGATCATCTCGTGATAGAGATCGTTGCCCTCGCGCGTACGCTCGCCGACGCCGGCGAACACCGAATAGCCGCCATGGGCCTTGGCGATATTGTTGATGAGTTCCTGAATGATCACGGTCTTGCCGACGCCGGCGCCGCCGAACAGTCCGACCTTGCCGCCTCTGGCATAGGGCGCCAGCAAATCGACCACCTTGATTCCGGTCACCAGGATTTGCGCTTCGGTCGATTGCTCGGTGTAGCTCGGCGTCGGCTGGTGGATCGAACGCGTTTCGACACCTTTGATCGGACCCGCCTCGTCGACCGGCTCGCCGATCACGTTCATGATGCGGCCAAGCGTGGCGGGCCCGACCGGAACCGCAATCGGCTGGCCGGTATCGGTCACCTCCTGGCCGCGGACCAGCCCTTCGCTTGAATCCATGGCGACGGTGCGCACCGTCGATTCGCCGAGATGCTGGGCAACTTCGAGCACCAGGCGATTGCCCTGGTTCTGGGTTTCCAGCGCGTTGAGGATCGCGGGCAGATGATCTTCGAAATGCACGTCGACCACTGGGCCGATGACCTGGGTGACGCGTCCGACGGATTGAGCCATTTGCTAAGTCCTTGTCAGAGTTCTTATCGATTTGCGTTGGTCACAGCGCTTCGGCGCCAGAAATGATCTCGATCAATTCCTTCGTGATCATCGCCTGGCGCGTGCGGTTGTAGAACAGGGTTTGGCGGCGAATCATGTCGCCGGCGTTGCGGGTCGCGTTGTCCATCGCCGACATCTGCGCGCCGTAGAACGAAGCGCCATTTTCAAGTAGCGCGCGGAAGATCTGCACCGCGACATTGCGCGGCAACAGATCGCTGAGAATGTCTTCGGCCTCCGGCTCGAACTCATAGACCGCTCCGCCCAGCGCGTCCGCGGATTTTTGTTCGAACACCGGCGGAATGATCTGCTGTGCGGTGGGAATTTGCGCGATCACGGAACGGAAGCGCGAGAAGAACAGGGTACAGACATCGAATTCGAATTTGTTAAACAGCGCGATAATTTTTTCGGCGATGGCTTCGGCGTTTTCAAAATGCAACACGCGCACCGAACGAAGATCGACCAATTCGACGATCTGCTTGGAGAACAGCCGCCGCAGCTGATCATAACCCTTGCGGCCCACGCAGAAGAACTTGACCTCCTTGCCTTCGGCGGCAAGCGCGGTGGCGCGTTCGCGCGCCAGCCGCACAATAGCGGAGTTGAACGGACCGCACAGGCCGCGTTCCGCGGTGCACACCAGCAACAGATGTTTCTGGTCGCTGCCGGTGCCGCGTAGGAGCCGCGGCGCGCTCTCGACCGCCGCGACGGAGGCCGCGATGTTGCCAAGCACCGTGTCCATGCGAGCGGCATAGGGGCGTGCCGCCTCGGCGACCGCCTGGGCGCGGCGCAATTTCGACGCCGCGACCATTTGCATGGCCTTGGTGATCTTTTGCGTCGCCTTGGTTGCGGCGATGCGATTGCGCAGGTCTTTGAGCGAGGGCATGGATGTCTATGACTTAAGCGAACGTCTTCGCATATCCGTCGACGACGGTCTTGAGCTTGCCCCCCGTTGCGTCGTCGAGATCGCGCGAATCGCGGATCGCCGTCAGCACATCGGTGTGCTGATTGCGCAACAACCCCAGCAGCCCCTCTTCGAACGCGCGCACGCGCTCGACCGGCAGCACATCCAAATAGCCGTTGACGCCTGCATAGATAACGCAGACCTGCTCCTCCATGCGCAGCGGCGAGAATTGCGGCTGCTTGAGCAGTTCAGTGAGCCGCGCGCCGCGATTGAGAAGCCGCTGCGTGGTGGCGTCGAGATCGGACCCGAACTGCGCGAAAGCCGCCATTTCGCGGTACTGCGCGAGCTCGCCTTTGATGCGGCCGGCGACCTTCTTCATCGCCTTGGTCTGCGCGGCGGAGCCGACGCGCGACACCGAAAGCCCGACATTCACGGCCGGCCGGATGCCCTGATAGAACAGATCGGTTTCGAGAAAGATCTGGCCGTCGGTGATCGAAATGACGTTGGTTGGAATATAGGCGGAGACGTCGTTGGCCTGCGTCTCGATGACCGGCAGCGCCGTGAGCGAGCCGCCCTTGTAGTCGTCATTCATCTTCGCCGCACGCTCGAGGAGCCGCGAGTGCAGATAGAACACGTCGCCGGGATAGGCTTCGCGGCCGGGCGGGCGCCGCAGCAACAGCGACATCTGGCGGTAAGCGACCGCCTGCTTGGAAAGGTCATCGTAGATGATGACCGCATGCATGCCGTTGTCGCGGAAATATTCGCCCATGGCGCAGCCGGAAAACGGCGCCAGATATTGCATTGGCGCCGGATCCGAAGCGGTGGCGGCAATGATGATCGAATAATCGAGCGCGCCGTTTTCCTCCAGCACCTTGACGAATTGCGCGACCGTCGAACGCTTCTGTCCGACCGCAACATAGACGCAGTAAAGCTTGATTTTCTCGTCGCCCGAGGCGTTGAGCGATTTTTGATTGAGTATGGTGTCGAGCGCGATCGCGGTCTTGCCGGTCTGGCGATCGCCGATGATTAGTTCGCGCTGACCGCGGCCGATCGGAATCAAGGCGTCGATTGCCTTCAATCCGGTCGCCATCGGCTCGTTCACCGAGCGGCGCGGAATGATTCCGGGCGCCTTGACGTCGACGCGCGAGCGATGTTCGGCCTTGATCGGGCCCTTGCCGTCGATCGGATCACCGAGCGCGTCGACGACGCGGCCAAGCAACCCCTTGCCGACCGGGACTTCGACGATCGCGCGCGTGCGCTTGACGGTCTGACCTTCCTTGATTTCACGGTCACTGCCGAAAATCACGATGCCGACATTGTCGCTTTCGAGATTGAGCGCCATGCCGCGCACGCCGCTTTCGAACTCGACCATTTCGCCGGCCTGCACATTGTCGAGCCCGTAGACACGCGCGATGCCGTCGCCGACCGACAACACCTGTCCGACCTCGGAAACCTCGGCCTCTTGGCCGAAATTTTTGATCTGCTCTTTGAGGATTGCGGAAATTTCCGCGGCGCGGATATCCATTAGCGAGCCTCTTTCATCGCGTGCTTGAGGGCATTGAGTTTGGTGCGGAGCGAGCTGTCGACCATGCGGCTGCCGAGTTTGACAACGAGTCCGCCGAGAATGGCCGGATCGACCTTGACGTCGAGATCGACGTCCTTGCCGCTGACCGATTTGAGCGCGGCGCGCAGCGCATCGACATGCTCACCTTTAAGCGGTTCGGCCACAGTCACCTCGGCGGTCGCTTCGCCTTTGTGCCGGGCGACCAGTGCACGGAATGCCTTGATCATGTCGCGCACTGCGAACAGCCGCCGGTTCGACGCGGCGAGCTGGAGAAAATTCGCCGCGAGGCCGCGGATGCCCATGCGTTCGAGCACCGCCGACAGAGCCTGCAATTGTTCCTCGGTGGAAAATACCGGACTGCGCACGAGGCGCGTCAGGTCGGCGCTGTCGGCGACGAGCGCATCGAAGCGATCAAGCTCGGTTTTTACCGCCTCGATCGCGTTCGTCTCCAGCGCCAGCTCGAACAAAGCGGTCGCATAGCGGCCGGCCATGCCGGACAGGACGGGTGTTTCGGCTGCCAAAGTCTGTGCTCGCTGCGCTTACTCGATCGCGGTGTTCTTGAGCTTCTCCGCAAGACCCGCAACCGGCGCGCATGATCGGCACAAGCCACTGGCACTCAAGCGGAATTCAAGCGGGACTATCATGTGCCGGACATGGCACGGGACCGCGTCCGGAAATCGCCGGGTTGCTAACATGAAGCGAAATGCGGTGCAACAACGGGCGCCTGCGCGAAAAGCCCGGAAGCATTCCAGATCCGAAACCGAGACCGGCTGCATTTGCAGCGCGACCAAGGGAGCGTGACCAAGACAGCGCGCGGCGGTCCTGCTATCACCCGGCGCGGAAAGGCTGCAATGGCAATGGTCAAACGTCCGGCAAAATCCGCGTCCCGCAAATCGACTTCCCGAAAGGCAATCGCCAAATCAATGATGTTGCCGACCGATCGGCTCGCTTATTCGCCGATCGCCGATCGGGCGCCGCTCAAACTGCCGAACGGCGCTCGCATGGCGGTGTGGGTCGTCATCAATGTCGAGGAATGGGATGCGACCCAGCCGATGCCGCGCACCGTGATCACGCCGCCGGCCGGCGGCGCGCCGATGCCCGACGTGCCGAACTGGGCCTGGCACGAATACGGCAATCGCGTCGGGTTCTGGCGGTTTGTCGAAATATTCGATGCCTTCGCAATACCCGGCGTGCTGGCCATCAACGGCTCGGCGCTTGCCGCCTATCCACAGATCGTACGCGCAGCGGTCGAGCGGAATTGGGAATTCATGGGCCACGGTTTCACGCAACGCAATCTGCAGAAAGTCGCCGACGAGCGCGCCGATATTCGTAAGGTGCGTGAGGTCATCGCCAAAGCCACCGGCAAGCGGCCGCGCGGCTGGCTCGGCCCCGGATTGACCGAAACCTGGCAAACCCCGGACGTGCTGGCCGAGGAAGGCTACGACTACGTCGCCGACTGGGTACTCGATGACCAGCCGGTCTGGCTGAAGACCCGTGGCCGGCCGATCCTCAACCTGCCCTACACGCAGGAATGCAACGACGTGGCGATGATGCTGATCCAGCACCACAAAGCGTCCGAATATTGCGAACGCGCGCTCGACCAGTTCGAACAGATCTATGCCGATTCGGCGGCTTCAGCGCGCATCATGGCGCTGTCGATGCACCCCTACATCATGGGCGCGCCGCACCGGGTGAAATATCTGCGCCGCATTTTCGAGGTCATTCGCAAGAAATCGGACGTACTGTTCTGGACCGGCGCGCAGATCGCCGATTGGTTCATCGCCGCCGGGCCGAAAGCTCCGTGAGAAATCCCGACTGTAAAAGCGGCAGCTCGGCGCGCGCCGATATCGGCGCGCGCCTGATGCTCGTTGCGCTTGGCCTGATCTGGGGCATCACCTGGCCGGTGATGAAAATCGCACTCAATGAGATCCCGCCGCTGACCATGCGCGGCAGCGCCGCAGTTCTGGGCGCAGTGACCTACTACTTGCTATGCGTGATCATGCGGCGCAGCTTGCGCGTTCCATCGCCGAAGGTTTGGGCGCATATCCTGGTCGCTTCGCTGCTCAACGTCGTCGCGTTCAGCCTGTTCAGCGCATTTGCCCAGATCGTGGCCACCACCTCGCGCGTGGCGATCCTCGCCTACACAATGCCGATCTGGTCGACCTTGCTGGCCTGGCCGTTCCTCGGCGAGCGGCCAAACCGCGTGCAAGCGACCGCGCTGGTGCTGTGCGCCGCCGGGCTTGCCATCCTCATTTATCCGCTGACCGCCAACGGAATCCCGCTCGGCATCGTGTTTGCGCTCGCCATCGGCGTGTGTTGGGGCGGCGGCACGGTTTACCTGAAATGGGCGCAGATCGAGGCCGATCAGATGGGCGTGGGCAGTTGGCAAATGACAATTGCCGCCGTCATCCTGGTCGCCTGCATGCTGATCTTCGACGGCGGACCGCGTTTCGGCGGCGCGCATCTCGACGGCGTTGTGGCGACGGCATGGACCGGGATTGCCAGCAGCGGCATCGCCTATGCGCTGTGGTTCACCATTGTCCAGCGGTTGCCGGCGGTGACCGCCTCGCTTGGCGTGCTCGCGTCGCCCGTGATCGGCGTTATCGGATCGTTTCTGATTCTGGGCGAGGTGCCGACGGCTCCCGACATAGTCGGCTTTGCGCTGATCTTTGTGGCGTCGGCTTGCGTTTTGCTGACGCGCCAGCGCACCGTCGAGACCGCCTCGCTTCCTGCGTGACGGTGTGAAGATCTAACGGCGCAAGCCGATCGCGCCCCCGCCATTCGTCTAAGGGCCCGCCAGCTTTGCCAGATCGGCGACGCGCGCCGCCATCGTGCTTTGCGGATCCGACAGCGGATCGATCACGGTGAAATGGTTGGTTCCGGCGACCTCCTCGTAGCGCGTTTGCGCACCGGGCTGCTGCCAGGTCTGCGCGATCGTGCGGCTCTGCCGCTTGAACTCGCCGGATTCGAGTCCGCCGACCACGGCGTCGAAAATCCGACCGGCCGCCACCGGCCAAAACAGCGGCGATAACTTTCGCGCTTGCGCTGGGTCGAGCCGCAGATCCTGATTGACGCTGGTGGCAAGGAGCGGCGTCAAATCGAACACGCCGGAGATCGAATAGGCCGCCGGAACGAGATCGGCGGGGGCTTTCGGATAAAGCGTGCGCCAGTCCGTCGCCAGCAGGGCGGCGGCGAGGTGCCCGCCGGCCGAATGACCATAGACCGTCATGCGCCGGCCAAACCGCTGCCAGAGGAATGCGCACATGCGGCGCATTTGTTCGACGATGTCGCCGATAGTGACGATCGGACAGAGATCATAGCCGACCACGGCAACGGAAATGCCGCGACCGTTCGGCCCGCGCGCCATTTGGCTGAACAGCGACGGCTCGAGCGAGCGCCACCAGCCGCCATGAATAAAAATCGCGAGCGGCGCATTCTCATGGCGCTCCGCCAGAAATAGATCGATGATCTGCCGCGGCGTGCTGCCGTAGGTCAGGCCGAGCTCGGCCCGGCCATCTTTAAGCATCTCGGCGCGGTAAAGCTCCGCTTCATACGTCCAGCGGGCAAAAATCTCGGGGTGCTCGGGTACGCGGGCGCGATTGTTATACTCAACTTCGTAGTCGATCGCGGCCACCGGGCGCCTCCATGCGGATTGCACGGCAAATCTGCGGCATGTCTTCGGCGCTGGCAAGTTGCGGCGGAGCCCGCGCCCCCGATCGGTAAGGCACAAACTCGGCGGTTTGCGGGTTGAACACCGCCCGGTAAAAGGGACGGCAAAGGAACGCCAAAGGAACGTGATGAGAGTCGACGGCAAATCGATGCGCAGCATCTGGCTGGAACCCGACGGCTGGTCGGTCGGGATCATCGATCAGACCGCGCTGCCGCACCGACTCACGATCGCCCGGCTCGAGAGCCTGGAAGACGCGGCGCATGCCATCAGGGCGATGCTGGTGCGCGGCGCGCCGCTGATCGGCGCGATGGCCGCCTATGGCGTTTGCCTGGCGCTGCGCGCGGATGCCTCCGACGAAGCGCTCGATCGCGCCTGCGCGACCTTGCTGCGGACGCGCCCGACCGCGATCAATCTCAAATGGGCACTCGACGAAATGGTCGCCGCAGTGCTCAACCGCACTCGCGGCGAGCGCGTCGCCGCGGCTTACCGGCGCGCCCAAGAAATCTGCGAGCAGGACATAGCGATTAACACCGCCATCGGCCAAAACGGATTGCCGCTGATCGAAGCGGCCGCCAAGCGCAAGAAGCCGGGCGAAGCGGTCAACGTGCTGACTCATTGCAATGCCGGATGGCTGGCGGCCGTTGACGTCGGCACCGCCAACGCGCCGATTTATCTGGCGCACGATAGCGGCATCGCCATTCATGTCTTCGCCGACGAGACGCGGCCGCGCAACCAAGGAGCATCGCTGACCGCGTGGGAACTCGGCCGGCACGGCGTGCCGCACACGGTGATCGCCGACAATACCGGCGGCCATCTCATGCAACACGGGCTCGTCGATCTGGTCATTGTCGGCACCGACCGGGTCACCGCCGCCGGCGATGTTTGCAACAAGATCGGCACCTATCTGAAAGCGCTCGCTGCGCGCGACAACAATATCCCGTTCTATGTGGCGCTGCCGTCGCCGACCATCGACTTTTCGATCAGCGACGGGCTTGCCGAGATCCCGATCGAAGAGCGGGGCGCTGACGAGGTGGCAACCATGACCGGCCGCACCGCGCAAGGCGGCATCGAGACGGTGCGGATCGTGCCCGACGGATCGCCGGTGGCCAATTACGGCTTCGACGTCACGCCGGCGCGGCTCATAACCGGGCTCATCACCGAACGCGGCGTGATCGCCGCCTCGCGCGACGCCTTGGCGAGGGCTTTTCCGGAGCGCGCCGGCGCGGCAGAATAAGAGGAGATTCGAGTCTGGTTGGCGTGGAGTCCGTTGCGTGCGTAAGTTCGTCCTTCGTCCGCTCTCGAACGTGCCGCTCCCTGGAATTCTCAGCATGAACGTTCCGTCCGACGCGTCAGCCAGCGTGGCCGCCAAGATCGCGCCTTCAGACTCGCCTTTGGTGGACGGGCGGCAATCGGAAATGGCGCTCGCAATCGCGCGAGGCACCGCGCGCTATTTGCACGCGCTCGGCTATTGCGTCGTCAGTGAACTGCCGCTGCCGTCGGGCCGGCGCGCCGACCTCGTCGCGCTGGGCGGCGACGGTGAAATCATCATTGTCGAGATAAAATCCTCGGTGGCCGATTTCCGCGCCGACCAAAAATGGATGGACTACCGGCGGCATTGCGATCGGTTGTTCTTCGCCACGCATGCCGGAGTGCCTGGCGATATTTTCCCGGCTGAGGCCGGGCTGATCGTTGCCGACGCGTTCGGGGCTTCGATCGTGAGCGAAGCGCCGGAGCAGCGCATTGCTGCCGCAACCCGCAGATCGGTGACCTTGCGCTTTGCCCATGCGGCGGCGCTGCGACTGCAGGCGGTTGCCGATCCGCAAGGACCTTATAACGGCGAGTTCTAGGCGCGAGCCCAGCCCGTCAAGGCAACTGCGCGGGCAGAAAACGAATTATTTGGGAGCGCGCTTGGCCAGGATGCGCTGCAGCGTGCGGCGGTGCATGTTGAGGCGGCGCGCGGTTTCCGAAACGTTGCGGCCGCACAATTCATAAATGCGCTGGATGTGCTCCCAGCGGACCCGATCGGCCGACATCGGATTTTCCGGCGGCTCGATCTTTTTGTTGTCGAGAGCGAGCAAGGCCGCGACGACATCGTCGGCATCGACCGGTTTGGCCAGATAATCGACCGCGCCGAGCTTCACCGCATTCACCGCGGTCGCGATATTTCCGTAGCCGGTGAGAATGATGGCGCGCGCTTCCGGACGGCGCTTCTTCATGGCCGAAATAACATCGAGACCGTTGCCATCGCCGAGCCGCATATCGACGACCGCAAATGCCGGCGCGGCTTTTTCGACTTGGAGCAGGCCGTCGCTGACCGATTCAGCGGTCGTTACCGTAAAGCCGCGGCCTTCCATGGCGCGGGCGAGGCGCTGCAGGAACGACTTGTCGTCCTCAACGATCAGAAGCGAACGCTCGGTCGGCATCGAGCTTGATCCGGCATCGTTCATCGCAGTTTCCAACCCTAGGACTTGCAAACCGGGTGGCCCTCGTCTCTGTTTGGTACCGTCCCGGCTGGTCACTTACAGTTATGAGGAGACAGCCTCGGCCTCAAGTGGTGGCGGTGCGAGCGAACTTTCAAAATCCTCCCGGTTCCAGGCCACGGTGATGGTAGCGCCGTGCAGCGGCGGCGCCTGATTGATCAGCGCGAGCTTGGCCCCGGAGCGCTCCAGAAGCGTCTTGGCGATAAAAAAGCCGAGCCCGAGCCCAAACAGCGCGGTTTCGTCGGCGTCCGAACCGCGGGGTCCGGGCCGGCGATGGGTGACATAGGGCGCGCCGAGGCGATCGACGACTTCGGGAGCAAAGCCAGGCCCGTCATCGCTGATGGTGATGCTGACCTCCTCCGCCGTCCAGTGAGCGGCGACCTCGACCCGGCTGTGGGCGAAATCCACCGCATTTTCGATCAGATTGCCGAGGCCATAACGGATTGCGGGATTGCGCTCTCCGGCCGGTTCGCCGGCCCGGTTGGGCGGGTAAGCGACCACGATTGAAACGCCGAAATTGCGGTGCGGCGCCACCGCTTCCTCGATCAGGGCCGAGAGCGGCATGCGGTCGAACGGCTCGCCCGCCGCCGGCAGTTCGGTGATCTTGGCCAAAATCTCACGGCAGCGCTGCGCTTGCTCGCGCAAGAGCTTGACGTCGTCTGCGTATGGCGAGCCGGGCTCAAGCGCGCGCTCGATCTCGCGGATCACGACAGTGATGGTCGATAACGGCGTGCCAAGTTCATGGGCGGCGGCGGCGGCCAACCCGTCGAGCTGGGACAGATGCTGCTCGCGCGCCAACACCAGTTCGGTAGCGGCCAGTGCGTCCGAGAGTTGGCGCGCTTCCTCGGCGACTTGCCAAGTGTAAACGCCGATATAGCCGATCGCCAGCAGGATCGAGAGCCAGACGCCCACCATGTAGATTTCGGGAAGCTCGAGCGGGTTCTCGGTATCCCACGGCAAATCGTAATGCAGGAACACCAGCATCGTGGCGCAGAACATCGCAAACGTGCCGATCAGCAAGGTCATGCGCGGCGGCAGCGCGGTCGCCGAGATCAAGACCGGGCCAAGCAGGAGGAAAGCGAACGGATTTTCCAGGCCGCCGGTGAGGTATAAAAGCGCCGCAAGCTCGGCGATATCGAACGTCAACAGCCAGGCCGCGCGGTCCGGCTCCAGCCATTGGGTCTGGCGAAAGCTCAACCGCAGCGCGACGTTCAACAGCGCCGCGAGCGCGATGACGGCAAGGCAGGCCCAAATCGGAACTTCGAATTCCAGGCCGAAATGCACCACTACAACGGCGGCCAACTGGCCGCACACCGCAAGCCAGCGCAGGCGGATCAGCGTGTCCAGCCGGACGTTGCGGGGTCGCTCATGAGTTCGGGGCAGACCAAACATGCACCTAATGTAACGACCCGCGCGGGCCTCGCCAAATTGGCTATTGTTTCGCGGCACTAGTGTCCCGATTCCGAAGTTCGTAAGCATTTGCGGCACGCTCATACGAACTTCGGAATCGATAAGGACACTAGCAAGGTTATGCTTGTAGTGCCGCTCTTGAACCCGAAGTTCGCACCGGGGACTCCGCTAACTTGTGCGAACTTCGAGTTCGCGGCACTAGCGCTTCGCTCGCGGATGCGCGACATTAAAAGGGGTCCAAGCTCCATCAGGAGTGATTGCGATGGCTTACGAATTCGACCAGTTCATTTCCGATTGCCGGTCCATCCTCGGGCGCGATCCAGGGCCAAAAGGCCGCGAACAGGTGCGCGCCCGGCTCGAACGCCTGTTGCAGAATCCCGACTTTGTGCGCCGGCATTGCGAACAGGCACCCCGTGGCCTGCATGTCCTTTATGAAGACCCGGAGCTCGGTTTTCAGGTGCTCGCTCACATCAATGACAAGGCGCGCGTTTCGCCGCCCCACGACCACGGCGATTCGTGGGCCATTTACGGCCAGGCGACCCATTACACCGACATGACCGAATGGGAGCGCGAGGACGACGGCCGCGATTCGCAGCACGCCAAGCTCAAACCGGTAAAGAAGTATCGGCTGATGCCGGGACAGGCCGGCCTTTATCAGGATGGCACGATTCACTCGATCGATTATCCCGACAACGCCCGCTTCGTTCGCGTAACCGGAACGAATCTCGATCGCATCCAGCGCGTGCGCTTCGATCTCAATACCGGCGAAGTCAAGCAGATGACGCCGCAGCAGGCGACGTGACGGCCGTGGTCAGCCCCGCCGCGCTGCGGGGCATGGTGGAGGACGGCGGCGAACTCGCGCTTGTCGACGTCCGCGAAGAGCTGATTTTTTCGCAAGGCCACCTGTTGCTGGCGCGCTCGGCACCGCTCAGCCGGCTAGAGCTGAAATTCGCGGAGCTGGTGCCGCGGCGCACGACCCGCATCGTGCTGTGCGACGGCAACGACGGCCTTGCCGAGCGCGCGGCTGCGGTTCTGGCGCGCAACGGCTACTCCGACCTGCGCATCCTTGCCGGCGGCGTCGAGGCGTGGGCGGCGGCCGGGTTCGAGCTGTTCACCGGCGTCAATGTGCCGAGCAAGGCGTTCGGCGAATTCATCGAACATGAAAATCGCACCCCGAGCATTGCCGCCGAGGAGCTCGCGCGGCTGATCGACAAGCGCGCCGATCTCGTGGTTCTGGACAGCCGGCCGTTTGATGAATATGCGCGGGTTTCGATCCCAGGCGCGACCAATGTGCCCGGCGCGGAACTGGTGCTACGGGCGCGCGAGCTCGCGCCGTCTCCCGACACGACGGTGGTCGTCAATTGCGCCGGACGTACCCGCAGCATCATCGGCGCGCAATCCTTGATCAACGCCGGCCTGCCGAACAAAGTCGTGGCGCTGCGCAACGGCACGATGGGCTGGAGTCTTGCCGGCCTGACCTGCGACAGCGGGAAAAGCCGGCGGGCGCCGCGGGTCTCACGCGGACAATTGGCGTGGGCGAAAAGCGCGGCGCGGCGGGTGGCGCAGGCCTGTGGCGTCGAGAGCATCGATCGGGCCACGCTTGACGCTTTGCGGCGGGACGAGGACCGCACGCTTTATGTCTTCGATGTGCGCGATCCCGCCGAATACGAAGCGGGCCACATTGCCGGCGCGATTTCGGCGCCCGGGGGCCAATTGGTCCAGGCCACGGATCAATATATCGGCACGCTTGGCGCCCGGATCGTGCTGGTCGATGATCTGGAAGTGCGCGCCGCCATGACCGGATCGTGGTTGCGGCAGATGGGTTTTGCCGAAGTCTTTTTGCTCGCCGAAGCCGGCAATGAACCAGGCTGGCCGGCCATGCCGGTGCTTGAAAACGAAACGCGCCGCGAAGCTGCGATCGAGGCTAAGGCGCTTGCGGAGCTTGTGTCACGCAATGCGGCAACCGTCCTCGATCTTTCGCTAAGTCGGAATTATCTTGCCGGGCACATTCCGGGCGCGTGGTTTGCCATCAGGACGCGACTGGCGCGGGCGCTGAAAAATATTGCAATCGCTGACACACTTGTGCTCGCGTCCGAGGACGGTGAGCTCGCCGCGCTTGCGGTGACTGAAGCCGAGCCGCTGATCGATCGGCCGGTGCGCTTTCTCCAAGGCGGCAATGCAGCGTGGCAAGCAGCCGGCCAGCCGTTGTCGACCGACGCGAAGATGGCCGACGAGGCGGTGGATCAATGGCGTAAACCTTACGAGCGCTCCGGCGATGCCAAAGCGGCGATGCAAGAGTATCTGACCTGGGAAGTCGATCTTCTGCCGCGCATCAAACGCGACGGCTCGCTGCGGTTCGAACGTTTCAGGCCGCAGCTTGCAGCAGAAGTTCGCTGAGGCGGTCCGGCATATCGATCATCACATCGTGGCCGCAGGGCACATGATGACAATGCCATGAGGGATTCGATTGCGCCGCCGCGAACGCGCGATCAAAGCTCGGATTGTGGTAGCCTTTGGCGCGAATATAAGTCTTCCGCGCGATCTTCTCGCGCGCACCGGTGAGCGCGATCGGCGAAGTGAACGTACCGATCGGCTGCGGCACGCAGAGACTGTCGACCCATTGGCGATCGGCCTCATTGACGCCGAATGCCTCCGCTGGCCGTGGCGGCACGCCGGGCTCGCCACGCTGCACGGCGGCGCGAATGGCGTCCTGAACCGCCGGCCCCGTAAGTTTTAGTATGGTGTCGCCGTTTTCGGGAAGAAAAGCATCGAGGAACACGATCGAGCGTATAGCGGCGGCCATTTGTTCGGCGACGCCGGAAATAACGAAGCCGCCATAGGAGTGGCCACAGAGAACTACGTCGCTCAACCGTTCCCATTTCATCACGTTCACGATGTCGGCGATGTGGGTGGCGAGGTCGATTCCGGGTGCTAGCAGATGCGAACGCTCGCCGAGGCCGGTCAATGTCGGCGTAAAAACGGCGTGGCCGTCGCCGCGAAGCTGAGCGGCAACCCGTTGCCAGCACCAGCCGCCATGCCAGGCACCGTGAACCAACACAAAGGTGTGGGTCATCAATCCCCCCTGCTCCACGCTGACGCTTACGGTTGCCAGGCGACGTCGGCGGAGCGCGGCGCGGCCGTGTCTGAACGCGCCTTGTCGATGAAGGCCAACAGCGCCCTTAAGACCGCGTCAACACCTTGTCCACTCACTGCGGAAATGACGAATGGCGTCGTCTTCGCCACGCGTTTCAAGCTTGCCGCCTGTCGTTCGATGTCTTGAGCGCCGAGTGCATCGGCTTTATTGAGCGCGACGATTTCGGGTTTTTCGGCAAGCTCATGACCATATGCTTTCAGCTCTGCGCGCACGGTCTTGTAGGCGGCGCCCGCGTCCTCGCTGGTGCCGTCGACCAGATGCAGGAGCACACGGCAGCGTTCGACATGCGCGAGAAAGCGGTCGCCGAGACCGACGCCTTCATGCGCGCCTTCGATCAAGCCCGGGATATCGGCGAGCACGAATTCGCGCCCATCGACCTCGACCACGCCGAGCTGTGGATGCAGCGTGGTGAACGGATAGTCGGCAATCTTGGGCTTGGCCGCGCTCACCGCGGCAAGAAAAGTCGATTTGCCGGCATTCGGAAGACCAATAATCCCGGCATCGGCGATGAGCTTAAGCCGCAGCCGCACGGTGAGCTCGACGCCGGCTTGACCGGGATTGGCGTGTCGCGGCGCGCGATTAGTCGACGTTTTGAAATGCGCATTGCCAAACCCGCCATTGCCGCCGCGCAGGAGCGCGACGCGTTGTCCGACTGCGGTCAGATCGGCCAATAGCGTTCTGTCGTCTTCGTCGTAGATCTGCGTGCCGACCGGCACTTTGAGGACGACATTGGCGCCGTTGGCGCCATGACGGTCCTTGCCCATGCCGGCGCGGCCGTTCTCTGCGGTGAAATGCTGCTGGTAGCGGTAATCGATCAATGTGTTGAGACCGTCGACCGCTTGGGCGATGACGTCACCGCCCTTGCCGCCGTCGCCGCCGTTCGGACCGCCAAATTCGATGAACTTCTCGCGCCGGAACGAGACGCAGCCATTGCCGCCATCGCCGGAGCGAACGTAAATCTTGGCCTGGTCGAGAAACTTCATTTGCTAACTGGTAAAACGCGAAACCCGCCGGCACAACAGTCATTCCTGTCAACGGCGCCGCGGTGGCCGATAATGCCTGCCTGATATAAGGTCGGGATTGACGGGAGCGGAGCCCGCCCTGCCATTACTGCCTGTTCGGAACTGGTGCGGAGAACGAGAAGCGTGTGGGGCGTTGTAAAGCTCGCGATGCGGGCTGCGATCTGGCGTAGGACGTCCGATCCGCCGCTTGTCGGATTGCGATTGCTGCTGGCGTTCGCGGCTTTGGTGGCGGCCGTCCGCGCCGGGCTGCAACTGGTCGAAGCCGGCGCCTGGCAAGCCTTCAATCCCTACGGCCTCAATGCAGTGATTGCCTGGATCGCGCTTGAGCTCGCGATCGCCGCCCTGTTCGTGCGTCCGGCCGCGCGCACCACCGCATTGGCGGCGATGTTCGTGCTCTCCGTGATCGCCGACATCGTCATGACCGCAATCAGCGTCGGCACGCCGGTGGTGGCGCAGGCGGCGGGACAGCCTGCCGTAATCAATAACGCCGTGGCCGGCGCAACCTATACGCTGCTTTTCGTGTGGTGGGTCGGAGCCATGACCTGCATCGTCGGCTCGCTCGAACAACAATCGGGTTGGCGGCTCGTCGGCAGGATTGCGGGCCTGTGGCTCGCTTTGTTCGCCGCTAATGTGGCGCTGCCGCATACGCCGGTGTTTGTGCCGCCCGATTTCGATCCGCGCAATGCCAACTGGTGGGAAACCGTGTATGCGGCCCATCGCGCCGAAGGCAAACCGCGCATGGGTCAAGGTACTGGCCAAGGTGCGGGCCAAGGCGTTGGCCAAGTCACGCAAATCGAAAAATCGCAACCGCGCCTCCTTCAGGATCAGTTTGCGCGCTTGCCGCCGTCACGCAAAGGCGAAACCGAAATTTACACGCTCGCGATCGCCGGCTGGGCCGACCAAGATGTCTTCGTCAAAGAACTCGACGGCGCCTTGGAAGCGCTCGGCAGCGTTTTGCCGATCAAGGGCCGCAGCGTGCGCCTGATCAATCGCCGCGACACGGTCAATACGATTCCGCTCGCCAATTTTCCGAATTTCAAGGCGGCGGTGCACGCCATCGGCAATATCATGGACAAGGACAACGACGTCTTCGTCTTGGTCATGACATCACACGGCGAGCAGACCGGCTTCGCCTTGCAGCTGCCCGGCGGGGTAGCGGAACTGACGCCGCAGCAAGTTGCAGCGGCGCTCGACGGCGAGGGCATCAAGAATCGAGTCGTGATCGTCTCGGCCTGCTTTTCCGGAATCTTCGTGCCGCCGTTGGCGAACGACAACACGATCGTCATCACCGCGGCGGACGCCAAGCACACTTCGTTCGGCTGCGCCCCGGAACGCGACTGGACCTATTTCGGCGACGCCTTCTTCCACCAAAGCCTGCATCCGGGCGCGGACTTCGAAAATGCCTTCGAGCACGCTCGCGTCCTGATCCACGGCTGGGAAATGATGGACCAAGCCACGCCGTCAAATCCGCAAGGCTCGTTCGGCCCCGCGCTGGTGGCAAAGCTGATGCCGTTCTTCGCCACCAATCCGCGGCCGTGATCGCAGGCGGCGGTCAGGTCGCATTAGAGCGACAGCATGATCGCTCTAGATTTTTGTTGGAACATGATCTTTTCGGGAAACCGGTTTCCACTTTTCCGGATCATGCTCTAAGCAACCTGGCGCTAAGCCACCTGACGCGTTTGGCCCCAGGCCTTGAGCGAGGCCCACAGGCCGCGATCAAGACGAAAGCGATCGATCGGCGCCGCGGAATTGATGGCGCGGATGCGGCAAAGCTGAACGCCGGCCCATTGGAAGCCGCATTTCTCCAGCACGCGGCGCGACGCCGGATTGCTGACGCGAGCTCCGGACTGAAGCGTGTCATGTGCGAGTTCGGCGAAGGCGTAATCGATCAGCGCCCGCGCCGCCTCGGTCGCGTAGCCGCGACCCCAAAAGGGCACGCCCAGCCAATAGCCGAGCTCGGCGCCGTCCTGCCGCAAATCGACGCCGCACATTCCGATCAATGCGCCGTCAAGCTCGATCGCGAATACCGTCTCGCCGCCCTTTTTATTGGTCAGGGCGAGGAATCCTTCGGCGTCCGCGGCGCTGTAGGGATGCGGAATGCGCGCGGTGTTCTCGGCAACGCGGCGATCACCGGCGAGCGCCACGATATTGCCCACGTCACTGCGGACCGGCGCGCGCAGCGAGAGCCGCGCGGTTTTGAGCGCGGGAACGCGGCGCGCGCTGGGGTCTCGCGCGAGGACTGGCGTCAAGTCGGACGTTGGGACTTCAGGTGCGAACGTCATCGCCTGGGCTCCTGCAAAAAACCCACAAGAAACCGAAAGGGGAGACCGGCATGCCGGTCTCCCCTTTTGGAGCCCATTTCGGGCCCGCCGGTTCGACTACATGCCGGCGGACCTCCTATGATCCACCGTGTTACTGGGCCGCGGCCTCATTCATCGGACGTACAGACACAAATACGCGGCCTTTGGTTTTGGTACGAAACTCGATTTTGCCGTTGATCAGGGCAAAGAGCGTATGATCTTTGCCGACGCCAACATTACGGCCGGCATGCCATTTGGTACCGCGCTGGCGCGCGATGATGTTTCCGGCCAGCACCTGTTCGCCGCCGAAAATCTTCAACCCGAGGCGCTGTCCGGCAGAATCGCGGCCGTTACGCGACGATCCGCCTGCTTTTTTGTGTGCCATTACCGGCTCCGAAACTCATTGCTGCGCTATGTATACCGCATTCGTGACAAAAGCATCACCTGCCAATGTCATTTCTTCACTTTTTCTTACCCTTTGACGGCCCTTTAGGCTTCTTTTCTTTCGCCGCTGGTTTGGCTTTCGGCCTCTGAGGCTTCTGTGCCGAAGCTTTACGCATTGGCGCGGTGGTCGCAGCCGTTTCTGCACCTGCGGCCGCTTGGGGCGCCGCAGGCGCCCGCTTGGGTCTCGGTTGCGCTTGTTTGCTCGGCTTCTTGCCGTCGGTCAAAATTTCGGTGATGCGCAGAAGCGTAAATTCCTGGCGATGCCCGATCTTGCGGCGCGAGTTTTTGCGGCGGCGCTTTTTGAAAGCGATGATCTTGGGTTCGCGCGCTTGGTCAAGAACTTCGGCCGCCACCGTGGCGCCGGCAACAGTCGGCGCCCCAAGCGACAGGCTGTCGCCGCCCACGACTAAAACCTCGCCAAACTCGACGATCTCGCCGGGCTCGCCTTTCACTTTACCGACCTTGATCACATCTTCGGCGGCCACCCGGTATTGCTTGCCGCCCGTTTTAAAAACCGCGAACATCTGTCTTCCTCTTCCCAGCCCGTTCAAGCCTCGTTCGGCGCCCGATGCTCGGGGCATTGCCCGGACCGGATCCTTCCAGTCTATTCTGCTGCCAGTCTCTTCTG
The DNA here is from genome assembly GCA_035703785.1 of Xanthobacteraceae bacterium. Classification (GTDB taxonomy): domain Bacteria; phylum Pseudomonadota; class Alphaproteobacteria; order Rhizobiales; family Xanthobacteraceae; genus BOG-931. The sequence goes on from DASSXN010000027.1 coordinate 35,111, forward strand.
CTGACGGTCCGCGGCCTCGTGGCGCAACAGCGGCATCGAATGCGCAGACCGGCGCCGTTATGACCGGCTCCTAACTGGCTGTCAAGAAATGCAAACCAAGCTCTTCTCCGTCGCTGCCGGAGTTTGTGCCGCAGCCGCGCCGGGGTGACGTTGGCGCATCGATCATGGTAAAGCGCAAGCCAATCATAAAAATCCGGCCACGCCGGGCGACCGGGAGAAAACGGCAATGACGGCAGAAAGGAGAATGGCCCTTTCGCGTCGCGCCTTGCTCGCGGCCGGCCTGCCGGCAATGGCGGCCGCGACGGCCCGCGCGCAAACTGGCGCCGAAACTTACCCGGAGCGCCAAGTCTCCTTTATCGTGCCGTTTGCGCCGGCCGGCGGCACCGACATTCTTGCGCGGCTTTTGGCGCAGAAGCTCGAACAGCGGTTGGGTAAAGCCTTCGTCGTCGAGAACCGCCCGGGCGCCGGCACCACCCTTGCCACCAATTACGTCGCCAAGTCGCCGCCCGACGGCTACACGATTTCGATGACGGTGTCGTCGCTCGCCGCCGACGTGACGCTGTACAAAAAATTGCCCTACGATGCGGCCAAGGACCTCGCGCTGGTCGCACTGATCGCCAGGGTGCCGTTCGTGCTGATCGTCAATCCCTCGCTGCCGGTGAGCAGCGTCGAGGATCTCATCAGCCTCGCCAAGCAGCGCACGCTCAGCTACGGCACCGGCGGGGTCGGCGCGTTTCATCATCTGGCCGCGGCGCTGTTCTCGACCATGACCGGAATCAAGATGACGCATGTGCCGTATCGCGGCACCGCGCCGGCGCTCAACGACCTGATGGCCGGCTATGTGCAGGTGATGTTTACTGACTATGGCCCGGCCGCCCCGTTCATCAGCAGCGGCAAAGTGCGTGCGCTTGCGGTCACCACCAAACAACCGTTCACGGTTTTGCCCGAGGTGCCGCCGTTGGCTGAGGCCGGCGTTCCCGGTTTCGATGCCGCGGCGTGGCAGGGCGTGATCGCGCCGGCTGGCACGCCGCCGGCGATCGTCGCCAAGCTCAACGCCGAGCTTAATGACGCCGTGGCGATGAACGATGTGCGCGCGCGAATGCGCGACATCGGCATGATCCCGGTCGGCGCCGGCTCACCCAAGGAGCTCGCCGAGTTCCTGCAGTCTGAAATCGCACGCTGGGGCAAGGTCGTTGAGGACGCCGGCATTGCGCGGTCGGAGTGATTGCGGTGCCGGGCGCGACGATGCCGGCCGCGAGCCGCCGCCAGCTTCCCCTCGGCGGCGAAATTTTTCTCGATCATGTTGGACACTTCGTGCGCGATGCGCAGGCCGCAAGCCGCGCGCTGCAGCGCGCCGGTTTTGCGCCGACACCGGTCTCGGTCCAAGCGGATAAGGACCCCGCCACGGGGCGCCTCGTCCCCACCGGGCTTGGCAACATCACCGCAATGTTGGCGCGCGGCTATCTGGAAGTGCTGTTCAAAAGCTCCGACACGCCGCTGGCCGGCGAACTCGATGCGGCGCTCGTCCGCCGCGCCGGACTGCACCTCGCTGCCTTTTCGGTGATCGATGCGACTGCAGCGCGCGAGCGCTTGGCCACCGCCGGATTTCCGGTGCGGGATTTGGTGCGCATGCAGCGTCCGGTTGAGACCGAGGGCGGCCCCGGCATTGCTGCTTTTACGATCTCACGCGTCAAGCCGATGACGATGCCGGAAGGGCGTATCCAGATATTGACGCATCACACCGAAGACACCGTGTGGCAGCCGCGCTGGCTGTCGCATCCGAACAGCGTTTGCGATCTCATCGACGTGGTGATTGCGGTCGGCGATGTCGAAGAGGCGGCACAGCGGTTTGCGCGCTTTACCGGCCGATCGGCAACGTTCATGCCGGGCGGCGCGCTGATCCGGCTCGACCGCGGCGGCGTCTACCTCGTCAGTCACGACAGGGCCACCGAAAAATTGCCGGAAGTCCCGGTCACCTCATTGCCGTTCATGATCGGCTACGCGCTCGGCGTCGAATCGCTGGCCGCCGCCGAAGCGGCGGTCGACGGCGCCAATCTGGCATGGCGCGCATTCGAAGACGGCATTGTCGCGACCTTCCCGGCGGAATTGGGCGAGGGCGCTTGGTTCTTTGTCGAAGCGCCCGAAGGTCTGCCGTGGCGGCGCTGAGCGCTAAGGGTCAAAACTCATTATTTGCGCGGCCGCGACGCTGGGCAGTTCGGCCGCTGGCTAGGCGAGAGGAGCGATGTGATCTATACGATCATGAGCGACGAGCAACGACGCCAGCGGCCGAAAGGCCCGCGTCCCTTCGGGTTGCAGCGAAAATCGCCGCCGGGTTCGTCGAAGGGCTCGACCGTATTGCCGATACGCTCTTCGCCCTTCTCATGCCCGGCGAGCGATTTTGGCTGCAACGCGGCTCGCGGAAATAATGAGTTTTGACCCTACTCTCCACAATTTGGCTTTTGCGCCAAGCATGCAATATTTGCGGTGCGCAACAACGGGACCACCTTTGCATAGCCCCGCAGACATCGCGACATCCTGGCCCGACGCGATCTATGCGCATTTTCGCCGCGTCGGCATTCGCCAGGTCGGCTATGTGCCCGATGCCGGGCACAGCCGCCTGATCGCGCTGTGCCAAAAAGATCCGCAAATCATCGACGTAGTGCTGACGACCGAAGAAGAGGGCGTCGGGCTGGTCGCCGGCGCCGCGCTCGGCGGGCAGCACGCGGCGCTGCTGATGCAGTCAAGCGGCGTCGGCAACTGCGTCAATATGTTTTCGCTATTACGCAATTGCGGTTTTCCTTGCATCGCGCTCGTCACCATGCGCGGCGAGTTCGGCGAATTCAATCCATGGCAGGTACCGATGGGCGCCATCACCGAAGAGGTCCTACGACTTTGCGGTTTTCTCACCTACCGGGTCGAGAGCGCGGATGCCGTCGATGAGATCGTCGGCGCCGGCTGCGACATGGCATTCAGCGGCAATCTCGCGGTCGCGATCCTATTGTCGCAGCGGCTGATCGGCCCGAAGCAATGGACGCGATAAGGATGCGATGATGCTGGACCGGCGCGAATTCGTGCAGCGGCTCTTGGTCGATCGCGGCGATTTGTTGGTCGTGCCCGGATTGGGTTCGGCGACTTACGATGTTGCGGCGGCCGGCGATCACCCGCTGAATTTCTATCTGTGGGGCGCGATGGGCGGCACCGTCATGATCGCGCTTGGCCTGGCGCTAGCGCGGCCCGACCGGCGCGTGGTCGTTATTCCCGGCGACGGCGACATGCTGATGGGCCTTGGCAGCCTCGCCACGATCGGCGTCAAGCAACCGAAAAATCTTGTCGTAGTGGTGCTCGATAATGCCCATTACGGCGAGACCGGCATGCAGCCGAGTCATACCGATGCCGGCGTCGATTTCGAAAGGGTGGCGCTTGCCTGCCGCTTCCGTCAGGCTTGCACGGTGACGCGCATCGAAGAGGTCGCGGAGGCGCGGAAATTGCTGCACGCCGGTGAAGGGCCAATTCTCGTCAACGCCAAGATCAAGCCGGAGGACGTGCCGCGGGTGCTGCCGCTCCGGGACGGGCATGCCATCAAGCAGCGCTTTATCGCGGCGTTGAATACTGCCTGACGGCAGGCGGCGCTCGCTTCAGCATTTGCGGAAGAACTTGTAGATGTCGGGGCGCTGCATCCAGATCAGCTGAAACGTCAAGCCGCCGTGCGCGTCGATCCATTTGCGGATGTCTTGCGGATAAATCCGCAACAATTGCTCGGTGACAAAGGGAAAGGTCCCGGCGTGAAAGCCGAACGCCGCATCCGGCGTGACGCAAATGTCCTTGCGCGCAAAGTAGCCGGTCAGCAAGGTGCAGGCGGAAGCGCACATGCCGACGACGCGAATATTGACTTTTTGCGCGGCGAGCTTCTCCCATTTCTGCTGGTAGAGAAAGACGAGGCCGCCATGGTCGCCGCCGACTTCGATTGTTTCGGCACGCGCCAGCGGCGCGGCGACGATCAGGATAGCCGTCAACGCAACTTGCCAAAATCTCATTTCATTGCCCCGCGCTTGTTCCCGCTGCCTTGGCCGCCTGAGCCTTGGCCGCCGGTGCCTTGGCCGCCGGCGCCTTGGCCGCCTGTTTGACCGCCGCGACAATCTCCGGATAGGCGGCGCAGCGGCAGAGATTCCCCGACAGATAGTGCCGAATGTCCTGGTCGCTTGGATCGGGATTGTGCTTGAGCAATTGGTGCGTCATCAGCACGAATCCCGGCGTGCAGAAGCCGCATTGGAATGCCCCGCAAGCGATAAAAGCGTCTTGCACATTCGACAGCGCGCCATCGGCATCGAGGTGCTCGACCGTGGTAACCGATTTGCCGTCGGCCCAGACCGCAAAATAAAGGCAGCCTGACACCGCCTGCCCATCGACCAGCACGGTGCAGCAGCCGCACAATCCCTGCCCGCAGCTTTCGCGCGCGCCAAACAGATCGAAACGCTGTAACAGCTCGACCAGATTGCGATGCGGCTCGATCATGGTCGAGACCGGCTGACCGTTGAGCGTAAAAGAGATGGTGCGCGCGCTCATCATTCGTCCTCGAGCGGCCGGCCGGCTTTGTCGCGCAACGCGCGCAGCACCGCTTCGGCGGTGATCGGCAATTCCGCAATCCGCACATCAATGGCGTCGTGAATCGCATTGGCGATCGCCGGCGAGACGCCGAAGGTGCCGGTCTCGCCTAGCCCCTTGGCGCCGAACGGACCGGAATGCTGTTCCGCGGCGACAAGTTCATTTTCCATCGGCGGCACATCGCCAATGCCGGGAATCTTGTAATCGGCCAAAGACGCATTGGTGACCTGCCCGCCGTCGAGCTGCATCGCCTCGGACAAGGTGAAACCGAGCTGCATGATCGCGGCGCCGGACAGTTGCGTGCGCGCCACGGCGGGATTGATCAGCTTGCCGCAATCGGCGGCATTGATCAGGCGGAGGATGCGCACATGTCCGGTTTCAGTGTCGACTTCGACCTCGGCGGCCGCGCCGCCGACCATCCAGAACGGCGTGACATTGTCCGACTGGCCGGTCTGCGCATCCGGCGGTTTGTAGCTCGGAACGAAGCTCCCCGTGCCGATGACATTGCCCGCCTGCATGCCGTAGCGCTTCTTGAATATTTCGGCGGCCGGATAATTGGTCCCTTCCGGCAGCCCGGCTTCGGCGGCGAGCGCCCGCAGTTTGGCGCGCGCCTCTTCCGCCGCGAGCCGCACCGCATTGCCCATGTGATAGAGCGAGCGCGAGCCGAGCGTGCCCATGTCGTAGGGCGTAACGTCGGTGTCCGGCGCGACGATGCGAACCTCTTCGGCTTTTACGTCCAGCACCTCGCCGACGATCTGCGCAAACGCCGTGTCGCCGCCCTGCCCCATATCGACCGTGCTTTTGTAAAGATACACGCTGCCGTCGGCGGAGACGTTCACCACCGCGACCGAGGTGGTCGGCGAGATCGAGGCCTTAAAACCGATAGCGATGCCGCGGCCGCGCCGCAGCGTCGGCGAACCGCGGTCGAACGGCGCGTTCCAGCCGATGCGCGCCACGAGCGCGTCGAGCACCTCGCCGATGGCGGCATCCTGCAGCACGGTGCCGCTCGCCTGCGGCCGGCCGTCGCGCAGCAGGTTCTTGCGGCGGAACGCGACCGGATCCATGCCGAGTTCGCGCGCAATCAGATCGGTGTGGCTTTCATAGCCCCAGACCAGCTGCGGGACGCCAAAGCCGCGCAAGGCGCCGGCCGGCGTGCGATTGGTGTAGAGCGCGTAAGAATCGATGCTGACGTTGTCGATGTCGTATGGGCCGGCCGCGGTGAAGCCGGATTTCTGCGTGACCCGCGGCCCGATATCGGCATAGGCGCCGCCGTTCCAATACACCTCGCACGCGCGCGCGATGATGCGGCCATCCTTGTCCACGCCGCTTTTGATGCGGAATGTCGTCGGATGTTTGGTGATCATGTAGAACTGTTCTTCCATCGTCAGCGCGATCTTGACGGGACGACGGACCAGCACGGCGAGTGCGGCGACCAGCGCTTCGAGCTTGACGTAGACTTTCGATCCGTAGCCGCCGCCGAGATACGGCACTTTGACGCGCACGCGATTTTCCGGCCAGCCGAACAGCCGCGCGATTTCGATTCGCACGAATGACGGCGTCTGGTTCGAGCTGTAGATCGTCAGCCGCTCATCGCCGGGCTCGGCCACCGCGACATGCGGCTCGAACGGCAGATGCAGACATTGCTGGGTCTTGAACGTGTGCTCAAAAACGCGGTGCGCGTTGGCGAACGCCTTGTCGGCGTCGCCGCGCCGCAGGTGATAGTCGAGCGCGACATTGGTACCCTTGCGGCCTTGCAGATGTTTCAGATCGGCAAAGGTCCCGGCCGGACGCAGCTCCTCGTGCACCAGCGTGTCCGGCTGCATTGCGGCCAACTCGTCATAGACGGCCGGCAGCTCGTCGTATTCGGCCGTAATCAGTTGTGCGGCCTGCTCCGCGACGTGCGGATCGCTCGCCAGAACGGCGGCGACCGGCTCGCCGACATAGCGCACCTTGTCAAGCGCGAGGATCGGCTGATCGTGAAAGGCCGGGCCGTAATAGGGCTCGGGAATGAGCCTGCGAACATCCTCGCCGGTCACGACGCGATGTACGCCTGGGAGCGCCCGTGCGGCCGTGGTGTCGATGCGCCGGATGATGCCGTGCGGCACGGTCGAGCGAAACACCTTGCCGTACAGCATGCCTGGCAGGCGCAGATTATGCGTGTATTCGGCGCGGCCGCTGACTTTGGCGCGGGCTTCCAGCCGCGGCAGCTCTCGGCCGATCTGCTTCATGGCTGGTGAGTTCCCGCGCCGTCGGCCGCCTGCCGCACCGCGCGGCCAAGATAGACCCGCAGCAATTCGCGCTTATAACCGGCGGAGCCATGCGCATCCGTCAGCAGGACCGCCTCCTCGGCCGCGGCGTCGCCGGCGTGCCGCAACAGCGCGTCGCCAAGGCGACCGCCATGGAGAACCCGTTCGGCGTTAGGCAGGCGCGTCACTTTTTCGGTCGCGGCGCTGATCACGACAATCGGGTCGTGAACATCGCCATCCTTGAGCATGAATGACACGGCGATGCCGAGCGCGGGCCAATCGTCGGCCGAGCGCGCGGTGACCTTCACATAGGCGGCTTTGCGTCCGCCAAGCGCTGGCACCGTGACCGCGGCGATGAGTTCATTCCGCTCGAGGACGGTCTCGTAATAGCCGGTATAAAGCTCGGCGAGCGGAAGCTCGCGCGTGCCTTTCGGTCCGGTGATATTCACGCGCGCGGCGAGCGCGGCAAGCACCGGCGGCAGATCCATATGCGGATCGGCATGTGCGAGCGCGCCGCCGACGCGGGCGACGTTGCGAACGCGCGGATTCGACAGCGTGCGCATCGCGCGTTTGAGCACCGGCAGTCGCGCCGCAACGTTACGATCGTGCTCAAGCTGGCTCAGGGTCGCCAGGGCGCCAATGCGCAATTCACCGGAAGCGGTCACGGCAATGCGCGCGTGCTCCGGCTCGACGCGATGCAGACTGACGAGGCGGGTCGGGCGAAACACGCCCGCTTTCATCATCAGCATCAGCGCGGTGCCGCCGGCGAGCGGCCGGATCGTCGGCTCGTGCGGATCGAGCATCGCCACCGCCTCGTTGAGCGAGGCCGGCTCGGCCATTTCGAAGGGGATCATGCGAGAATTTCCATCCCGAGAATTTCCATCCTCTGTCCCATGCTCCCGTTAGGACGGCACGATACTCAAGACGTGATCGGCGATTTCGGCACGGGTGGCGACCCAGATATCAGGCGACGACATCGCCTGCTCGATGATCTTCTCGTAAAAATATGCGCCGCGATGATGGCCGAAGATATGGGCGTGGCTGGTCACATCGATGATGCGAAGCTCGCTGCCGGCGCGCGCAATCTCGATGACCTCATTGTAGGATTCGAGCATCATGCGGGGCGGATGGCCGTACTTCATCGATGGCATATCATTGACGTCGTACGACAGCGGAATGACGACAATCCTGCTGTTGCCATGGCTGATGACTCGCGGAAGATCGAAGCTGAACACGTCGCCATACCAGCGATAACCGGCTTCGGCGAGGAGTTTTGCCGTGGACGGCTTCGAGGTGCCGCGCGGGGAGAGCCAGCCGCATACCGGTTTTCCGCTTGCCTCGGCGAGAAGCTTGGTGCAGCGCGCGATGTTTCGCCGCTCCTCGTCGTCCGAGAGGAGACCCGGGATCACGTCCATGGCGTAGGAATGCGATAACACTTCATGGCCGCGATCAGCCACAGCGCGCACGGTCTGCGGCGAGCGTTCCGCGATGATCGCATTGACCATGACGCTCGCCTTGGCGCCATGGTTTGCCAGGGCGTCCATCAAACGGTGGATGCCGACCTCGACGCCGTAAGCCGCCCAGGAAATCGCCATCGTGTCGAGCGCGCCGGCCGGGAGCGGATTACCCATCGGACTAATGCCGGGCGCTTTGCCGTCCGACCAGGCCTCAAGGCAGACATTGAAGACGACGGCAATGCGCTTGCCCGCCGGCCAGGTCCAATCAGGCGAGGTCCACTGCGGCCTTTTCCAGTCGGGCTCTTTCATTCGCGCCTCGGCAGACCGCGGCACTAGTGTCCCGATTCCGAAGTTCGTAAGCATTTGCGGCTCGCTCGTACGAACTTCGGAATCGATAAGGACACTAGCAACTCCATCCCTGTAGTGCCGCTTTTGAACCCGAAGTTCGCATCCGAGCCCTCCGCCAGGTTGTGCGAACTTCGGGTTCGCGGCACTAGGCGCTGACATTGAAGGCCGCGATGGCGGCCATATTGACGAGCTGCGCATCGTTGGCCGCAAGCGGCACAATCTGCACGGAGCGATCGAGCCCGACCAGCATTGGACCGATTACGGTGGCGCCGCCAAGCTCCATCAGCATCTTGGTCGCGATCGAAGCGGAGTGGAACGCCGGCATGACCAGAACGTTAGCGGGGCCGGACAGGCGGCAGAACGGATAGGCCTCGCGCAGTTCCATGTTCAGCGCAATGTCGGCGGCCATTTCGCCGTCATACTCGAAGTCGACGCGCTCCTCGTCCAACAGCCGGACCGCTTCTTGCACGCGCTGCGAACGTTCGCCCGGCGGATGGCCGAAAGTCGAGAACGCCAGCAAGGCAACGCGCGGGTCATAACCGAGATTGCGGGCGACGCGCGCCGCTTCGATCGTGATTTCGGCAAGTTCGCCGGACGTGGGCATCTCGGTCACGGCGGTGTCGGCGACCAGGACGGTGCGGCCGCGCGCCAAGACCAGCGAAATCCCCATCACGCGATGACCGGGTTTGGTATCGATGCAGCGCCGAACGTCTTGCAGCGCCGCGGAGAAATTGCGGGTCACGCCGGTGACCATGGCATCGGCATCGCCGAGCGCCACCATGCAAGCGGCAAAGTGATTGCGGTCCTGATTGATGAGCCGCTGGCAATCCCGCTGCAGAAAGCCGCGGCGTTGCAGCCGCTCATACAAATACGCGGCATAGGACGAATTACGCGAGGAGATGGCAGCATTGGTGATTTCGATATTGCCGCCAAGCTCGACGCCAAGCGCTTGTGCGGTGGCGCGTACCCGCGGTTCGCGGCCGACCAAGAGCGCGGTGCCTAGCCCCTCGTGAACAAAGCTCGCGGCGGCGCGGATCACCTGTTCCTCTTCGCCCTCGGCAAAGACGACGCGGCGCGGCCGCCGGCGCAGCCTTTCGTAAACTCCTTGCAACACGCCGGCGATCGGATCGCGGCGGCTGCGCAATTGGTGGCGATAGGCCTCCATGTCCTGGATTGGCCGCCGCGCCACCTTGGACTCCATCGCCGCCTTCGCCACCGCCGGCGGAATATCGGAAATCAGCCGCGGGTCGAACGGCACCGGAATGATGTAATCGGGCCCATATTTGGGCCGCGCGCCATAGGCCACGGCAACTTCGTCGGGCACGTCCTCGCGCGCCAGCGCAGCCAATGCCTGCGCGGCGGCAATCTTCATTTCCATATTGATGGCGCGCGCCCGCACATCGAGCGCACCGCGAAAGATGTAGGGAAAGCCGAGCACGTTGTTGATCTGGTTCGGATAGTCGGAGCGGCCGGTCGCCATGATCGCGTCCGAGCGAACCGCCGCGACCTCCTCGACGGTAATTTCCGGGTCGGGATTGGCCATCGCGAAGATGATCGGCTTGTCCGCCATCGCCTTCACCATGGCCTGGGTGACCGCGCCTTTCACCGAAAGCCCGAAAAACACGTCGGCCCCAGCCAGCGCCTCAGCCAGCGTGCGCGCTTTGGTTTTAACAGCAAAGCCCGATTTCCATTGGTTCATGCCGTCGGTGCGGCCTTCGTAGATGACGCCTTTGGTATCGCAGAGAATGAGATTTTCCGGGCGAAAGCCGATGGCGCGAAGAAGTTCAAGACAGGCGATCCCGGCCGCGCCGGCGCCGTTGCAAACGAGCTTGGTGGTTGGGATTTTGCGGCCGGTAAGTTCCAGCGCGTTGATCAGGCCGGCGGCGGCGATGATTGCGGTGCCGTGCTGATCGTCATGGAAGACCGGCACATCGAGGAGTTCGCGGAGCTTCTGCTCGATAATGAAACATTCCGGCGCCTTGATGTCTTCCAGATTGATTCCGCCCCAGCCCTTGCCAAGCAGTTTGACGCAATTGATGAACTCGTCCGGATCTTCGGTCGACACTTCGAGATCGATGGAATCGATGTCGGCGAAACGCTTAAATAGGACCGCTTTGCCTTCCATCACCGGCTTGGCGGCCAAGGCGCCGCGATTGCCGAGCCCCAGAATGGCGGTGCCATTGGTGATCACCGCGACGAAATTGCCCTTGGTCGTGTAGTCGAATGCCTTGCTCTCGTCTTCGGCGATCGCGAGCACTGGAACGGCAACGCCCGGCGAATAGGCCAGTGAAAGATCGCGCTGGGTCGCCATCGGCTTGGTGGCGACGACTTCGAGCTTGCCGGGGCGGCCTTGGCTATGAAACAGCAGGGCTTCCTGATCGGTGAAAGTCGGACGCTGCGCAGCGCCGCCGTTTCTGCCGCCGTTTTTGGCCGCCATTTTCGCTCGCCTGCCGGTAAATGGGCGCTGTCATAAGCGCGTTAAAGCAAAGCCCCGTGGGACTTTAGCGAAAGCCCCGGCCCGTACTCAAGGACCTCCGCCGAAGGTTACGGCGAGCCAAGTCAAATGGTCCAATCGGTCGATGCGAAAGCCGCATGCAGCGATCTTTCGTTGCAGCGCATTGAACTCGCCAGCGCGGAAGGGTAATGGCTGGCGCTCACGACCGATCGTTCTCCGCCAGCAGTGTCATGATCAAATTCCTGTTTCGTTTCGTTGGCCTGTGCCTTCTGGCTACCGCCTTTGTGCTTTTCGTCTATGACGGGACGAAATCCATCGCCAATCATGATCTCCTTTACACCAGGCTCGACGATGTCTGGGCGATCATCGATCAGAACAGCCTCAATGCCGTGCAAGATTGGCTCAAGCTGAAGCTTTCCTGGGCCTGGGAGCCGTACCTGCAGCGTGGCTTCGACCTGCCGGCCTGGGTCGTGGTCGGCGTCATAGCGACGGTACTGATCCTGCTCGGGCGCAAACGGAAACCGCTGATCGGCTACGCGCGCGACTAGGGTCAGAGGGCATTTCGTGCGACGGCTGGTCAAGAACTTGATAATCCTCGCGCTCGCCGTCCTGCTCATTCCCTATGTGATCGCACCGCTTTATCGTTTTGTCGATCCGGTTTCGACGCCGATGCTGTGGCGCTGGGCCACCGGCAAGCGCGTCGCGCGCATCGTCGTTCCGTTAAACCGCATTGCGCCAGCGCTGCGCCTCGCCGTGATTGTCGCCGAGGACGGCAGCTTCTGCCGCAATCGCGGCGTGGACCTCGGCGCCATCCGTGAGGCGATGCAGCAGTCGGACGAACTCGGCGAGGCGCGCGGCGCTTCGACGATCACGCAGCAGACAGCCAAAAACCTGTTCCAGAGGGAGGGCCGCAGCTTTATCCGCAAGGCGCTCGAGTTCCCGCTGGCGCTGTGGCTCAATCTGGTGCTGCCGAAGCGGCGGGTTCTCGAAATCTACCTCAATATTGCGCAATGGGGGCCGAACGGCGAATTCGGGGCGGAGGCCGGCGCCCGTTGGGCATTCGGCAAATCGGCCCGCGATCTCACCTCGCCTGAGGCGGCGGAACTCGCGGCGATCCTGCCCAACCCGGTGCACCGCAGCGCCCGCATTCCGAGCGTGCTGGTGCGCCGCCTCGCCGCCCTCTATGAGCGGCGATCGCTCAAATTCAGCGGCCTGGATGCCTGCGTGCGGGGGCCATGAAGCCCAGAATCTGACCTATTCGCTTCGGATTGGATTTTTCGGCATGATCTTTTCCGATCTGCCTTGGCCCGCCGAAGCACCAACCGGAACAACGAGCGGCAGCCGAGGCTTCGCGCAGGCGGGAAACCAGTATCCACTTTTCGGGATCATGCCCTAGCCTGACCGCGGCCATTCTTCTATAAGCCGCGTTCCGAGCAGCGAAACCGCATAAAGGAGAGCGGCTATGGCCGTGCCAAAGAGAAAAACGTCGCCGTCAAAGCGCGGCATGCGCCGGTCTGCCGATGCCCTGAAAGCGCCGACCTATATCGAAGACAAGGATTCGGGCGAGTTGCGCCGGCCGCACCACATCGATCTCAAAACCGGCATGTATCGCGGCCGGCAAGTGCTGAACAAGAAGTCTGAAACCTGAACTTCTGTCGTAAACTCTGCGCGCAGTATTGTCTGCGCCGCCTCGGCCCCTATACGATCCATAATCCTCATTGTGGCGGCATCACCGGCCGCCGCGCGTCCTTGCCGTTGAGGGCGGTTGAGCGGGATGGATCATGTTTGCGCTCGGCTTTCCGCTGCTGCTGGTTCCGTTCGCGATCTACAACATGATCGCGTTTCTCACGCCCGGCGTGAGCTGGACCTCGCCGGTCGCCACCGTGCACATGATGTCGGGCCAAGACTGGGTGCTGACCTGGGAGGATATTCTTCTCGCTTTCGCCATTTTCCTGCTCTGGATCGAGCTGATCAAATCGACCCGGGCGGGTACGCGCAGCATCATGGATCACGTGCTGGCGATGGCGCTGTTCATCGTCATGCTGATCGAGTTTCTGCTGGTGCAAAGGGCAGCGACCTCGACCTTCTTTCTGTTGATGGCAATCGCGCTGGTGGATGTGCTGGCCGGCTTTATTGTCGGCATGCGCAGTGCAACGCGGCAGATCGAGGTTGAGCGGTCAGACCAGGCCTGAAGCGAGCTTAGTCCCCGCGAGAGCCTTTCTCGGTGAGACGGTCGACTTTTCTCTTCATCTCATCGAGCTCGCGTTTTAAGTCGTCGATATCGCCGGATTTGTCTTTGTCGGCTTCGGCAGCCGCTTCTGCGCCCCCGCTCTCCCGCCGGGCAAACGGCGCGAACATCGCAAAGGCGCGCTCGAACATTTCCATATTCCGCCGGACCTGTTCTTCGAGCGACGTGAACGCTCCGACGCCGAAGGCTTGCGCCATTTGGTGGCGGAATTTCTCCTGCTCGCGAGTCAAGGATTCGATGGAGACTTCGAGATAGCGCGGCACCAGCATTTGCATGCTGTCGCCATAGAAGCGGATTAGCTGACGCAGGAACGTGATCGGCAGAAGGTTCTGACCCTCCTTGTTTTCCTGCTCGAAGATAATCTGGGTCAGAACCGACCGGGTGATGTCCTCGCCGGTCTTGGCGTCATAGACCACAAAGTCCTCGCCGGTTTTGACCATCGCGGCGAGGTCTTCCAGCGTGACATAGGTGCTTGTGCCGGTGTTATAGAGCCGCCGGTTGGCGTATTTCTTGATCGTGACCGGCTCAACAGTTTTGGTCGCTGTTTCGGACATGAACTTTCAGGCTTTGCGAAGAACCATTGACGGCGGCGAAGGAGTGACTTTGCCGCCAAATTAGGCTGTTTCGTCGCTTGCGGCTACCCTTTTGTGATTGGCGGCCGTCCGCGCCCGGCGAGGGCGAGGCATGCGGGCCGTGCGGCGGCTTTGCGCGCCTTTGCGCCTTGTCGAGGCCCTGCGGCCTCCCTATGACATATATCAAAGACCTGCGGCCAGCCCGCGTCGTAATAGCCCCAAACAGCTCGGAAGGAACCTGCCATGAAAGACGACGTCGTTATTGTCAGCGCGACGCGAACGCCGGTCGGCGCGTTCAACGGCGCCTTCGCATCATTGCCCGCTCATGAGCTCGGCAAAACCGCCATCAAGGCCGCGCTGGACCGCGCCGGCGTCGAAGCGCCGCGGGTCTCCGAAGTGATCTTGGGTCAGATATTGACGGCAGGCCAAGGGCAGAATCCGGCGCGGCAAGCCTCGATTGGCGCCGGCGTGCCGGTCGAGACCCCCGCCTGGGGCGTCAATCAACTTTGCGGTTCGGGCCTGCGTTCGGTGGCACTCGGCTATCAGGCGATCGTCAACGGCGATTCCGAGATCGTCGTCGCCGGCGGCCAGGAATCGATGAGCGTGGCGCCGCATTGCGCCCATCTGCGCTCGGGCGTGAAGATGGGCGATTTCGAAATGATCGATACCATGATCAAGGACGGCCTGTGGGACGCGTTTAACGGCTATCACATGGGCAACACCGCCGAAAACGTCGCGCGCCAGTGGCAGATCACGCGCCAGCAGCAGGATGCCTTCGCCGTCGCCTCGCAGAACAAGGCCGAGGCTGCGCAGAAGTCCGGCCGGTTCAAGGATGAGATCACGCCGGTGACGGTCAAGAGCCGCAAAGGCGACATCATCGTCGACGCCGACGAATATCCCAAGCATGGCACCACGCTCGAGGCGATCAGCAAGTTGCGCCCCGCCTTCGACAAGGAAGGCACCGTCACTGCCGCCAATGCGTCGGGCATCAATGACGGCGCTGCTGCGGTGGTGCTGATGAAAGCCAGCGAAGCGGCCAAGCTGGGCAAAACGCCGCTCGCTCGCATCGTGTCGTGGGCCCAGGCCGGCGTAGATCCCAAGATCATGGGCACCGGGCCAATTCCGGCCTCGCGCGCGGCGCTCAAGAAAGCCGGCTGGAATGTTGGCGACCTCGATCTGGTAGAGGCCAATGAAGCCTTCGCCGCGCAAGCCTGCGCCGTGAACAAGGATCTCGGCTGGGATACTAACAAAGTGAATGTCAACGGCGGCGCCATTGCGATCGGGCATCCGATCGGCGCTTCGGGCACGCGCGTCTTGGTGACGCTGCTCTACGAGATGCAGAAGCGGAACGCGAAAAAGGGCCTCGCCACCCTGTGCATCGGCGGCGGCATGGGCATCGCGATGTGCGTGGAAAGGTAGAGGACGGAGGACGGACAGCAGAGTTTTCTGTCATCTGTCGTCTGACATCTGACGTCTGTCATCCGAAACGGGGAGGAGCACCATGGCCCGCGTTGCATTGGTGACCGGCGGTACGCGCGGCATTGGCGCTGCGATCAGCAAAGGCCTGAAGGCCGCCGGTTATAACGTCGCCGCCAATTACGGCTCTAGCGATGAGGCGGCGGCGAAGTTCAAAGCCGAAACCGGCATCAACGTCTACAAATGGGACGTATCGTCATTCGATGCCTGCGCCGCCGGCATCAAGAAGGTCGAGGCCGAGCTCGGACCGATCGATATTCTGGTCAACAATGCCGGCATCACGCGCGACACGCAGTTGCATCGGATGAAGCCGGAACAATGGACCGAGGTGATCAACACCAATCTCGGATCGCTGTTCAACATGTGCCGCAACGTGATCGAGGGCATGCGCGAGCGCAAATTCGGCCGCATCGTCAATATTTCCTCGATCAATGGGCAAAAAGGCCAATTCGGCCAGACCAACTATTCGGCCGCCAAGGCGGGCGAGATCGGCTTCACCAAAGCCTTGGCGCAGGAGGGCGCGCGCGTCGGCATTACCGTCAATGCAATCTGTCCTGGCTACATCGCGACCGACATGGTCAAGGCGATGCCGCAGGAAGTGTTGCAGAAAAACATTCTGCCGCAGATCCCGATCGGACGGCTGGGCGAGCCGGAAGAAATCGCGCGCTGCGTGGTGTTTCTGGCTGCAGACGACGCCGGATTATTTACCGGTGCGACGCTGTCGGCGAATGGCGGGCAATATTACGCCTGATTTTTTTGCACCGGTCCGCTGCGTTAATCCGTGCTTCATTCCGGCGACCAGCCCCGCGGCGCGATTTCGTGCTTGGCAAAATCGAACCCGGGCGCGACGGTACAGCCAACGAGCGTCCATTCACCCGTCGTCTGCGCCGCCTGCCAGACTTCGGCCGGAACCACGGCCTGAGGGCGTAAGCCCGCCGAGATGTCGCCGCCGAGCGTCAGCCGCTCGATGCGGCCGGGCGCGGCGGCGATTTCAAGCTGCAGCGGCGCACCGGCATACCAGTGCCAGATTTCGGCGGCGTCGAGGCGATGCCAGTGCGAGCGCTCGCCGCGCGCGAGCAGATAATAAGCGGCGGTTGAGGCCCGGCGGCCGTCTGGGTTTTGCTTTGAGTCGCGGAAAGTTTCGCGAAAATGACCGCCCTCCGGATGCGGCGTAAGAGCGAGCATTCTGACGATGTCCTGTGCGGTCAGCTCGGGCATGAGACCGCAACCCCTTTAAAGTGAATCGATCGCCGAGCTAACATTTTGCCGGAGGCATCAGCTTTTTTGAAAGCCCAACTCCGCTTTTTCCGGATCATCCTTAAAAGCGATTCTTCCGCTCGCGAATTTCGGCGAAAACTTTCCACGCCGGTGCGCCGCTAAGACCGAGCGATTTCGCGAGCGCGGAATCGTCGGCGCGCAGAAAAGGATTGGCCGCTTTTTCCTCGCCGATGGTGGTCGGGATCGTCGGCCTGCCGTCAGCGAGGAGCTTTGCGACCTCTTGCGCGCGCGCAGTGAGCGCCTTGTTGTTCGGCTCGACGGTTTGGGCGAAGCGGATATTCGCGGCGGTGTATTCGTGCCCGCAATAAAAGCGCGTGTCGTCGGGCAGCGCGCGAAGCTTGAGGAGCGAGTTCCACATCATTTGCGCGTCGCCCTCGATTACGCGCCCGCAACCGATCGAAAACAGCGTGTCGCCGACAAACGCCAGCTTGTCGGCCGGGAAAAAATACGAAATGTGACCGGCGGTGTGACCGGGCGTATCGAACACGCGGCCCTCGAGCGCACCGACTTTGATGGTATCGTTTTCCGCAACCGTCGCATCGACATCGGCTATGCGCTGCGCCTCGCGGCGCGGCGCGGTAACGCGGCAGCGGTGATGCGCTTTCAGTTCGCCGATGCCGGCGGTGTGATCGCCATGATGGTGCGTCACCAGAATATCGGTGAGCCGCCACCCGGTCTTTTTGAGCGCCGCCTCGATCGGAGCGGCCTCTGGAGCGTCAATTGCGGCGGTGGCGCCGCTTTCGGGATCGTGAAGCAGAACGCCGAAATTGTCCTTCAAACATCCGAACAAATAGGTTTGCGCCGGCATGGCTGTCTCGTATTGGCTGACGGGAAAGGCGAGCGGTAACGATAAATCACGATGCAATAAAGTTAAGTATTCGGCGCCGCCAACTGCAAGGGCGCAGCGGGCGCCGACATGCTATTTTGCCGCCATGGACGTCGTCGACTTGCGCAATTTCTATGCCCAGCATTTGGGCGTGGTGGCGCGCCGCTTCATCGGCCGCGGTATCCGCGCGCGCTGGAACGATGCGCGCATGTTGCGCGTCTTAGGGATCGGCTATACCACGCCCTATCTCGGGCTGTTCCGCGGCGAGGCCGAACGCTGTCTCGCCTTGATGCCGGCGCCGCAAGGCGTGGTGCACTGGCCGTCGACGCGTCCGGCGCTGGCCGCGCTGGTCGAGGAGGATGAATTGCCGCTCACCGACTCGGCGGTCGACCGCGTGCTCCTGGTGCATGCGCTGGAAATGTCCCCCGATCCGGTCGAGTTGTTGCGCGAATCCTGGCGCGTGCTGGCCGCTGGAGGACGGCTCTTGGCCGTCGTGCCGAACCGCCGCGGCGTATGGGCCCGCCTGGACACGACGCCGTTCGGCCACGGACGGCCGTATTCGCGCACGCAGATCATGCATCTGTTGCGCGACACTTGGTTCACGCCGACGGCCTGGGGCGAGGCGCTCTACGTGCCGCCGATTCCGCGGCGCTGGTTTTTGCGCTCGGCGGGCGCCTGGGAGCGCACTGGCGCGACCCTGTCCGCACCGTTCGCCGGTGTCCACATTGTCGAAGCGACCAAGCAGGTCTATCGCACCGTACCGGCGCGACGCGAGCGGCGACGCCTCGTTCCGGCGCTCAAGCCGGTGCTCATACCCTCGCCCGGCGCGACCGCGATACGCTGAACGGATCGGGAAACATGACGGATCACGACCATGACGGATCACGACCATGCGCATGACGATCAACTGCGATATGGGCGAAGGTTTCGGGCTTTACCGGCTCGGCAATGATGCGGCGCTGATGCCGCATATCGACCTCGCCAATGTTGCGTGCGGCTTTCACGCCTCGGACCCTTCGATCATGCATGAGACGGTGCGGCTGGCGAAGCGGCACGGCGTCAAAGTCGGAGCGCATCCTTCGCTTCCGGACATGCAGGGCTTCGGCCGGCGCGCCATGGTCATCGCGCCTGACGAGGTGGAAGACCTGGTGATCTATCAGACTGGCGCGTTGAAAGCCTTTCTCGACACCGAAGGCATGCCGCTCAACCACATAAAACCGCACGGCGCGCTCTACGGCATGGCGGCCCGCGACGCGGCCATTGCCGGCGCGATCGCCAATGCCGCGCGCATATTCGACGTTCCGGTGCTCGGCATGGCGTTCACCGCGCACGAAACGGCTTACCGAAAAAAGGGAGTCGCGATGATTGCCGAATTTTACGCCGACCTCGCCTATGACGGCGACGGCAATCTTATTCTCAGCCGCGTCCACGACGCCGTCGACCCGGCGCAAGCCGCCGCGCGTGTGCTTCGCGTCATGCGCGACCATGTAGTCGCCACGACAATGGGCCGCGATATTCCGGTTCGGGCGGAGACGATCTGCGTGCATTCCGACACGCCCGCGGCGGTGGCCATTGCCGCGGAACTAGCGAAAACACTGCGACAGCGAGCGGTGTGACCTCATCGCGACGTCAGACTGGCCACGCTTCGGCGGTGACCGCGGCCGCATCGGCGCCGACATAGTCGGCGATGGTTTGGCTGCCGTCGCGTTCGAGCGCGGCCAGCATAGCGGCCTTGATCTCGCCGACGAGGCCAAGACCGCGAAACACCAGTCCCGAATAAATTTGAATGAGGCTTGCGCCGCCGCGGATTTTCCCGAGCGCGCTCGCTCCGGAATCGATGCCGCCGGCGCCAACCAGCGGGAACGCGCCCTCCGCCCGAACATAAGTCTCGGCCAGCATGCGGTCGGCGAGCGGCAAGAGCGGCCGTCCAGAAAGGCCGCCCGCTTCTCTCGATTGGGTATCACGCAGACCGGCGGACCGGGTCACGGTGGTATTGCCGATGATCACGCCGTCGACACGACGCGCGCGCGCAATTCCCACCACATCGTCGAGATCAGGAAGCGATAAATCAGGAGCAATCTTGAGCAGGACCGGCGTGGGTCCGGCGTTTTTGGTCACGCGCTCGCGCGCGTCGATGACCCGCGCCAAGAGATCGTCCAATACGCCGGCCTGCTGCATGTCGCGCAAGCCGGGGGTGTTGGGCGAAGAAATATTGACTGCGACATAGCTCGCGACCGTGGCGAACCGCTCAATGAGTCGCACGTAATCGGCGACGCGATCCGGCGCGTCCTTGTTGGCGCCGACATTGATGCCGACGATGCCGCCGGCCTTGGCCCGCGCCGCCAGGCGCCGCAGCACGACATCGGCGCCTTCCGAATTAAACCCGAGCCGATTGATCACGGCTTGATCGGCGTCGAGCCGAAACAGGCGCGGGCGCGGATTGCCCGGTTGCGGCAGCGGCGTCACGGTGCCGACCTCGACAAAACCGAAGCCCGCGCGCAGGAGTGCATCGGGAATCTCGGCATGTTTGTCGAATCCGGCGGCGATGCCGATCGGATTGGGGAAATTGAACCCGAATACGCGGGTCGCCAGCCGAGAATCGTCCGGGGGTCCCGGCGGCAACGGCGCGATTTGCAGCATCCTGATCGCAAGCCGATGGGCGTCTTCGGGATCGAGCGCATAAAGGAACGGCCGCGCCAACCGATCGAGCAATCCGATCATGGCGTAAACTCCGGCAACACCCGTCGACCGCCGACTTCGTCCGGCACAGGTTTTGTCCAGCGTACCGCGGTGAGCGGCAGCGCGGCGTAGAGATGGGGAAATAGTTCGCCGCCGCGCGAGGACTCCCATTTCAGCGCCGCTCCCAACGCGTCGGCATCGACGGCGACGAGCAACAGCTCACGATATCCCGCAAAATGCTTTGTCATGGTCCCGGCAAGCTGTGCGGCCGTGGAAAAATGAATGAAGCCGTCGCGGGCATCGGCTTGCGAGCCGCGATAGATTCCACTTTGCTCGGCGAGGCGCCAGGACGCCCGCTCGCAGATTTTGTAGATCGTCGTCACAGATCGTTGGGCATGGGCTGCAGACATGGGCTGCAAGTCGCGGGCTGCAAGTCGCTGGCTGCAAGTCGCGGGCAGGTCGCGCGGACCCTATCGGCCCTTGAGGCAACAGGCAATAATTCCTATTCTTTGTGCCATTCAGGGGTGCCGATGCTGACGCATGCGCAGATCTGGTCTGCGATTGATCGGCTTGCTGCGCGCGCCGGATTGACCGCGTCGGGCCTTGCCCGGCGGGCCGGGCTCGACCCCACCACCTTCAACAAATCCAAGCGCATTACCGCGGCTGGCCGCGCACGTTGGCCGTCGACCGAATCGATTGCCAAGGCTTTGGCCGCCACCGAAACCGCGCTTGAGGCCTTTGTCGGTCTGATCGACGGAGGCGGCGGCGGGGCGGCGCGCCCGGTTCCACTCATTGGCTTGGCCGAGGCCCGCACCGCAGCCCACTTCGGCGACAGCCGTTTTCCCGCCGGTGATGGCTGCCGCGAAATCGCATTCCCGATGCTCAACGACGAGGACAGCCGCGCGTTACAAATCTCCGGGCGCGCGATGGAGCCGGCCTATCGCGACGGCGACATCATCGTGGTTTCGCCGTCGGCGCCGCTGCGCCGCGGCGACCGCGTCGTGGTGCGCACCAAATCCGGCGAAGTGCTGGCCAACGAGCTCAAGCGCAGGACGGCCAAATCGATCGAGCTGAAATCGCTTGATGGCCTCAACGCCGATCGCACGCTGCCAATGGCCGATGTTGCGTGGATCGCGCGCATTCTGTGGGCGAGCCAGTAACGCACCGCGCGCGTGCGCAGCACGCAGCAATAAAGATCAGGCCGAGCGCGCCAGCGCGCCGTCGATCATGGCAATGGTATTGGCGACGCCATAAGCGGCGACAAACGAGCCGAACCGCGGCCCTTTCTCCTGGCCGAGCAGCACCTGATAAAGCATGTTGAACCAGTCGAGCGAAACGCCGGGCTTGCCGTCCCTGGTTTTGATCTTGCCGGTTTTGTCGAGAAACGGCTCGCGGCGGCCGACCTCGTACACCACCTCTTGAATAGCCTCCGCCGTCGGCTGGGCCTCCAACTGCGCCAGCGCATCGCGCAGGTCCAAAAGCGCGGCGCGTTCGGCGGAGCTCGGCGCGCGGAACTTTTTCGCAGGCGCGACGAAATCGCGATAGTAGTTGATCGCGTAGTCAACCAGCGCGGCCAGTCGCGGATGCGTGGCGGGCGTCACGCCGGGCCGATAGCGCGTGATGAAGCCCCACAGCGTTTCGGCATTGGCGGCATTCGAGGCGGTGACCAGCGAGAGCAGCATCGCAAACGGCACCGGATTGTCGGGCGGCGGCGGCGCGCCGTTGTGGATGTGCCAGACCGGATTGCCGAGCTTTTCCTTGAGACCCTGACGCGGATAGGCATCGAGAAATTGCAAATACTCATCGACGTGCCGCGGGATGACGTCGAAATAGAGCCGCTTGGCGGCTTTCGGCTCGCGATACATGAACAGCGACAGACTCTCCGGACTGGCATAGCGCAGCCATTCTTCGATGGTCAGGCCGTTGCCTTTCGACTTCGAAATCTTCTGTCCGTTTTCGTCGAGAAATAGCTCGTAGTTGAAGCCTTCCGGCGGCGCCCCGCCGAGCGTGCGGCAGATTTCTCCAGACAGCTTCACCGAGTCGATCAGGTCCTTACCGGCCATTTCGTAATCGACGCCGAGCGCCACCCAGCGCATCGCCCAATCCGGCTTCCATTGCAGCTTGCAGCGGCCGCCGGTGACGCGTGTCGTGACGCGCCCGCCCCGATCGGGATGTTCGTAGGTGATGGCGCCGGCCTTGGCGTCATGTTCGACGACCGGCACCTGCAGCACGATTCCGCTTTCCGGATCGATCGGCAAAAACGGCGAATAGGTCTGCGCCCGCTCCTCGCGCAGCGACGGCAGCATCACCTCCATCACCTGCTCGAAATGGTGCAACACTTTGAGCAATGCATCGTCGAAACGGCCCGACGTGTAACAGGCGGTCGAGGACATGAATTCGTAGTCGAAGCCGAACCGATCGAGGAAAGCGCGCAGCCGCGCATTGTTATGCTCGGCAAAGCTGTTGTGGGTGCCGAACGGGTCCGGCACGCGGGTGAGCGGCTTGCCGAGATGTTTTGCGACCAGCTCTTTGTTCGGAATGTTGTCAGGAACCTTGCGCAGTCCGTCCAAGTCGTCGGAAAACGCGATCAGCCGCGTTTTGATCTTGTCCTCGGTGAGGACGCGAAAGGCATGGCGCACCATCGAGGTCCGCGCCACTTCGCCGAATGTGCCGATATGCGGCAGGCCCGAGGGTCCATAGCCGGTTTCGAAAATGACTTCGTCCTTGGGCCGCCGCGTGAGCCGCGCGACGATCTTGCGGGCTTCTTCGAATGGCCAGGCGTGGGAAAGCTCGGCCACTTCGCGGAGCGAGGCGGTGGGGGCTTCAATCGCGGTCATGATGCGCGTTTATTCAATTCCGCAGCGTTAAATTTCGTATGCGACACTAGTGCCGCGAACCCGAAGTTCGCACAAGCGTCCGGAGCCCTCTGATGCGAACTTCGGGTTCGAAGGCGGCACTAGCAAGGATATTATTTGCTAGTGTCTTTATCGATTCCGAAGTTCGTCTGAGCGTGCCGCAAATGCTTACGAACTTCGGAATCGGGACACTAGGAAGGCGGCGTCGCATCGTCAAACGCCACGGGCCTCAAAATGGGTCGGCTCAAAACGGGCTGATCGGAAAATAGCGCAGCCACAGATCCGTGAAGCCGCCCTTCTCCCAGTCCCGAAACAGGGCCCAGTTCAAAGCCTGCCGCAACAGATCATTGCCGCGTTTGACCGCGATGCCGACGCCCTCGCCAAAATACCGGCTTTCCAGAAAGGGGCCGCCACGGAATACGCAGCAGCCAGCGGAATCGGAACCATTGAGCCAGAAAGCCAGCGTGATGCCGTCGCCGAACAACAGATCGACGTCCTTGTTGCGGAGCGCTTCGCGCGCGGCTTCCGCATTGGCGTAGGAGCGCACCTCGGCCGCGGTGAACATCTCCTTGAGGAAGGCTTCATGCGCCGTGCCGGCGACGACGGCGATTTTCTTGCCCTCGACCAGTTCCGGCAGCACGTCGCCGATCGGACTGTCGATGCGAGCGGCGAAGCGCGCCGGCGTGCGATAATAAGGATCCGTAAAATCGGCGCGCCGGCGCGTTGCCGGCGTGATCGCGATCGAAGCGATGACGGCGTCGCCGCGGTTGCCGTCGAGCGCATCGAGCAGCAGTTCAAATCGCCGCGCCTGGATGGTGCAGGTGGCCTTGATCTCGTCGCAGAGCCGGCGGGCAAGGTCGACGTTGAAACCGACCGGATTACCGTCCGGCCCCGCATAATTAAACGGCGGATAATCGAGCTCGGTCAGAAACCGAATCGACTGAATGCGTGAAAGGTCCGGTCGCTCCGGCCGCCGCCGCGGGTCCCAAAATCCAGGAACGCCGGCTCCCGACGGCAGCGTTATCCCCTCCTGCGCCTGAACCGGCGATGCTGGGGCAAAGACCGCGGCACCGAGCAGCGCCGCGACGAAGATTGCTCGTCGCGCCAGAGCCACCGGCCATCTCAATTGGGCCACAGCCATCAGAAGTAGCGCCGCAGATCGCCTGCTTCCTGCTCCGGAGTCCGGCTGACGTTGAACGGCGCAACAAAATGCCCGTCCTTGTCCATGAGGTAGACCACCGCGGTGTGATCCATGGTGTAGTCGCCGTTATCGAGCGGCACTTTCTTGGCATAGACGCGATAGGCCCGCAGCGCCGCATTGATCGCGGCTTGATCGCCGGTCAGGCCGTGCAAATGCGGGTCGAAATTCGACAGATAATCTTTGATCACCGCGGGCGTATCGCGCTCGGGATCGACCGTGATGAACAATGCTCCGGTGCGATCGGCATCGGATCCGAGCGTATGCAGCACCTGAGAGATTTCGAACAGGGTCTGTGGGCAAATATCCGGACAGTGGGTAAAGCCGAAGAACACCAGGAACGGACGTCCCTTCATATCCTGATCAGTGAACGGCTTGCCGTTCTGGTCCTCGAGACGGAACGGGCCGCCGACCGCTGCAATCGCGGGACCGACCGGCGACGGTCCGCGCCCGGTGACGAAGAGGATGGCGCCAAAAAACAAAAACAGCCCGCCGAGAAAAGCGGCGAGCAGCAGCATGACGCGAGATGTGTTCGCCTTCACGAGCGGTTTCCCGTTAGCCAAAGCAGGCCGTAAAGCCGGCGCGAATCGTTTCGAAGAACACGGCGGTGCCGTAATGGGCCCAGAGCAAGCCGGTGCCGATAAGCGCCAGAGCGACCAGCACGCTGGCGACGAACAAAGACCCAGAAACTCGCGGTCGTGCGAGGATTTGCGGCATGGCTGACATCCGGCCCGGTTTAGATAGGCCGGAATTGGCCTTCCGACAACGGCGAAAAGCACCGCAGTCGCCGCGGTGCCATGCCGCGCGCTTGCCGGACAATTACTGGCAGATCGGGTACAGCGTGCTCAATTCGTGGCCGCGCATCACGATCATTTGCGGCCGCAGCCCGCCATGGTGGTTGATCCAGGAGCGGATTTCCGGCGGATAGAGCCGCATGACCAGCGCACTGCCCTGGCGAGTCGGCACCAACGAACGTGACGCATCGTTGTAATACGAAGCCGCATGGAAGCCCAAAGCGGCACGCCGCGTTACGCAAACGTGGTCTCGCGGCACGATACCGGTGAACAAGGTACAGGCCGACAGGCATGGCCCGTCAATGACAACCCGCTCCCCGGATTCGCGGATTTCATTGAATTTCTGAACATAGGAGGAGACCTCCCCTCCTGGATCGCCGACGATTCGCACGTCGGCGGCTGCCGCGCACGTCATTAGGGCCGACGCCAGCGCGCCGGCCAAGGCTGCTTGCCATTTCATGGAGTACCCCTCTCCCCGCTCAATCGCGCGGAGTATTTACCCGGCATTGTGGCAAGACTTCGGGGATTCCCGGCCTTTATGCTGAAATGACCGCCTGAGTTGCCGCCACCATCCACAGCAAAGGTGCTATAAGGCGGCGGCAATTCAAACCGGGCGAAGTTCCCTCCCGTTCAAGCAAAGATTTGGCGAGTACTCACAATGGACACGTCGGTTGCGCGCAAGACCAATGTTCCCGATTTCGCGACGGCCTATTACCTGCTCGAAGGCTTAAACGAGATCGGCGTCGATTACCTGTTCTGTAATTTCGGCACCGATCACGCGCCGATCATTGACGAAATGGCGCATCGCCGCCGGCGCGGCGAGCCCATGCCGACCATCGTGCGCTGCCCGCATGAGAATACGGCGGCGCACATGGCGGCGGGTTATGCGCTGGTCACCGGCCGCGGCCAGGGCGTGCTGGTGCATGTCGACGTCGGCACCGCCAATACCGCAAACGGCATGCACAATCTGTTTCGCAGTCGGTTGCCGGTGCTGCTGATGGCCGGCAAGGCGCCGTACACCGTCAACGATGAGCTGGTCGGTTCGCGCGACACATATGTCCATTTCGTGCAGGAGCCGTTCGACCAGGCCAGCCTGGTGCGGCCGTACCTGAAATGGGAGTGGACATTGCCCTCGGGCGTCGTCGTCAAAGAAGCGTTACGGCGCGCGGTCTCGATCATGCAGAGCGAACCCTGCGGGCCGGTTTATCTGATGATGCAGCGCGAGACGCTGACGCAACACTGGCGGGCCGACGAAATTCGCCGCTACACAGGCGAGCAATTTGCCGCCACGTCGGCTGGCGGCGCCGATCCGGAACTGGTCACCGCGCTCGCAGATAGAATTCTCAAAGCAGAGAACCCAATTCTCATCACCGGCTATGCGGGCCGGCACGAACGCGGCTCGCGCGCGATCGACGCATTGGCGCAATTCGCCGGCATCGCCGTCTACGAAGCCAATATGACCAACAATATCTCGCACGACAGCCCGTGCTTCGTCGGCTTTACCGCCGACAAGGCGGTGCCCGAGGCAGACGTCGGACTGTTGGTCGATGTCGACGTGCCGTGGTTTCCGAGCGACGTGCAGCCCAACGATAAAGCATTCTGGGCGCACATCGACATCGATACGCTCAAGCCGGGCTCGCCGATGTGGACCTTCCCCGGCAATATGCGCATGCAAGGCGACAGCGGCCGCATTCTCGATCAAGTGCTCGAAGCGCTGAAGGCGAAAGCAATGCCGCGCTTCAAGGAGGCCGTGGCGGCGCGGCTCAAGCGCATCAAGGCGGCGCGCGACGAGCGCTTCGCGCGTGCGGCCAAGCTCGCCGCCGACCAAGGCCGGCCCGGCGCGATCAATCCGCATTACCTAACCGCCGAACTCGCCAAGCTCCTCGACGATCAGGACATGATCTTCAACGAGGGCGTCACCAATGCAGCCGCGGTGCTGATGCAGATTCCCCGGCGCGTCCCCAATACGACCGTTCGCGCCGGCGGCGGCGGGCTGGGCTGGTCCGGCGGCACCGCGCTCGGTGCCAAACTCGCCGCGCCCGATCGGCTCACCGTCCAGATCTGCGGCGACGGCGGTTTCTATTTCGGCAATCCGAGTTCGGTATTCGCCGTCGCGCAGCAATATAAGTTGCCGATCCTCACCGTCGTCATGGACAATACCGGCTGGAACGCGGTGAAGCAGTCGGTGCTGCGCGTGTACCCCGAAGGCGAGGCCAAATCGGCCAACGGCTTCGAGGCGGAGCTTGCGCCCAATGTGCACTTCACCAAGGTCGCCGAAGCGTTCGGCGCCTATGGCGAGGAGGTGAGCGATCCGGCCGATGTGCCCGCCGCGCTGGCGCGCTGCATCAAGGAAGTTCGCGGCGGCCGGGCCGCGCTCCTGCACGCGCGGGTGACGCGGCTCTAAGCCTCAACGAGAGCCATCCACACGACTGAGCGCGAGGTCGGTGACGTGCGTCCGCGTCAGGGACTGGCGTGATTGATGAACTTTTCCGGCGGCGCCTCGCCCCATTGCGACACCAGCGCTTCCTCGGCGGGGACAAGATTCGAGCCATTGGCGAGATTGAGGCGGTCGCTGTCGGCCCAGTGCTCGTGGACGTGTCCCCATGGGTCCGCCCAGTAATCGTAGACCTGACTGCCGAGCACGTGCCGGCCGATGCCCCACATGTGCTCGTATTTGCCGAACTGCTTGAGATAGTCGTGGCCCATGCAGACATCGTCGATGTCCGACACTTCGAACGAGAGATGGTTGAGTCCGGTTTTCTGGTGCGCCAGGCAAAAGAACACGTGGTGATCGACGTAGCGATCGCCGCGATCGCAGCGATTGAACGAGCCGATGATGTTGTCCTTGTCCTCGACGTAGACATCGTCGGAGCAGATAAAGCCAAGTGTTTCGCGGAACCAGCCGACGGTCTCGCGAAAACGCGGCGTCATCAGCACGCCGTGGCCAATGCGTTTGACGTGTGCGGCGCCTCTGGGCAGCCGCATTAACTCACCGGCTCGCGATAGCGGCGCCTCGCCGGAATTGAGCTTCTGCCGCCGCACCGGGATTTCGGCCACCGGCGCGATGCCGCAGACGACTTCGATCTGATAGCCGTTGGGCTCGCGCAGCCGCACGCGCTTTCCGCCGCCGGGCTCGTCAACATTCTCAATCCCCGAAGCGCCCGGCGCCTTGGTCAGCCGTTTCAGATCGTCTTCGCTGTCGACGTAATAAGCGAGCCCGACAAATTTCGGATCACCCTTCTCGGTGACGTGGATGTGGTGGTTGGGATCGGTGCCGCGCATGTACAGCGCATTAGCGGTCCGTTCGGTGCGGCGCAGGCCAAATCGCGTGAGAAATTCTTCCATCACGTCGAGATCGGGAGCCCTCAGGCGCCCATAGGCGATGTCCGTCACCTTGACCCAGGCCATGTGCTTCTCTCCCTCGGCATTTCGGCACGCGCGATCGCAGGCCGCAAGCAATGTGCCATGACCAAGGGAGCTTGGGCAACGCGCGGCTTTAAGCGTAGTAGTCGGCGGCGACGGTCGCATCGTGCTGCCGGCCGCCGAGCGCGTTGAACACGGGGGTTAGAACGATCGTCACGATGAGATTGAGGATCACGGTGTAGAGCGCCGTATAGCCAGGGAAGGTATGGCCGCCGATCGCCAGCGGAAACCCGTGGCTCACATTATTTGTTCCTTGGACTATTGGATTGGGGAGATGTTAGCACACGAAACGGTATGTGAGCGGTCCATGCCAAGGGCGGTGCACGGCAGACGGACTTTGCTATAGTTTTCTTTCAATCTGTGTGCGCTGCAAGAACCTTGCAAATCGATCGGGGAGGAAACAATTGGACCAGCCGGCTTCAGTCGAAATTGCCAAACATACGCTAATGTCCGGCGGGCTCATCCTGGGGGTGGGCACGGTGGCCGGACTATTCGCGCAGAAGACGAGAATTCCCGACGTTGCGATATTTCTTCTCGCCGGAATGATGATCGGGCCGCAGGCCTTCGGTCTGATCGACATCAAGGCCGATTCCGCGCTTTATCAAATTCTCCTCTTGTTCGGCGCCAGCTACATCCTGTTCGACGGCGGCGCTTCGCTGCGCTTCCACGTGATGAAGCAGGTTTGGATTACGATCACTATCATCGCAACCGTCGGCGTGCTGATTACCGCGATCATCACCTGCATCGCCGCACATTTTGTGCTCGGCGCGCCCTGGATCGTGGCGGCGCTGCTTGGCGCGACGCTTGCATCGACTGATCCCGCGACGCTGGTGCCAATTTTTCGGCAGGTCCATGTCCGCGACCGTGTGGCGCAAACGGTCATGTGCGAGTCTGCTTTCAACGATGCCACCGGCGCCATTGTCACGTTCGGCGTGTTGACGGTGGCGATGGGCACCGGCGAGTTTTCACTGTCGTCGTCGTTGCTCGATCTGCTCACCCAAGCGGCGCTCGGCATCGCCGCCGGCGCCGTACTCGGCTACCTCGCCGCGCTCTTGATCGCGCACGAACGGTGGGCGTTTTTCATGGAATATGCGCCGGTCGTGACCATCATGGCGGTGATCGGCGCTTATTTCGCCGCCGACGGCATGCGCGCCAGCGGCTTCATGGCGGTATTCGTGTTCGGCATCATGCTGGGCAACAAAGATTCGTTCGGATTCAAGATGGGCGAGATCGAAGCGCAGCGGCTCGATCAGTATGTCGAGACGACGTCATTCATCATGCGACTGTTTATTTTCATTCTGCTCGGCAGCCAAGTCGATTTCGGCCTGATGAATCGGTATCTGCTGGGAGGCGTTGCCGTGGTTGCGATCTTCATGCTGGTGGCGCGGCCGGTCACGGTGTTCGCTTGCACGCTGCCCGACCGCCGGGCGCGGTGGAGCTTCAACGAGATGCTGTTCATGTGCTGGACGCGCGAGACCGGTGTCATTCCCGCGGCACTCGCCGGCATCTTGCTCGGCATGAAGGCGCCAGGAGCGCAGATGATCGCTTCCGTCACCTTTATCGCCATTCTGATGACCATTCTGATCCAGGCCCCCACCACCCGCTGGCTGGGAGGCAGGCTGGCGCTGCTTGAAGAAAAGAAAAAGGGCTGATCTGCGGCGGCTGCGAGGTGGCCTGCGACTTAGCGGCACAGGCAGAGCGCCCGGCGTTAACCGCACCGGCTTGCCGCTGTCGTTCGCGCGTTTTGCGCTTTTCGCGCCTGTCGAAGGCCCTTAAGATGCCTCAATGCCTGATATTGAGGGCGACGCGGCGCCGCGACCGGCTCCGCCAAGCGAGGACCAAGGGGAGGACTGAATGAAACGTCGTCAATTCTTGAAGACCGCCGGTGTCGGCGTCGCAGGCGCCGCGATCGCCGCACCTGCAATCGCGCAATCCAATCCGGAGCTGCGGTGGCGTCTGACCGCAAGCTGGCCGAAGTCGCTCGACACGCTGTTTGGAGCTTGCTTGAGCCTTTCGAAATACGTTTCCGAGGCAACCGACGGCAAATTCCAGATTCAGGTCTTCGCCGCTGGCGAGATCGTACCGGGGCTGCAAGTGCTCGACGCCGTGCAGAACGGCACGGTCGAGATGGGTCACAGCGCCCAGTATTATTACATCGGCAAGGACCCGACCTGGGCCTTGTTTTGCGCGTCCCCGTTCAGTCTGAACGCCCGTCAGCAAAACGCCTGGTACTATGACGGCGACGGCCAAAAACTGCTCGATGAAGTCAGCGCCAACTTCAATATGAAATCCTTCCTGATGGGCAACACCGGGGCGCAGATGGGCGGCTGGTTCCGCAAAGAGCTCAACACCGTTGAGGACTGGAATGGTCTGAAAATGCGCATCGGCGGCTGGGCCGGCAGGACTATCGCCAAACTCGGCGCCGTGCCGCAGCAGATCGCCGGTGGCGATATCTATCCGGCGCTGGAGAAAGGCACCATCGATGCCGCCGAATGGGTCGGCCCCTATGACGACGAGAAGCTTGGCTTCTACAAAGTCGCCAAGTTCTATTACTATCCCGGCTGGTGGGAAGGCGGCACGGCGAACCACTTGCTGATCAACCTCGCCAAGTGGAACGAGCTGCCGAAAAATTACAAAGCGATTCTGGAGACCGTTGCCGGTTATTGCAATGTCGAGGAGCAGGCGCGGTACGATGCCCGCAACCCGCAGGCGTTGAAACGCCTGGTCGCGAACGGCGTGCAACTACGTCCGTTCAGCCAACCGATCATGGAAGCCTGTTTGAAGGCGTCCAACGAGGTCAACGCCGAGGAATCGGCGAAGAACCCGACCTTTAAAAAGGTCCTGGCTTCGATCGATACCTTCCGCAACGACGAAAACCTGTGGTGGCAGGTGGCCGAGTACTCTTACGAGACATTCATGATCCGCATGCGCCCGAAAAGTTGAGACCAACTCTCGCGGCATAACAAACGGGGCCGGCAAAGTTGCCGGCCCCTGATTTTTTAGCGCCGCGGTTCGACGTCAAGCGGGGGCGGCACCGTGGGCGGCAGCATTTGTTCGAACCGGCGCTCGAGCTCCTCATTGGAAATGGCGGGCGGCTTGCGGCTGCGATCATCCACGCCCTCGCCGACATGGGTGAGCTGCGGGAGAAACAGCACCGCAAGCAACAGAGCGGCTTGCGCAAACAGATACGGCAATAGCGATCGCAGCAGCGCCGGAAACGGAATTGCCTGCCTGAGGACGGTGCGCGTCATCATCACGGCATAGCCAATCAACGGATTGATAAAACTTGCTTGCAAAGCGAGCAGCACGAGAACGGCGACCCAGCGCGCATCGGCGACCCGGATCAGGAGCGGCGGAATGACGATCGGCACGACGACGAAAATAATTTCGAAAGCGTCGAGCACGAGCGCGCTGAGCGCGATGCCGGCGAGCACGATCACGGTGGCGCTCAACGTGCCGCCCGGGATGGCGGCAATCCAGCCCGCAACCAGTTGATCGGTGCCGAGGATGCGCAACACCAGCGTCAAGGTGGTTGCGGCGACCAGGAGAAAAAACAAGGCGCCGGTGAGCGCCAGCGCTTCGCGCAAAATTTCGTTGAGTACGGGAAGCGGCAATCGGCCGCTGACGAAGCCGGCTAGCAGAAGGATAAAGCCGCCCATCGCTGCGGCCTCGACCGCGTAAAAATATCCGGTGGCGACGCCGCCGAGCAGGATCAATATCGCCGATACCGTCACGATCGCCAGCACCGCTTGCTGGACCGTCGGCCGTAGCGCGGTTTTCAGCGGCGCGGTCTCGCCGGGCTTTGATCGCCGATTGAACCACCAGCCGATAATGAGACAGGCGGCGAGATAGAGCGCAGCGGGAACGAGCGCGCCGTGAAACACGTCTTGGGTGTTGATCACGCGATCGTCGCGACCGATTGCCGTCACTGCAATCGTGTGCGCGTTCAACATCGCGTCGCCAAGAAGGATCAACACCAGCGAGGGCGGCACCACAACGCCGAGCGTACTCGCCACGGTGATGACCGCGGCCCGGCGCGGCAGCGAAATGCCGGAAGCGGCGAGCCGCGGTTCGGCGACCCGCGAAAGAGCCAGCACGCTGGCGCCGACCGAACCGTTCATCGGTCCGAGCAGCGCGCCGAGCGCGATGCCCGACACGACCGGCGCCGCCGGTCCCGGCGCGAAAACAAGGCAGCAGCGATAGAGCGCATCGGCGATCGGCAGCCGATTGATCAGCGTACCCATCAGCACGTAGAGCGGAATGGCTTGCAGGAGGTCGTTCTCGAGGAGATTGATCAATCGTTCCGGCAGTGCGCCGAGCAGCTGCACCGGCACCGCGCCGCTTATGGCTCCCGCGACGGCGCCAAAACACGCGGCGGCCAGGAGCACGACGGCAGCGGGGATACCGGTGAAGACAACGCCAAGACCGACGAGCAGCAACAGGCTCAAGCCAAGCCAAGGCATCAGTTCAGTCATTGTGAACTCGGCCGCCGGACCGGCGGCATCAATTCGAGCAGGCCTTGCACCAAAACCAGGAGCGCCATCAGCAACAGCGCGAGCTTGATGATGAAGTAGCCCGGATTGCCGGTGTCGGGAAATCGCTCCAGCAGCAGCGTCGAATTCCGCACCAGGCTCCAGCTCGTGACCAGCACGATGATCGACCAGGGAATGAGGCCAAAAACGACGCCGGCGCGCGCCAGCCATTCGCGTGCGGCGTGCGAATAATGGCGCGCCATGGTGTCAGCGGCGAGATGCGCTCTGGCGCGTGTCGCGGCAGTGATACTGACCGCCACATAGAGCGCAAACAGCCATTGTCCAAGATCGTTGGCTTCGCGCGAATAGAGGCCGAGCATGGTACGCAGCGGCCATTGCAAGAACAGCAGCGTGACGATCGGCAGTGCCAGCCATTTGGCCGCAGCAAGCAGAAAGCCAACGAATTGATCGAGGAACCGCATGATGCTGCCAGCGCCGATTGCTTTGTCGACTCGACGACGAGCGCTTGCCACGAATATTCGCGTTTTTCAGTTACGGTCACAAGCCTTACGCCTGCAGCGGCAACATCGCTCGCAGGCAAATGGCGGCTGCAAGCTGTGCAATTGCAAGCCGCAAAACGAAATCAGCCGCGTTCGGCGGCGCGGCTTATCACGGCAGCCGGGGGATCGCTATTTGATCTCCGGCGGCTGGCCGAAATCGATCGGCGGGATCTCGATCTGAGGAATGTTGATCTGCACCTTGCTGGGATCGATCGTCGACAGCCCCGCTTTGTAATGCATGACCATACTGGGGAACATGATGACCGAGATAACGCCGAGGAGTTGAATCAACACGAATGGCACGGCGCCCCAATAGATCTGCCCGGTCGTTATACCCGGCGTCAGCTTGCCGGTGACGCGATCGAGGAAGGATTCGCGCGGCGCCACCGAGCGCAGATAGAACAGGGCGAACCCGAACGGCGGATGCAAGAACGAGGTTTGCATATTGACGCCGAGAATGACGCCGAACCAGATCAGGTCGATGCCGAGATGCTCCGCCGCCGGCCCGAGCAGCGGGATGACGATGAAGGCGAGCTCGAAATAATCGAGAAAAAACGCCAGCACGAACACGAAGGCATTGACGAACAGCAAGAAGCCGATCTGTCCGCCCGGCAGCGAGGTGAGCAGGCTTTCGACCCATATGTGGCCGCTGACGCCATAGAAGGTCAGCGAAAAGACCCGCGCGCCGATCAGAATGAAGATGACGAAGGCTGCCAATTTCGCGGTGGACTCGGTGGCCTGGCGAACCAGATCCCAGGTCAAGCGCCGTTTGAGGGTGCCGAGAATAAGCGCGCCGCTCGCTCCCATGGCGCCGCCTTCAGTCGGCGTGGCGACGCCGATGAAAATGGTGCCGAGCACGAGGAAGATGAGAAACAGCGGCGGCACCATCACGAATGTCGTCTGCTGCGCCATGTGCGACAAGAAACGGAATCCGGTCAGGCGCAGGAGACCCCAGTTCACGACCGCGACGCCAAAAGCGAAGAGAATGCCGAAGAACATGGTCAGCACGACGAAGTCGGCGCCGTGGGTGTCGGAATTGCGCATCATGAACCAACCGAAAATCGCGCTCGCAATGGCGAGAATGAGGAGCGACCACAACCCGCGGCTGCCGTCGGCTTCGCGGAAGCCGACGGCCTCGGCTGGCAGACCGGGCGTCGATTTCGGAAACGCCAGCGTCGTGATGAAAGTGTAGACCGCGTACATCCCGGCGAGCGCGAGCCCGGGAATGAAGGCGCCTTCATACATGTCGCCGACCGATTTGCCGAGCTGATCGGCCATGACGATAAGAACGAGCGATGGCGGAATGATCTGCGCCAGCGTTCCTGAGGCGGCAATGACGCCCGACGCGAAGCGCCGGTCATAGCCGTAGCGCAGCATGATCGGCAGCGAAATCAAGCCCATGGAAATGACCGAGGCCGCGACGACGCCGGTGGTGGCGGCAAGCAGCGCGCCGACGAAGATGACGGCGTAAGCAAGCCCGCCGCGAACTGTGCCGAACAGCTGCCCGATGGTGTCGAGCAGGTCTTCAGCCATGCCGGATCGTTCGAGCACCAAACCCATGAACGTGAAGAACGGGATGGCTAGAAGCGTATCGTTGCTCATTACGCCGTAGATGCGGTCCGGCAGTGCCTGCAAGAAATCCGGCTGGAATTGACCAAGCCCGATGCCGACCAGCGCGTAAAACAAGCCAACGAAAGCCAGCGAAAACGCCGCCGGATAGCCGAGCAGGAGCGCGACGATCAATGATGCGAACATGATCGGCGCCAGATTTTGTATGATGAATGCTTCCATCCGTGACCTGCAGCGGCGGCTGTCGCTCAGTCTTTACGCATCGCTTCGATGACGTGCTCGACTTCGGCTTCGAGCGCGTGCACCTGCGTCGCATGCGGATCCGGGATCAGGCCGCGGGCGACGGCTATGCGCTTGATCAGCTCGGAAATTGCCTGCGCCAGCAGCAGCGCGAACCCGAGCGGGACCAGCGCTTTGGCCGGCCATTGCGGCAGGCCGCCGGCATTGGTGGACTGCTCGTTGATCAGGAACGATCCGGTAAAGAAGGGACCACCGGTGATGATGATGACGATCGTCAGCGGCAGCAGAAAAAATGTGTGCCCGATGATGTCGATCGCGTTTCGTAGCTGCCGGGGCAGCAGGTTGTTTACGATGTCGATGCGGATGTGCTCGTTGTCGCGCAGCGTCCACGATGCGCAGAGCAGGAACACCAAGCTGAACAACACCCATTGCAACTCGAGCCAGGCGTTCGAGGACATGTCGAACGTCTTGCGGACGACCGCATTGGTTGCTGATACGGTGACGGCGAGAAGGATCGCCCAGGCACACCAACGGCCGATTTGCACGTTGACGGCGTCGATGACGCTGCTCAACCTAAGAAGCGCGCGCACTCAATTCCCCATCCCCCCGGCAGCCCAGGCGCTCACCGCCCCCGCGGCGGCGCCCTTCGTCAAGAGCCCCACGTCGTCCTCACCTTAGCAGGGATAAGGCGCTCAAGGTCAAGCCGCCGTGCGCCAGAAAGCCGCGCCTTTGCGCAAGAAATTGGAGCGGGCGAAGGGAATCGAACCCTCGACATACAGCTTGGGAAGCTGTCGTTCTACCACTGAACTACGCCCGCGCCGGATCCAGCATAGCGAAGGCGCGCGTTGCGCAGCAAGGAGCGAAAGCGCGGTCGCGGCCGATCAGTCGCGGCCGAACTGCTTGCGCAGTTCGCCCTTGGCGCGTTGCAGGATTCTGCGCCGGCTGGCCGGCAGGTTCTTGCCGGCGCGATTGATGTAGAAGGTCAACATCGACAGCGCCGAGCGGTACGGATCGGCTTTGCGCCGGCGGCTGCGTTCCGCCGAACGCTTCAACGACGCCGCAATCCGCTTCGGATCGCGTTTGGTGAAGACGTCGCGGTCGAGATCGAGCGCATCGCTTTCGCGCGTCACCCGCGCCGACCAGCGCCGGCCGCGCGATGCGCCGCGCGCGGATTTGCGCCGGGAGGTTTTTCGGCGGGATCGATGCGACGATTTTGCCGCAGATTTCCGAGCCGATGTCCGAACCATGGCAAGCATCCGAAGCTAGTGCCGCGAACCCGAAGTTCGCACACGTTTGCGGAGCGCTCGGATGCGAACTTATGGTTCAAAAGCGGCACTACAAGGATAGAGTTGCTAGTGTCCTTATCGATTCCGAAGTTCGTACGAGTGCGCCGCTAATGCTTACGAACTTCGGAATCGGGACACTAGGTGGCTTTCAACAAGCAATCACCGGCGTGGCGGCTTTGTTCCAGCTGACCCGTCGTGCTTGTTCATTCGGCAGCGATGGCATGCGTGGCGGGGTTTGCCAGGCCGGCCAGACATTTCGCCAGGGCCTCGCCCTCGGGATCGAGCAATGCCGCGGCGCGCGCGCTGGCAATGCCATCGATCGCCTGCGGCAGCGGCATGGCGCCGGCAAAAGTGGGCGTCACGACGTGCTTGACGATCTGATCGTAATTGCCGCTGCCGCGCCGATGGGTATCGCCATAGCCCTTGATGAGGCCGGCGCATTCGGCGATTTCGATCGCGAGCTCGGCGGAGCGCGTGGCCGCTTGCACGATCAGCTGCAGCCACGCCTCGATTGCCTCCTGCTCCTTTTGGAAGCGGAATGTCCTGCGCCGGAACGTGCGTAGCTTGGCGAGCGTGGCGAAGCGCAAGTAACCCGAAATCGAGCGGCTATTGACGGCCATCGCGAGATGGCGGCGCTCAAGCGCCGGATAACGATGTGCAAGCTTTAAGATCGCAGTGGCCAGCCAGGTCGGCAGAACGGAGCACAATTCATCGATGCCGGGTTTCAAAAACTCGGTCACCGCGACGGTCTGCCCTGGCTTCACCCCGAGCTCGCGCATGATGCGCGCCAGCCGCGCCGGATCGATCTTGGCCTCGGCGACGCGGATCACGTCTTCGTAGGACATGCGCAGCGCGAGTTGCCGTGCAGTGGCCGCCAGCAGTCGCCCGCCGGCTGCTGCTTGCTCATCGGCCTCGCGGATCGAATTGAGCCGATCGAGGTAGAGGCGCGCATAGTCGTGGTCCTGATAAGCGCTCAAGCGGCGCACACCCTCGGCGATGACCTCTTGCGCCGCGGCGGGCATGGCCGCGATTTTGGTTTCCAGATTAGAGGTCAACACGACCAGCGCCTTGTGGCGCTTGGCCGGTTCGGCGGACGCTTGTGACCCCGCCGTCGCGGCCTCCCATCCAGCGCGGAAGCCGCGCAGATTGGCCTCGACCGCTTTGCCAT
>DASSXN010000138.1:0-16080 GCA_035703785.1 Xanthobacteraceae bacterium
CCACCGTGCGCTTGGCGAGCGAGGGCGAAATGCTCTTGGCGATATCGAGGCCGGTGGTGTTTTGCGGATATTCCCGACGCGCGCCGTCGGGAAAGGTCAGCGCGACCATCATTCACTCCTGTTGCTCACTCGCTGCCTACGGTGCGGCGTAAGCGGAAAGCCGCTATTTCTCGTATTTTCTCGGCGCAGTCAATCTGGTCTTGTCCGTCCTCGTCATTGGCCCAGACTTGGATTTAAAAGACTTGGATCTAAAGCAGACTATCAGGCTCCCGCAGCGATGATCTGCCAAGCCTCGGCGAGAGTGAGCCGAAAAAGAAAACCCGCCGCAAAGAAATGCGGCGGGCAGAGGTTTGAAGATGACTGACGCACAAATTCTACCACGGATCGCGTTTCGCCTCTATGCCCATCGAGGCAGCGCCCGCGATCGATATTTGGTGTGTGCGCGAGGGGCTGCCAGTAATGCCAAAATAGGCTATTTGAGGCGGTGTTCTTTTTCGATTATCTTTGGCGCGGCAAAAGAGAGGATCAAGCAACATGACTGAATTGGTTACGGCGCTTTACGATGAAGAGACGCTGAGCTTTGACGTTCCTGACGCCGCCTTAGAGCTTGCGGGGAGCAAATGTTGGGAGGGCCCTGCGGCTTCGGCTACGATCTCATTTTGTTCGGGATTGGATAGCTGCCCCTCCTTGCCTACGCGTTGATCGAGGTTGGGGCCGGCGTTCGCCGCCCCGATCACTTCAAGCGGCAAGCGAGCGTCGGCCGAGCGCGTCGACATGCGGTGAAAAGCGGACGCTCCATTCTCGCTGCCTACGAATCCAGGTAAGCGTGGCGAGACGCGTCTTGCGCTAGCGCCCTGCTGCGGCCGGTTCGGCAAGACCTTGTTTTGAGCATGATCTGGTCCGACCTGCCTTCGCCCGCCGAAGCACCAGCTCGGAACGAAATACGGTGGCCAAGGCTTCGCGCAGGCGGGAAACCGGTACCCATCCCGGACCACGTCCGGGACGGGCCTTTCGGGATCATGCTCTCGGCGAGGATGGCGCCGAATTAGTCCCGCGCCATCGGCCGTAGCGCCACGGCATATACCAGCGCGATTTTTCCGGTAGCGCCTCGGGCACGAAATCCAGGCCCGAAGTGCCCCATGGCTGGCAGCGAACCAGCCGCGCCAGCGTCATCCAGCCACCGGCCCACAGCCCGAAACGCTCCAACGCCGTATCGGCATATTCCGAGCAGCTCGGCAGATGGCGGCAGCGGAAGCCGACCAGCGCCGCGAATGTGTAGCGATAGAGCGTGATCAATCCGCGCCCGAACAGGCGCGGCGCGTTGCGGCAGGTTTGCGCGAACGAGGACACTTTGTTACTGCGTCGCGGCTTTGCCGCGCTTGGCCTCGATCTGGCCGATGGCGTCGACCACGGCGTCAAAGGT
Organism: Xanthobacteraceae bacterium; assembly: GCA_035703785.1. Classification (GTDB taxonomy): domain Bacteria; phylum Pseudomonadota; class Alphaproteobacteria; order Rhizobiales; family Xanthobacteraceae; genus BOG-931. Next base: position 1,424 of record DASSXN010000138.1, read on the forward strand.
GAGCAGCGTCGAAGCGTGCCGCGCCTTGTAGTTGCGCACCGGTTCGAGCACCGCGATGTCGGTCCATTTGCCATTCGCCGGCGGGGCGCCGTTTTCTTTGAGCATTTTGCGTACCTCCTCGCGCAACGCCTTAAGCTCGCTGGCTTTGGAGCCGACGATGTTGCGCGCCATGATGGAGGAGGAGGCCTGGCCCAGCGCGCAGGCTTTCACCTCATGGGCGAAGTCGGTCACGGTGTCGCCGTTCATTTTCAAATCGATGGTCACGGTCGAGCCGCACAGCTTTGACAGCGCCGTGGCGCTGGCGTCCGGCTGCTCCAACCGCCCGATCCGCGGGATCGCGGCGGCGAGCTCGAGAATGCGGCGATTGTAGACCTCGTTGAGCATCGGCAAACGCAGATTTACCCGCGTTAACGCGGGTTTATTGAGTCTCTTTGACAGTCAACTATATAGGCGCTGCAGCCTTTAATTTGAAGTTCCGGAAAGGTGAGGCGCGATTGGAGGGTGATTTGGTCGATTCTGCACCATTTGCGGCGCCCGCGGGCGCGGCCGAACTCGAAGAGGGCACGGCGCTCACACCCAAATTCGATGCCGACGGGCTTATCACGGCCGTCGCCACCGATGCAAAATCGGGCGACGTGCTGATGGTCGCGCATATGAATGGCGAGGCGCTGGCAAAGACCATCGCCACCGGCGAGGCCTGGTATTTCAGCCGCTCGCGCAACGCGCTGTGGAAGAAGGGCGAGACCTCGGGCCATACCCAGCGCGTCGTCGAAATGCGCATCGACTGCGATCAGGATGCGGTGTGGATCAAGGTCGAACAGATCGCCGGCGCCTGCCATACCGGACGGCGTTCCTGTTTCTATCGTGCCGTCCCGCTTGGGACGTCTGAGGACAAGTTACGCGCGGCGCAGCTCGAATTTCGCGATGGACGTGTTTTCGATCCGAAGACGGCTTACCGGAAGCGTTGACGCACACTCTCTTCATTCCCGCGAAAGCGGGAATCTGGGCTGGGTCGCCGCTTTCGCGGGGACGAGCGGTAGTTTCAGCGGCAGTGGCGTTTGGCTTGCTACTTTGGCCGGGGGGACGCGCGCGCCAGCAATTGCTCCGCCCGTACGAGATGCGGGCGGTCGTACATGACGCCGCCGATGCCGACGACGCCGGCGCCCGGCGCCGCAGCGAAAGCAGCGATCACCGCTTGCGCATGCGCGATTGCTTCCGCCGCGGGGGTGAACACCTCATTGATGATCGGCACCTGCGCCGGATGAATCGCCATTTTGCCGACAAACCCGTCGCGACAGGCCTCCTCGCATTCGCGGCGAAATCCAACATCATTTCGGAAATCGACAAAGACCGTATCGATGGCCGACACGGCTGCGGCCGCAGCGCCGGCAAGGCATAGACTACGCGCCAGCCGATAGGGATCAAGAAAACGGCCTTGCTCGTCGCGATTGGCCCGCGCATTGAGTTCCGCGGAGAGGTCCTCGGCGCCCCAGGTCATGCCGATCAGGCGCGAGCTCGCGCCCGCAAACGTGCCGACCAAAAACAGCGCCGCCGCGGTTTCGGTGGCGATCGGCAAAATCTTGATGTGACCGTCCGGCAGATCGTTTTGCGCTTCGCGAACCGCGAGCTTGGCATCGGCGTGCACGAGCGCTGCGCCGCCTTCGGCCTTCGGTAGCATGATCGCGTCTGGCTTTGCCGGCGCAATCGCATCGAGGTCGGCGTCGGTCAGGCCGGTTTGCAGCCCGTTCACCCGCACCATCAAATAAGGCCGCGTCGCGCTCGTCGTCGCGTTTTTTAGAAACGCCGCGGCGGCTTCGCGCGCATGCGCTTTGCCGTCCAATGCGATCGAATCTTCAAGATCGATGATCAAGGCATCGGCGCCGCTCGACATCGCCTTGTCGAGCTTGCGCGCGCTGTCGGCCGGAACGAACAAAAGCGAACGCATCGCGTCGCAATGTCACTTCGGCCGCATGCGCATTAAGGCTTGGCGGCGGCAATCGGCGACGAGCTTATTGTCCTGGTTATAGGCGCGGTGATGAAACTCAACGATGCCGGCGCCGGGCCGCGATTTCGATTCGCGCTTGCCCATCACCTCGGTCGTGCAATGCACGGTGTCGCCTTCGAATAATGGGTGCGGAAATTTGACGTCGGTCATGCCGAGATTGGCGATGGTGGTGCCGACCGTCATGTCGGAAACCTGAATGCCGATCATCAGGCCGAGCGTGAACAGCGAGTTCATCAGCGGCTGGCCCCATTCGGTCTCCTGCTCGCAGAAATGCCGGTCGATGTGGAGCGGCTGCGGATTGAGCGTCATGTTGGAGAACAACATGTTGTCCATTTGCGTGACCGTCCGCGTATAGCGGTGCTCGACGATTTCGCCCGGAACGAAATCCTCGAAATAGAGGCCGCCGCGCTTATGCCGAGTCGTCGTTTGCTGCGCCATTCAATGCCTCCTTGGGGCTTTAGGAACTCGTGAAGTTGGGGCCCGGTTTTCGGCCGACACTTAGCACAATTGTTAACGATCCCGAATTGCCGAAGTAGTGCCTTGGCGAGGGCAAAACCATACAAAAACCCGCCTGCTGCGTGCATACCCGGCCTTGCCGGGCCGCCTGCCGCCGCTAGCGGGAACTGCAAAGATCTATGGTAAACGGTTTGTTAAGGACGGCCATCCTAGGGTTGGAATCGCATTCTGATCGCGTGGTTCTCCCGATGTCGATCGTCCGCGATTTCCTGCAATGGCTGGACAGTGCGCCGGCGAATGAACGCGCCGAGGCGGCGAGCGCTCTGGCGCGCGCCTATCTTTGTTCCGATCTGACCGCTGACGAACTCGCGCCGGCTGAGGGCCTGATGCTCAAGCTGCTCGACGATCCGTCGCCGCTCGTGCGGCGCGCGCTCGCCGATGCTTTGGCCGCGAGCCCGGCCGCGCCGGCGCCGGTCATCATCGCGCTCGCCTCCGACCAGCTGCAGATCGCGGCGCCGATCTACGCGTTGTCGCCGCTTTTGATCGATGCCGATCTCGTGGACGGGGTCGCAACTGGCGGTGAGGCAGTTCAATCCGCAATTGCCAGCCGCGCCGTACTGCCGTCCGCGGTCGCGGCTGCGCTTGCCGAACTCGGCAGTGCCGAGGCTTGTCAGATTCTGGCGGAAAATGACGGGGCTGAGATCGCGCCTTTGTCGATCGATCGCATGGTCGAACGGTTCGGCGACGTTGCTGCGATCCGCGACGCGCTCTTGGCGCGCGACGATCTTCCGGCCGCGACGAGGCAAAATCTGGTGACCCGGCTGTCGCAAACGCTCGCCGGCTTTGTCGTTGGCCGCTCCTGGCTCCAGGAGGAACGCGCTCGGCGCATCACCCGCGAGGCTTGCGAGAAGGCGACCGTCGCGATCGCCGCCGACAGACCGAGGACCGAGCTGCGGCCGCTCATTCGTCATCTCTGCGCGAGCGGTCAACTCACCGCCGGCCTGGTCTTGCGCGCGCTGCTATCGGGCAACATCGCTTTATTCGAAGAAGCCTTGGCGGAGTTGAGTGGTATGCCGCTTGCCCGCGTGTCGGCGCTCGTTCATGACCGCATCGGTTCCGGCTTGCGGCCTTTGTTTGAAAAGGCTCAGCTCCCGGCCTCAATGCATGCCGCGTTCAAGGAGGCAATCAAAGCGATGCGCGAGGGCTTCGCCGAGGACGCGGACGACGCGCGCCTGCAACGGCGCATGGTCGAGCGAGTTCTCGCCGCTTGCGAAAGCGCCGATATGGGCGACGTCGCGCCGCTGATCACACTGTTGCGCCGTTTCGCCACCGAAGCGGCGCGCGAGGAAGCGCGGCTGTTCTGCGACGAGCTTGTGGCCGAGCCGCCCCGGCTCATTTACTCCGCCGCAGCGTGAGTGGGCACTGCTCCGTCACCCTGAGGGGGCCGCCAACGGGTCCGGCCCGACCCGCCTTCGCTCGCTCAGCGAGCTTCGGCGGGTATTGAGTCCGCCGAAGCGCGGAGCGTGAAGGCGGAAGTGGCCGATCCGATGACAGGCTCCGCGGCCCTCGAAGGGCGACGGTCTGAGATTTCATCCTTCGAGGCTCGCTTCGCTCACACCTCAGGATGACGATCGTCAATGCCCGAACTGTTCGCCGAGGATGCGCTCGTCGAGGCTGTGACCGGGATCGAACAACATGTGCATGGCGGTGCCGTGATCCATGTGGATGTCCACCTCACGCACCGACCGCACTTCGTCATGGTCGGCGACCGCCGCCACTGGGCGCTTGGCCGGCTCGAGCACTTCGATGGTGAGGCGGGCGCGATCAGGCAATAGCGCGCCGTGCCAGCGCCGCGGCCGGAACGGGCTGATCGGCGTGAGCGCCAGGAGCGGCGCACCGATCGGAATGATCGGCCCCTGCACCGAAAGATTGTAGGCGGTCGAGCCCGCCGGCGTCGCCAGCATAATGCCGTCCGCTACCAGTTCGGCGAGCCGCTCCTTGCCGTCGACGAAGATGCGCAGCCGCGCCGCCTGGTAGGTCTGGCGGAATAGCGAAACTTCGTTGATCGCGCGGTGCCGATGCACGCGGCCGGCGGCATCGCGCGCCCGCATCAACAGCGGGTGGATCACCGTGACATGCGCGGCGGCAAGCCGCTTATGCAGTTCGCGCTCGCTGTATTCGTTCATGAGAAAACCGACCGTGCCGCGATGCATGCCATAGATCGGCTTGCCGGAATTCATGAACCGTTGCAGGGTCGCCAGCATGAGGCCATCACCGCCAAGCGCGACCACGACATCCGCGGTCTCGGGCCGGACGTCGCCGTAACGCTGGACCAGCCGGCGCCGCGCCCGCTGCGCCGCGAGCCCATCGCTGGCGACAAAGGCGATGCGCTTATAGGACGGGGCCGGGCGGGTTTTGCGCATGGCAGCGTTTCAAACAAGCGGCAGCGCCGCGCAGGAGATGATTATGGTCAATAACAATGAACGCGTGGTGTTTGTGTATACGACCCATCCGTCTGTTGTCGAGGCGGAGCGTATCGGCCGTGAGCTGCTCGAACGGCGGCAGTGCGCCTGCGTCAATATCCTGCCTGGCATGGTGTCGCTGTATTGGTGGCAGGGCGCCGTCGAACGCGGCGAGGAGGCGGTCATGATCATCAAGACGCGCGCGGCGCTCGTGGAGCCGGTTCGCGCCACGGTGCGGCAGCTGCACTCCTATACGACCCCCGCGATACTGGTGCTGCCGATCGAGAGCGTCGACGCGGATTACAGGCAATGGCTTTTGACGGAGACGCAGGAGAATAGGGTGGGCAAAGCCTCGTAGCGCCGTGCCCACCCTGCGCGATATGTGATTACTTCAATCGCCCGCTGATCTTATCGACGCCGGCTTTGGCGCAAGCTTCGTCGAGATCGCCGCCCGGCGCACCGCCGACGCCAATTGCGCCAATGGCCTCGGTGCCGACCTTTATCCTGATCGCACCCGCCAACAAGAGAATATGGGGCAGCTTCGCCAAGCCGCCGACCGACGGCGTCTGTCCCATGCGCTGCGCGATGGCGCCGCTGGTGTCCTCGTTGCGCGCCGCGCCGAGCATCAGCGCGGTATAGGCTTTATCGCGGGCGGCGCCGAGCGTCGTCATCGAAGCGCCGTCGCCGCGCAACAGGGCTTGCGTCACGCCATCGGTATCAAGAACGGCCGCGGTCACCTTGTAACCTTGCTTGGCGCACGCGGCGACCGCTTCGGTGACGGCCTCGGCAGCAAGCGCCGCTGACAACCGATGCGTTGTCAGCACGTCCTGGGCAAATCCTGGCAGTGGATTCGCGAAAACGAACCCCGCGGCACATAGCGCCGCGACCGCAGATCTCTTCATGATCTCCTCCCTGACTAGTCCAATTAGTTTATGACGCAATCACAGCGTACGCGCAGGTAGCACGCACAAAGACGTCAATGGCCGGGACGAGCCCGGCCATGACAAAAGTAACGTGTGCACCGCTAAGTATCCTAGTACGTCCGCGTGCCGTCGATCACTTCTTTGAGCGCGACAAATTCCTTGCACTCGGTGCCGCAGATCAGGCGCACCTGCTCGAGATCGTCCTTGGCCTTTAGCAGATTGCCCTGTTCGGCGTGCCACATGCCGTAATAGGACCAAGTCAAAGCGTGCTTCGGATCGGCGGCGAGCGCCTTGTCATACCAGTATTTGGCGTCGTCATAGCGGCCGAGCTTGCGGCTCGCATAGCCGAGTAGCGTGGCCACGTCGGCATTGTCATCATGGCTCAGGCCGCGCAGCGTTGTGATGCCGCCTTGATAGTCTTCCTTGTCGTAGATCAGCGCATAAGCGACATGGTAGCCGTCGATGAAATCCTTAACCGAGCTGCTCTTATCCTTCTTGTTCTTCTTGGTGCCGGCCTTGGTGTCGGTCTTGCCGGACGGCTTGCCGCTTTGCTGCGTGTCGCTGCCGCTGGGACTGGCGGCGCCCATCGCGGCCGCAAGCTGCGGGGCGCCCGAGATGGCCGCCGCAAGGACGACGGCTGTAAGTAATGAGGTTTTGCGCATAATTCCTCCGGTTGTTGGCTGCCAAAGTTCCGTGTCGTTCCGACGTGTTTCCGACGTGCGTCGTCTCCTGGAGTCCTTACTCTACGAGTTTATTCCCCGTGCGAGGTTCCCATCGGGAAGGGGGCTTTCAGGCGGCTAACACCGAAAGCCTAGCATTTCTTCCACCGGCGTTTTGCCGATTAGCGGCAATCAACGGAAAGTTGATCGGCGGCGGGCGGCCTCGCATTACGATAATTTCACGTAGGTGAACGCTAATCGCTTTACCGCTTCAGGCCGCGTTCAGTGGCCGCCGTGTAAGTGTCTCCTCGACAATCGGCGTCAACTCCCCAAGCGCCGAAAAAAGGAGAACAAAATGTTGACCAAATTCGCCGCCGCGCTGCTCGCGACCAGCTTGATCGCCGGCTCGGCGATCGCCGCTCAGCCGTCCGGCATGCCCGCTTCCAACGGCACCGCGCCGGCCGTCCAGACCCAGACGCCGTCCACGACGGCGGCCAACACGGCCAAACCCGGCAAGACGGTGAAGCATACCGCTCGGCACCGCAATCATGTGCGTAAACACATCGCGCGGAGCAAGGGTCATGTCGTGCGTCATGCGCGGCATGCCCATCCGGCCAAGACGCATCAGGCTGGCACGAGCAAAAACTCTTAAGTCCAATTGCCTGCGATCCGGAATTAGCACCAGATGCGGTGCGAACCGAGGCCCGGGTCGTACGCACCGGCTTGCGGCCGCCAGCGGCGCCGCCGCTTGGCCCGCAAGTCGGATTTTTCAGTCTGATCCCGAGACGTGAATTCAAGCGTCCGCAAAGATCAGGCTCAAGAGTAGTCGTCCCGCAATAGCTTACAGGAACAAAAATCGCGGGATAGAGGAGGCCGGTTAAGCCACCGGCCTCCGTTTTTTTGAGTCCGTTACAACCGGGCTCGCCGTTCGCAGGACGGCGTCGCTTCGGTCGCCCTATGCCCGTGATCCGCTTTCGCGCGGAGCCGATATCACAACGACGTACTGTAAAGACTAATGACCCGAAGCCGGCACCCGCGACGATGGCGCTGGCATGATCGGTTGCATGGGCTTGCGCGCCGGTGCGGCGGGGGGCAGCGGCGGTGGCGCCGGAACCCGCTTCAGGATTTCAGAATCGGAGACCTGCAGCGACGTGATCTGGCGCGCCATCTGATCTTGAGCGGCGGCAAGTTGCTCAACGGTTTTCTGAAGCGCAGTCAGACCCTGCATTATCTGTTGCACCTGTTCGGGGTCAACGGAGGGAGTGGCTGGCGCTTTCGGTGCGACCGCCTCTGCCGCGGTCTGTGCAACGGGTATCGCTTGCAGTGTCGCTGCCACAGGCAGTCGTGCGGCAGAGGTTTCGGGGCCGGCCGGCGGCGGATTCGTCCAGCCACGCTGCTGGACCCAACTCGCGATCATCTGCTTCGCCTCCGGCGACCATCCAAGTTCCGGTGCCGTTGTCGCGATTATCTGTTTGGCCGCCTCGCCATACGACTGCCAAGCCAAGGTGCCGGCGATAGCAATGCACATTGCGACCAAGTAACGAACCAACGTTCGCAAAGCGCGCCTTTTAGTCTGGTTCTCTATTCTTTTTGCCTGAGCGTCTATTGCTAAGAGACGATAATAAATTGTCGATCGTTCTGAGGTCTCGTAGTCGAGGTGATGGCTGATTCGCAAAAGAAGATTATGTAAGTCTTCCACGGGCCTCCGCTGATCGTCTAATTTATGATCGAAATTGGCCGGAGCACTGGTTGACTCAGGCGTTTCTATTTTCGCAGCCGTTTCATCAGTAGGGTTCATCGGCTTCCTTTGATCAGTCATTTATCAGAACAGGCGCCACGATTTTCTTCCGCGGTAGGGCAGCCGCGGGCGTGGCCTGCGACGGCCCTCCGTTCGACACGACGGGCGTGGTTGCCGGTTCCGCCGGCCGTGGTCGCGGCAATGGTGGCGAAGCCGCTACGCGGTGGTGATTGGTACTGCTACCAGTGACGCGGTTCAGCCAAGTACTGAGATCGTGCGCTATTTCGGACAGCGGTGATTGTCTTTCGGCCGGCGCCGATTGTGGCGCCTGCGCACGGGCCGCGGCGGCGGCCAGCAGCAGAAACGATAGAGCAAGCGTGGCCCCTGTTAGTTTCACCCGCACGATCGTCCCCGTCCGGCACCGTGCACTCAGTGCATGCCGTCACGAGGTTAATCAAAATTAGGGCGGTGCTTAGGCGTAGTCCGGGCGAAACTGAAAATAAGCAGGTTCCGGAGTGTCACAACGCCGTCTGCCACTCCACCGGAACATGTTCGTAGCCGGTGGCAGTCTTGATCAAATGGCCGCAGGCGGGGAAGGGGAAGTGATAGCCGGTGACCAGCATGCGGTCGGCGGCGGCGCGATCGAAAAGTTTTTTGCGGGTTGCGACCGCGGCGGCGCCGTCGATGTCGAAGCTTGCCTGCCAATCCGGATGGCGCGCGAACACCGCCGGATGCTGGGCGGTGTCGCTCAAGACCAACAACGATTGATCGCCGGAATGAACGGCAAAAACGGTGTGGCCGGGCGTGTGCCCCGCCGCCGGGATGGTGACGATGCCGGGGGCGACTTCCTTGCCCGGCTCAAATTGCGTCACCTGCTTGGCGATGTCGGCGAAAATCCGCCGCTGATTGAGAAACACGACTTTCAGATCCGCGGGCGCGGCATTGAGGTTGCCGTCGTCCATCCAATAGGCCCATTCCGCCGCCGGGACCATGATTTCGGCATTGGGAAAGATCAGCGCATTGTCCTTGTCCTTGATGCCGTTGATGTGATCGGGATGAAAATGCGAGATCACGATCGTGTCGACCTCTTTCGGGTCAACTCCCGCAGCCGCGAGATTGGCGCGGAGCACGCCTGCCGACGGCGCGATCTGCCCGCCGGTGCCGGTGTCGAGGAGGATAAGCCCCTTGCCGGTATTGACGATCAGTGTGGTGAATGGCGTCGCCAGCTTGTCGTGCGGCATGAAAGCAGCATCGAGCGCCTGTTCGACTTCCGCAAACGGCGCATTGGCGATGAATTTGTCGTCGATCGGACGATACCAGATGCCGTCATAGAGCGCGGTGAGCTCATACGAGCCGATCTTATAGCGGTAGACCCCCGGCGCGGCGGCATTGGCGGTTGGCGCTTCCGCGCGCGCGGTCACCGCCGGGGCAGCCAGCGTCGCTGCCGCGGCGGTCCCGAGAAGATTTCGCCTCGTCAGTTCCGACATTTCGAAATCCTTTGCTCTGCGGCGCCCCGTTGCGCACTGCATAATAACCAAATCGCCGCGCCGATATTCCCTATGCTTGCGGCCAAAGCGCGCGGCAAAGAATCCGTTACCCGCGTCCGCAGTCTGTTGTAGATTGTCGGATATTCGTTGGCACACGATGTGGACGCCGCCCGATAGAGTGCGGCACCTTGCCAATGCCGGAGGGAGGGGAACCCGTGAAAACGACGCTGACATCCATTACGACGGCCGCAAGCGCAGCGCTCGCGGTCCTCTTGGCGCTGGGAGCTCCCTCGATGTCCGCCGCAGCGACCTTCGTCTATGTGTCCAATGCCGAAGACGCCACCATCGACGCCTACGTGATGGACACAAAGACCGGCGCTTTGACATCGATCGGCAAAGCCGAGGCCGGCAAGACGGTCATGCCGATGGCGGTGGCGCCCGACAAGAAGCTTCTTTATGCCGTGATCCGCTCACAGCCGATGCGTGTGCTCACCTACGCCATCGACGGCAAGACCGGCGCGCTGACGCAGCAGGCGACCGCGCCGCTGCCGGACAGCATGGCGTATGTTTCGACCGACCGCAGCGGCCGCTTTCTGTTCACTGCTTCGTACGGCGGCGATAAAGTTGCGGTGAGCCCGATTGGCTCCGACGGCCTCGTCACTGCCGAGGCAATCCAGATTGTGCCGACCGGCCGCAATGCGCATTCAATCCTGGCGGAGCGCAGCAATCACTTCGTTTATTCCGCCAATCTTGGCGCGAATCAGGTGCTGCAATTCGCTTTCGATGCCAAGAGCGGCAAGCTCACGCCGCTTGATCCTCCGGCAGTGAAGCCCGAGCCCGGCCACGGCCCACGCCACTTGGCGTTTTCGCACGACAACAAATTTCTCTACGTGCTGAACGAACTCTCGGGCCACGTCACGCAATATGCGATCGACGGCAGCAAGGGGACGCTGAGGCTCATCGATTCAGTGCCGCCGGAGCTGGGCATGAAATGGGGCCAGCTGCAGGCGCCGATCGGCGCTGCGCCGGCTACACCCGCGGCGGCGCAGAAGCCGGACGAAAAGCCGCCGATTTGGGCCGCCGATCTGCGACTGACGCCGAACGGAAAATTTCTCTATTCGACTGAGCGCAACACCGACAAGATCGCGCTGTTCACGGTCGCATTGCGCACCGGCAAGCTCACTTACGTTGCCAATTTTGCCACCGAGCGGCAGCCGCGCGGCATCAATATCGATCCCAGTGGACACTATCTCGTCGCTTCCGGCGAAAAGTCGGATCGGCTGTCGGTCTATCGTATCGACCAAGCCAGCGGAAAGCTCGGCGAGCCGGCGCGCTATCCGGTGGGGAAGGGCGCCAATTGGGTCGAAATCGTTGAGGTGAAGTGAAGCGCCGCTCAGCGACAATGATACAGGCTTAACGCTGCTGCTGTTATACTTGGCGCCGAAAGCAACGTCACGGCTGCGGTTCGCCATCAGCTCGCTTCGCCGTGCGTCTGTGCTGGCTCAGCATCAAACTTTCGTCGCGGCTCGAAGAAAAGACGAAACAGCACACGCTCGCCGACAGCCTCAGCAAGCGAGCGGAAGGCAAAGAAAGGAATCAAGACCAGCAACAGGATGATCGACGTTGCAATTGCCTGATGAAGAGTGCCGCCGCCAATGTCGGCGATGGAATCGGCGAACGCGCGATGGTGCAAGTAGCCGGCGATCAGTTCTTCCAGCGCGTTCAAAACGATAAGCAAAGCAAGGAAGGCGAACGACCTGTGTAGTATGGGCCAGATCAGAGCTTGTTTCTTGTACCGCTCACCAAGATGGAAAGCGTGTCCTATGCTCATAAATTTCGCGCAAATCAAAGCCTTGACTGCGGCGAAGCCGAAGGGAGCAAAGGCGATGCCGTGCGCCTGAAGGATGGCAGCTTTTAGATAGGCCAGGGCGGTGAAGCAGACATAAAAATATGCGGCGACAATCAGGAATTCCCTCAACTCATGGGCCGCCCTTTTGCCGATTGGTTCCTGAGCTGCGGTGCCATTCATGTATCGCTCCACCGCGGCTCATTTTGTCTGGTGTGAGGAAAGCCGCCTTCGAGCCGTGGTTTCGGCGCTTTTGCTTTTTGCCACGGACGCCATTTGATCGGCCGGATATGGATGCTTGTTCGTAAATCGGTATTGACCCACTGACCGGTATTCGTTCGCCGGCACGGAAATGGCAACACGACCGCTGACCCGCCGTCCAGCACCGTTAGCTCGAGATCGTGGTTATCGGGCGCCGTTGAGATCGGGTGCCAGAGCGACAAATGCTGGCGCAAAAGATAGTCGTGAATCTTGCGATCTACGGCGCCCATCACATCCACAAGATAGGGTGAGGAGTCGAGTTTTTGATCGTTATCAACGTTCATGGAAAGCGATTAAGCCTATGGCAGACGCTGTTAAATTGATTTGGATCAAAGACCGCAGCGCAAATTCGCTGGCAATTGCAGCTCTTTGCCTCGAAACGCCTGGGCATGAGATCGATTGGGAGACCGATATCAGTAGGCCTATGCGTGTCGGCGGTGAAAAGGCGCGAAACCGAGGTCGATTCGCTTCTCGATCGTCCCTGCGGCTCCGAGGCGGCGGTGCGCGACCGCATCCTCTCGATCGTCGAATATTTGGGCCTGCTGCAGGTGAAGTAAAAGGTAAACGAGGAGCCATAAAGAAGGTCAGGTTGCCTGCCCTTGTCTTCGCCAACCGGGCAGCGGCCTAGTTACTGCGCTTCATCAAACTTGTTTCAAAGCTCCGGCAACAGTCCATAAAGGTTTCGTCGATTGCAAGGATCGGAAACCCGATGGACGACGAAGCTCTGGATAGCACAGCCGCGGTCAGCGCGATCAAACTCGAAAGTTCCGTATCGAAGACCAGCGATAGAAATCGTCTTATCGCAATGGCCGGCGAGGAAGGACTATTCGCCGCTGACCGATCCGCCTGGGCTGATCGCTGGCAACATCCTCTCGTGAAGTCCATCCAGACGAGGCGAGGAAAAACCTCCCGTTTGTGACCGAGGAAAGCCGCGGAAGATTCTAACTCGCTGGGCCGGCAGCGCGGATGACGCGTTTCGGCGTCATTGCCGCATTTTTTCGAAATTTCATTAAAGTTCCCGGAACATCTCCATAATTGTCCCGTTTTGGCAACGAAGGGACATTGGCGTCCTTTGACAAGGTCGGGGGGAACTCAACCCCAAGCTCACATGACTCATGACTAAAGAGACCCAGTATAGAGCCAATGCCGCCAATTCAATTGAACTGGCCAATCGCGCCTCGAGCATGAGCGACAAGAGCCGGCTCTTGGAACTGGCCGAGAAGTGGCTCGACTTGGCTGACCGGACGCATCGGCTTACGCACCGTTTTGTGCCGTCGCGCTGGCAGCATCCGCTGTTGCGCTCGAAGCTTGGCGACGAAAAACACCCTGATGCCGAATAGTTCCCGACGAAGCTGGCTAGTGGTCTTGTTGGATCACTCAGGCTTGATGCCAGCGAACTTGATGACCTTGCCCCACTTCTCGGTCTCGTCGGCGATCAAGTTAGCGAAATCGGCGGCTGACCCAGGAAGCAGCGAGGCGCCAAGGTCGATAAATCGCGCCTTCGCCGCCGTATCGGTCAGCATCGCATTGATCGCTTGATTGAGCTTGTCGACGATTTCAGCGGGCGTTCCCTTCGGCGCGACGATGCCGTACCAGGCGCTCGCCTCATAGCCCGGCACGAAATCGGCCACGGTGGGCAAATCGGGCAGCACCGCGGAACGCGTCGCCGTGGTGACTGCGAGGGGCCGCAGCTTGCCGGCTCTAATGAACTCGAGCGACGTGGGTAAGTTGTCGAACATCAGTTGCACGCGCCCGCTCATCAGATCGACCAGTGCCGGCCCGCCGCCGCGATATGGCACGTGCACAATGTCGACGCCCGCCATCATCTTGAAGAGCTCGCCGGCGACATGAAGGGTCGAGCCGATCCCGGACGAGGCGAAGTTCAGCTTGCCGGGATTGGCTTTGGCATAGCTGATCAGTTCAGGGATGGTGTGCACCGGCACCGACAGGTTGACGTCGACGACGTCAGGAAAGCGAATAATCCCAGCCACCGGAGCGACATCGCGCATGAAATCGAAATTGAGCTGCGCGAATAGGGCGAAATTGGTCGCGTTCGCCGGCGCGGCGAGCAAAAGCGTATAACCATCCGGCGTCGCGCGCACGACGGACTCGGTCGCGATATTTGTCGCCGCGCCCGGCCGGCTTTCGACGATGAATTGCTGACCTAACCGCTCCGACAGCCATTGGCTCGTCAATCGCGCGGTCATGTCAGCGGATCCGCCGGGCGGATAGCCGATGATCAAATGCACCGGTCGCGTCGGATAATCGGAAGCCGAGGCGACCCGCGCGACGGCGGGAACAACAACGGCGCCCGCTGCGGCATGCAGCAGTTTGCGGCGAGATAGTCTCATGAATGTTGCCGTTGCGGTTAATCTGCGGAAATCGTTGCCGGTGAAACCGGCAACGGCGGACTAATGGCTAACATACACGAATTAGCCACGCGATGAACCGCGACGGCAGGTGGATACTCCAAGGACCGGCCGACCACGGCGCGCGGCCGCGCCATTTCTGTCACCGCAATGTGACGTGGTCAGCAAGCGCTGTGCTAGACTATTGTTCTGCGGGCCGGGGCAAGACCCATGAAGCGACTACAATTCATTACGTCTTTCGGCGCGATGGCCGCGACATGTGCACTGTCGTGGTCGCGCACCGGACTCGCGCAGCTCGCGACCGGGTCACCGCTTGCCGCGCGCGCGCGACAGCCGGCGATGCCAGACACCGCGATCTCGATCGCCGCGAAGCCTGACAACCCGGCGAACGCACTCGATCCACTTCTGCAGCAGGCGCAAGCTCTCGGCGCTCCCATGGCTGCGGTTGCGC
>DASSXN010000143.1:0-2480 GCA_035703785.1 Xanthobacteraceae bacterium
CGGCAGTGGCAGTGCATGTTCGCGCCGGTTCTTGCTACGGCTGCCGGGCAGCGTCCAAGTGCCAGAGTCGCGGTTAAACTCGTCCCAGCTCATGCCGCCGATTTCTACGCGGCGTTGTCCGGTGAGGATGAGCAGCTTGACGATGCGTCCACCATCATCGTCCGCACAGGCATTCCAGATTTGGATTAGCTCGTCATTCGCGAGCACGCGATCTCGAGGCTCGCGTGCGCCGCCCGGATTATTGGTGCCAGCAACCGGATTGTTTTCGACCAGGCCCTCGGCCACCGCCCAAACGAACAGCGCCGATAGATAGGCCCGCGCCTGACCGGCGGCGGCGGGGCTGGTTTCGGCCAGATCGTTGAGGACGACGGCAATATCGCGCCGGGCGATTTGATGCACCGGCAGATTGTGCAGCGGTCGGAAGCTTTTCAGCAGATAGCGCGTCGCATCGGACAACGACTTTGGCCGCAGCCCCTCACGTTCCTTGGCACGCAGGTATTGATTGGCGACGTAGCGCAGGGTGACCCGCTGCTTGGCACGTTCCTCGGCTTTCTTGACCTGCGGGTCTTGGCCAAACCAGTCCTTGTAGGCCATCGCCTTTTTGGCGAGCTCTCGCGCTTCGTCCGGTCCCAGCAGTGCGGTGCTGCCGAGCGTCAACTTGCGCTGGATGCCAGCGTACTCATAGCGGCAGACCCAAGTCCCCCGCCGGCCGCCCTTGCGCAGTCGCAATCCGAAGCCGGGCAGGTCGTCATCGAAATAGATTTTGTCGGCCTTGCCATAAGCGGCAAAGTCGGACTGGATTGCCGGCAAATTTGCTTTGATGAGCTTCATATCGTCCCCCATCTGGGCAAGGAATGGGCAAGCGCGATATGTCCTGAAGTGTCCCCAGATGGCCGCCATGGTACCGGGAAAACTGTGAAGTTACAAGTAGAAAGCGTCTTAAGGCCCGGTTTAATAGGGCCGCAGCGGGATTATCATTTAAGCTGCACAGACCCACTATAAAATAGGCCGGAATGCCAGCCGTCCAGACCTCAGCCAAACAAGGCTCGATACACGCCTGGCAGTTGTTCGGACAGGTCCTCCGCGATCAAGCCAATGCCGAATGCACAAGCGGCCTCGCCATGAAGCCAAACCGCAGCCGCGGCCGCCTCAAATGCAGGCACGCCTTGGGCCAATAGGCCGGCCGCTATTCCGGTCAATACGTCCCCGGCGCCTGCAGTAGCCAAAAACGCAGGCGCATTCGCCGCGATCGAGGCGCGGCCGTCCGGCCCGGCCACGACCGTATCGGGCCCTTTCAGCAAAACCACTGCGCCGACCGTTGCTGCCGCGCGGCGCCCCCTTTCCAGTTTCGAGCCCGCTTTAGTTTCCTCGTCCAACGCATGGAAATAACGTGAAAACTCGCCCTCATGTGGCGTCAGAATCGTCGCCCTTTCGCCCCTCGCTTTGATGGCTGTGGCGAGCCGCCGGGGTGATTTGGCAAAGCTCGTGATGGCGTCGGCGTCGAGGACGACGGCGCGTTCACCACGGAGCGCCGCCAAAACCAGCTCGCAGGTCGCATCGCTCACGCCAAGCCCAGGGCCGATAGCAACGGCGTTCAACCGTGGGTCGGCAAGAAAGCGCGCTAATTCTGCGGCTCCGTCGACCGGCCGCACCATAATGGCGAGATTAGCCGCGGCATTGATGGCGAGCGCCTCGCGCGGACTTGCAATCGTGACCAGCCCTGCCCCGGCGCGCAAAGCGCCCCGCGCGGCAAGCCTTGCGGCGCCGGTCGACCATGACGGACCCGAAACGACGACCGCATGGCCGCGATCGTATTTGTGACCCTGCGCGCGCGGCATGGGGAATTTATCGCGCCACAACTGCGGAACGTTTTCGAATGTTCGTGGCCGGATCCGATCCAGCACCGTGTCGGGGATACCGATCGGGGCGACAGAAACTTTGCCGCAATAAGCGCGACTCGGCATCAGCAAATGGGCGGGCTTCTTGCGAAAAAAGGTGACGGTGTGTTCGGCCTTGATCGCAGTGCCCATCACCGCGCCGGTCGTGCCATTGATCCCGCTTGGCAGATCAACGGCGACGACGGGTGCCGACTGAGCGTTCGCAGCCTCGATCATCGCTTGGGCCAAGCCGCTGACTGGGCGGTCTAGGCCGGCGCCAAACAGCGCGTCGATGATGATATCCGCTCCCGCCAGCTCCTCCGGCTTTGCCATTGCGACGCCGCGATCCCACGCTTTTGCGGCGGTTGCAGCGTCGCCTTTCAATTTGTCCGGCGCCCCGGCGAGCAACACCGTCACCGCATAGCCTCGCTCCGCGAGCAACCGTGCGGCAACAAAACCGTCGCCACCGTTATTGCCGGGACCGGCGAGCACAACCACTCGACTGCCGGCACTTTGACGCCCCGAAACCGCTTGAGCGACTGCCTTGCCGGCGTTCTCCATCAGCGTGAGGCCGGCTATGCCGCCAGCGATGGTCAATCGGTC
>DASSXN010000207.1:0-24907 GCA_035703785.1 Xanthobacteraceae bacterium
GCACGCATTCGTCGAGCTGCATGGCAATGTCGGCGCCGAGCAGAATCTGCACTTCCACCGCGCGTTCCGGCGTCAGTTCGACCATGGCGCCGTCAAGATGCGAGCGGAACGTCACGCCGGAATCGGTGACTTTGCGCAATGGCGCCAGCGACATGACCTGATAGCCGCCGGAATCGGTGAGCATCGGCAGCGGCCAATGCATGAATTCATGCAGGCCGCCAAGCGCCGCGACGCGCTCGGCCGTCGGTCGCAGCATCAAGTGATAGGTGTTGGCCAGGATGATATCGGCGCCGGCCGCGCGCACCTCGTCGTGATGCACGCCCTTGATCGCCGCCTGCGTGCCGACAGGCATGAAGGCCGGCGTGCGCACGATCCCGTGCGCGGTCGTAATTTCGCCGCTACGCGCGGCACCGTCAGTCGCGATCAGCCGGAATGAGAACGGGCTCGCCATGAACTGCCCCATCGCAGTCTTTTTTATCGGAACAGCAGGCAAGCGTCGCCATAGGAATAGAAGCGGTAATTGCGGGCGATGGCGTGGTCATAGGCGCGGCGCATGACATCGAGACCGCAGAATGCGCAGACCAGCATGAACAAGGTCGAGCGCGGCAGATGGAAATTGGTGAGTAGCGCGTCGACGGCGCGGAAACGATAACCCGGCGTGACGAACAGCGCGGTCTCGCCTGAAAACGGAGCGAGCGTGCCGTCATGGCCGGCCGCGCTTTCGAGGAGCCGGAGCGCGGTCGAGCCGACGGCGACGATCCGCCCGCCGGCGCGCCGCGCCGCGTTCAAGGCTGCCGCGGTCTCGGCGCCCACGCTGCCCCATTCCGGATGCATATTGTGGCCTTCGGTATCGTCCGCCTTGACCGGCAGGAAGGTGCCGGGACCGACATGCAGCGTCACGCGATGCAGCGCGATGCCGGCGCTTCGCAAAGCTTCCGTCAACGTTTCCGTGAAATGCAGTCCGGCCGTCGGCGCAGCCACCGAACCTTCGACGCGCGCGAACATGGTCTGGTAATCGCTGCGGTCCTTCTCATCGACCGCGCGGCGGCTGGCGATATAAGGCGGCAACGGCATGTCGCCGCGCTCCTCCAGCGCCTGGTCGAGAACGGCATCGGTGAAAGCGAAGGCGAGCGTGATCTCGCCGGCGTCGCCTTTGTGTTCGACCGTGGCATCGAGCTGCTCCAGGAGGCACACCCGGCCCTCGGCGCCGAAGCGCACGACGTCGCCGGTCGCGAGCCGCTTTGCCGGTTTCACCAATGCCCGCCAGCGCGAGCCGTCGAGCCGCTTGATCAGCGTCGCCGTGATCGCCGGCTCGCGATCGCCACGGCCGATGCGGCGGCCATGCAAGGCGACAGGCAGAACTTTGGTGTCGTTAACGACGAGCGCGTCGCCGCGGCGCAGGAGCGCCGGCAAATCACGCATCGTCTGGTCTTCGAATTCGGCCGATGCATGCGGGCGCACGACCAGAAGCCGCGCCGCATCCCGCGGCGCGACCGGGCGGAGCGCAATGCGCTCTTGCGGCAGCGCAAAGTCGAACAGATCGGTGCGCATGGCGAACGGAACTTAGCGCAGAAAGGCGAACAGCTTTCCCTCAACCATTCAGGTGCATTACAAGGGACATATCGCAACTGTCCGAACGGCAATCAATGTGACGGCCCAGGTGACGCCCTTTGCGGTCATTCAGGTCAAGCCCGGGATCGGCGACGTCATCTGGCATTTGCCGTTCATCCGCGCTATCGCGGCGGCGGCTCCGGAGCAAAGGGTGACGTTCTTTGTGCCTCCGACGAGCGCGGCGAAGGATTTGCTCGCCGCCGAGCCGCGCGTCGCGGCCACGGTTTATTTTCGGCATGCCGGATCGGAATTGCAGCGCGGCCTCAACCTGATCCGGCTGGTCGCGCTGTTGCGCCGGCACCACCTGCGATCGATCTGGATCCTCGACCGGACCATCCGGCCGGCGCTTGCCGCCGCGCTCGCGGGCATCCCGGAGCGGATCGGGCTGGGGCTTGGACCGCAAAGCGTCTTCATCACCAATGACGGCATCGGCCAGGATCATTTTCACGATCACCCGATCGACTGGCTGCGCGCCTTGATGGCGGCGATGAACGTGCCGCTCTCCTCCACCGAACCGGATTTACAGCTGCCCGCGCCGGTGCTGAGCTCGGTCGCGGAGAAGTTTGCGCAACTCGCCCGGCCCTGGATCGCGGTCGGGATTGGCGCCTCGCATCCCGACAAGGACTGGCCGGACGTCACCTGGCGCGATTTTCTGGCCGGCTTGCGGACGCCCGGCACGGTCTTTCTGGTCGGCGGACCGGCCAACGACGCGCGGGCGGAAAAATTGATCTTCGCTTCCGGTTCGCGCCAGATCGTCAATGCCTGCGAATTGCGATTGATCGAAGCGGCCGCGCTGCTGCGCCTTGCCGATCTGTTCGTCGGCCCGAGTTCGGGGCCGCTTAATCTTGCCGCCGCCGGAGCAACGGAAGCCTTCGGCCTGTTCGGCTCGACGCCGGTTTTGACTTATTCGAAATTCATCCACCCCATCGTGCCAGAGGGCGGGCCTTCCCCCGGCGGCATGGCGCGGATTGCGCCAGCAGAGGTACTAGAGCGGCTCGCGCCCTATCTGTCGCGGCGGAAGGTGCAGGCGTAGAACGCTGGGTGATTACGGTGCGCAATTTGGCGCCCCTATCGTCATTATGAGGGAAGCGTTTCCCGGACGCGGTTCACGCGCGTCCTAGACGCGCTATGGCGATGCACCGCAGATCCGGGATCGTTCCACACTCTGAGTCTTTGAAGATCCCGGTTCAGCAGCGCACCATTTCATGCTGCGCTGCGCCCGGGATACGAATACTGAATACTTTTGGGTGGACGCCCCGAATCTGCTGCGTCTACTTCAAATCCGCGGCGACCTGCGCATGGACGATCTTATCCGGATTGGCCGGCGGCTCGCCGCGCTTGAGCTTGTCGACCACGTCCATGCCGCGCACCACCACACCGACGACGGTGTATTTGCCGTTGAGGAAGGAGCCGTCGGCGAACATGATGAAGAACTGGCTGTTGGCTGAATTCGGATCGGAAGTGCGCGCCATGCCGACGACACCGCGCGTATAAGGCACGCTGGAAAACTCCGCCTTGAGCGTTGGATATTTTGAGCCGCCGGTGCCGTTGCCGTATTGGCCGTCGCCGGTTTGCGCCATGAAGCCGTCGATCACGCGATGGAACGGCACATTGTCGTAAAAATGATCGCGCGCGAGCTGCTTCATGCGCTGCGCGTGACCGGGCGCAATATCGTTGCGCAATTTGATGACGATCCGTCCCTGCGTGGTGTCGAGGACGAGCGTGTTTTGCGGATCAAGCCCAGCCGGAAGCGGCTGAGCGGGCTGAGCAGAAGCTGAGGCTGCACACATGATGGCAAACAGTACGGCAAGAACGCGGGTCATGTCATCTCCCGTCGGTGAGGTTCAGATGATGGGGCGGAAATCGATGAGATTTGCGTCTTAGGTCACTTGTTGGCGAATTTTTTCTTCAACCGCGCCGCGACTGGCGCCGGCACGAAGCTTGAAACGTCACCGCCCATCTCGGCAATCTGCCGCACCAAAGTGGCGGTGATGGGGCGCACCCCGGGCGCGGCCGGCAAGAACACCGTCTGGATCTCCGGCGCCATCGCCGCATTCATGCCGGCCATCTGCATCTCGTAATCGAAATCGGTGGAGTCGCGCACGCCGCGCACCAGCATGATCGCGCCGGCGCGCTGCGCCGCGGTGACCACGAGGTCGGCAAAGGTGACGGCGGACAGTTCACAGCCCGCAGCACGGGCGAGCGGCGCGCAGATTTCATTGATCATCGCCAGCCGTTCGTCGACCGAGAACAACGGCGTTTTGCCCGGATGAATGCCGACGGCAACGACCAGCCGATCGGCAAACCGCACGGCCTTGGCGACGACATCGACATGGCCGTTGGTGATGGGGTCGAACGATCCGGCAAACAGTGCAATGCGTTGATTGGGTCGCGATGTGGCGGCGGGCATGGTCGCGGTCTAGCTTGGGTGCCGAGTCACCGCAAGGCGGCGCTGCTCGACCCTAAGAACCAGGTGCGGCCGCGCCGCCGTTGGCAAATTGCTCCCCAGGGGCCGAATTTAGCGATAAAAGTCATTATGTTTCAGTAAACTTACTGGAAACGTCGGATTTGTGACTCAAATCAACGAATTTTTTCTGTTCATCGACAAAATTGCGGTCATTCGAACAGCCAATAAAAGCTCCGAGACCACAGAACCGGTCAATGGAGCGCAGCCAGGGATCAGGTGTCATGATCAAGACCGCTTATGCCGTCGCCATCGCTGCGATCGCTGCGTCTGTGTTTGTGGCCTTCCCGAGTTTGTCGCCGCAGGTCGGCGCCAGCGCGCCGGTTGTCGGCGCCAAGGGCGATCGTGCCGATATCCGTCCGCTTGGCACCGAATGTGGTGAGAACGCGTGGCCGTATTTCGACGCCGCCTGCACACGCGACGGGCGCGTTCCGCTCGCCCAGCCGCGTGACATCCGGATGATTGCGGCGGATCGCGCTGCGCAATAAAAAGCGCGCGCGGCTGGCGCGCTTCCCCTGGCTTCCGCCGCAAACTTATTTCGCGCATCATAGTAAGCCCTGCCGGGGGCGCACCGGGAGCTTGCCATGATGCAGACGCTCGCGAACGCGATTGCAAGCCGCCGTTCAATGATCTGGTTTTTGTTGTTTGCCATCACGACCTCTGTGCTGGCGAGCGCGCAGATCGCAGTCGCCGAGGACGCCTATCCTAGTCGCCCGATCCGTCTCATCGTTCCCTTCCCGCCTGGCGGTCCGACCGATGTCATGGGGCGGCTGATCAGTCAGGCGCTTTCGAATGAGCTCGGACAACAAGTTTACGTCGACAACCGGCCCGGCGCCGGCTCGACGCTGGCCGGCAAGATTGCCGCCAATGCTGAGCCCGATGGCTACACGCTCCTTCTTGGCAGCGCCGCCACGCTTGCGATCGGGCCGACGCTTTATCGCGACGCCGAATACGACCCGAAGCGCTTCGTGCCGGTCGCGATGGTCGCCGAGGTGCCCTACGTCATGGTGGCGAGCTCCAAGGCGCCGGTCGCCAGCGTTAGCGAGCTCATCGCTTACGCCAAAGCGCATCCGGGCAAGCTGAATTTCGGCGTACCCAACGGCGCGCCGCCGCACATGCTCGCCGCCTGGTTCAAGAGTCTGACCGACATCAACGTCGTGCTGGTGACCTATCGCGGCGGCGCCAATGTGCTGAGCGACTTGTTGGGCGGCCAGATCGATCTTGCAGTCGAGACCTGTTCGATCCTGTTGCCGCAATTGCGCGACGGAAAATTGCGGCCGCTTGGAACACCCTCACTGAAGCGACTCACTGACCTTCCCGATGTGCCGACCATGGCGGAGAACGGTGTGCCAGGCTTCACCGCCAGTTCCTGGACCGGCATCGTCGCGCCGCCCGGCACGCCGAAGACCATCGTGGACAAGCTCAACCGCGCCACCAATGCCGCGCTCGCGCTGCCGGCGACGGAAGCCAAGCTGAAAACCCTCGAAGCGCAAGCCATGTTCGGCTCGCCGGCCGATTACGCCGATTTCCTGGTGAGCGAATTGCCGAAATGGATCGCGATGGCGAAATTGTCCGGCGCGACGGCGGAGTGAAACAGCGTTAACCGACGCGGCTTGACCCCCTTTGCGCGCGCGTGTCTAACAGCGGCCGGGATACGCGTGGGCCCATGATCATTCTGATCGACAATTACGACAGTTTCGCCTTCAACCTCGTGCACTATCTCGGTGAGCTCGGGGCCAAGGTCGAGGTGCATCGTAACGACAAGCTGACGGCGAGCGCTGTCATCGCCGCGGAGCCGGACGCCATCGTGCTCTCGCCCGGCCCGTGCACGCCGAATGAGGCGGGCATCTGTCTCGATCTGATCGCTGCCGCCGCACCGCGGATCCCGATCCTCGGCGTCTGCCTCGGGCATCAGGCGATCGGCCAGGCGTTCGGCGGCAAGGTGGTGCGCGCACCGGTCCCGGTTCACGGCAAGCTGTCGGAAATCAAGCACCGCGGCGGGAGTGTATTTCGCGGCATCAATGCGCCGTTCAAGGCGACGCGCTATCATTCGCTCGTAGTGGAGCGCGAAACCATGCCGCGCGATCTCGACGTGACGGCCCAAACCGAGGACGGTCTGGTGATGGGGCTTGCGCATAATCGTCTGCCCGCGCACGGCGTGCAATTCCACCCTGAAAGCATCGCCTCAGAGCACGGTCATTTGCTCCTGAAAAATTTTCTCGACATCGCGCAAGCATGGAATCGCGCGACCGGACGCCGCGCGGCTAATGAGGCCGCCGCTCGCCCGGCGCGGGCGCGGGTCAATTGAGGGGCGCGCCGTGACGGTCGAGTTCAGGTCGCTCATCGCCAAAGTGGCAACCGGCGCGGCGCTCGCGCGCGAGGAAGCCGCCACGGCCTTCGAGCAAATGATGTCGGGCGAAGCGACGCCATCGCAAATGGGCGGGCTCCTTATGGCGTTGCGCGTGCGCGGCGAAAGCGTCGAGGAGATTACCGGCGCGGTCAGCGTCATGCGCGCGAAAATGCTGCGGGTGCATGCGCCGCCGGACGCAATCGATGTCGTCGGCACTGGCGGTGACGCCTCGGGTTCGTTCAACATTTCCACTTGCGCGTCGCTGATTGTCGCCGGCGCCGGCGTTCCGGTCGCCAAGCACGGCAATCGCGCTTTGTCGTCGCGTTCCGGCGCGGCCGACGTGCTCTCCGCCTTAGGCGTGAACATTGAGCTGTCGCCCGAGCAGATCGGGCTATGCATCCGCGAGGCCGGGATCGGCTTCATGTTCGCGCCGGCGCACCATCCGGCGATGAAGAACGTCGCCGCCACCCGCGTCGAGCTTGGCACGCGCACGATCTTCAACCTGCTCGGCCCCCTGTCCAATCCGGCGGGCGTGCGCCGCCAGATGATCGGGGTGTTTTCGAAGCATTGGACCGAACCGCTGGCGCAAGTTTTGAAAAATCTCGGCGCCGACCGCGTCTGGGTGGTCCATGGCTCGGACGGGCTCGATGAAATTACGACGTCCGGGCCGACCAGCGTCACTGCGCTGGAGAACGGCGCCATCCGCAATTTTCAGATTTCGCCGGAAGACATCGGCCTGGCCAAGGTCAAGCCGGAGGCGCTGCGCGGCGGCGATGCGGCGACGAATGCCAAGGCGGTCGAAGACGTCTTGGAAGGCAAGAAGACGCCGTTCCGCGATGTCGCTCTATTGAACGCGGCGGCAGCCCTCGTCGTTGCCGGTAAGGCCAAGGATCTCAAGGCCGGCTACGACCTTGCCGCCCACTCGGTCGATTCCGGCGAAGCCGAGGGCCGGCTCGATCGCCTGATCGTGGTGTCGAACGATGGCTGACATTTTGGAAAAGATCGCAGCCTATAAGCGCGAGGAGATTGCCGCGGCCAAGCGGGCGCGCCCGCTGGCGGCGCTCGAGCGCGAGGTCAAGGCGGCCGACGCACCGCGCGGTTTTGCCAAGGCGATCGCAGAGCGCCTTGCGGCAAAAGACTATGCGCTCATCGCCGAGATCAAAAAGGCAAGCCCGTCGAAAGGACTGATCCGCGACGACTTCGATCCTGTTGCTTTGGCGAAAGCCTATGCTGCCGGCGGCGCGACCTGCCTTTCGGTGCTGACTGACGGGCCGTCTTTTGACGGCGCCCTTGATCATCTGCGGGCCGCGCGCGCGGCCTGCGCACTGCCCGTGCTGCGCAAGGACTTCATGTACGATCCCTATCAGGTGACGGAAGCGCGCGCCTCTGGCGCCGATTGCATCCTGATCATCATGGCGGCGGTGGACGATGCTTGCGCCATCGAACTCGAAGGCGCGGCCCATGCGCTCGGCATGGATGCGCTTGTCGAAGTTCATGACGAAGACGAGCTCAATCGCGCGCTGCGGCTTACATCCAAGCTGATCGGCGTCAACAATCGCGATCTGAAGACATTTAACACCGCGCTTGCCACCAGCGAGCAGCTGGCGCGGCTCATTCCCCGCGATCGCATCGTGATCGGCGAAAGCGGAATCTTCACGCCGGACGATCTGTCGCGGCTCGCCAAAGCGGGGATTTCAACGTTCCTTGTCGGCGAGAGCCTGATGCGCCAAAGCGATGTGGCGGCCGCCACGCGCGCGCTCTTGGCGCGCCGCGCTGCGCTCGCTCACTAAACGGATGCGGTGAACCGTGCCGCGCCGGAAGAAGAAGCTCACCCACCTCACCAGCCGCGGCGAAGCGCGCATGGTGGACGTCTCGGGAAAAGCCGCGACTGAACGGGTAGCGGTCGCCGAGGGCCGCGTGATCATGACGCCGAAAACGCTGGCGCTGGTGCGCAAAGGCAATGCCAAGAAGGGCGACGTGCTCGGCACCGCTCGCATCGCCGGCATCCAGGCGGCCAAGCGCACGCACGAACTCATTCCGCTGTGTCATCCGTTGCCGATCGCGCAGGTCGAAGTCGAGCTCGTGCCCGATGCCGACCTGCCGGGCATCGTGGTGCGGGCGCGGGTCAAAGTCGCGGGCAAGACCGGGGTCGAAATGGAAGCGCTCACCGCGGTATCGGTGGCGTGCCTGACCATCTATGACATGGTCAAAGCGGTCGAACGCGGCATGCGCATCGAAGGCATCCGGCTCGTCGAGAAGCGCGGTGGCCGCTCCGGCCATTATCGTTTGCGGGAGTGATGCGGTGGCGCTGATCTCGGTAGCGGAAGCGCTCGACCACGTGCTCGCGCATGCCGCGCCGTTGCCGCCCGAACAGGTCGCCCTCGATGACGCGCTCGGCCGCGTGCTCGCCGCCGATCTCAAAGCGCTGCGCACCCAGCCGCCGGCCGACGTGTCGGCGATGGATGGCTATGCGGCGCGTTCCTCCGACGTAGCGAATGTCCCAGTGCAGCTGCGCCTGATCGGCGAAGTCGCCGCCGGCCGGCCGTTCACGGCTGCCGTCGGCGCCGGCGAAGCGGCGCGAATTTTCACCGGCGGTGTCATGCCGGCTGGCGCCGATACCGTCGTCGTTCAGGAAATCACCGAGCGCAAGGGTGATACCGTCGCCGTGTTGAAGCCGGTGAGCAAGGGCCGCCACATCCGTCGGCAAGGCCTCGACTTTCGCCGCGGCGATACGCTGTTCACGGCAGGCCACCGGCTGAGCGCACGCGATCTGGCGCTGCTCGCCGGCATGAACCACCCGATCGTGCCGGTGCACCGCCGCCCGAAAGTAGCGCTGTTCGCAACCGGCGACGAATTGGTGCCGCCCGGCCAGGAGCCCGGGCCGGGACAGATCGTCTATTCCAATGGCTTTGCGCTCGCCGCGCTGGCGCGCCAGGAAAGCGCCGCCGTCGTTGACCTCGGGCTGGTCAAGGACGAGCTCGAACCGACCATCGCCGCTGTTCGCAGCGCGCGCCAATATGCGGCCGACATTCTCGTCACGACCGGCGGCGCCTCGGTCGGCGAATACGACCTCGTGCACAAGGCTTTTGCCGCCGAGGGCATGAAGCTGTCGTTCTGGAAGGTCGCCATGCGGCCGGGCCGGCCGCTGATGCATGGCCGGCTCGGCGGCATGCAGGTGCTCGGGCTCCCCGGCAATCCGGTCTCGGCCTATGTCTGCGCCTTCCTGTTTCTGGTGCCGCTGATCCGGCGCATGAGCGGACGCGGCGATTTGGCACTGCCGGCCGAATCGGCGCTGCTCGGTTCTGACCTTCCGGCCAACGACGAGCGCGCCGATTACCTGCGCGCCACGCTGCGAGAGAGCAACGAAGGTCCGGTCGCGACGCCGTTTCCGGTTCAGGACAGTTCCATGATGGTGCCCTTGGCGAACGCTGATTGCCTCATCGTTCGAGAGCCTTACGCGCCGGCTTCGGCGGCCGGGAGCCGCTGCGTGATCGTTAAATTCGAGCGTTAGCGCCCGGTTTGACCACCCGCTCGATTTCTTCACCCGAAATTAAATGGTTGCGGAACACATATGGAACGGATAGTGTCTGTTCATGATTTGTTTTCGACCGCAGGTCGCCTTCCAGCGATCTTGCGGGTGAAGAGAGGACGCGCCGATGTTGACCCGCAAGCAAGCCGAGCTGTTGCGCTTTATCCATGAGCGCCTTAAGGAAGCCGGCGTTCCCCCCTCATTCGACGAGATGAAGGATGCCCTCGACCTGCGGTCGAAGTCAGGCATCCACCGCCTCATTACCGCGCTCGAGGAGCGCGGCTTCATCCGCCGCCTGCCCAATCGGGCGCGCGCCATCGAGGTGATCAAGCTTCCGGAATCGGTCGCCCATGGGATGGGCTCTGGCGTGGGCGCCGCCCGCGCACGCGGATTCACGCCGAGCGTGATCGAGGGCAATCTCGGTCGCGTCCGTGCCGCCTCGGAGGATGACGGCGGCCGCCCCGTGGCGGTGCCGGTGATGGGCCGCATCGCAGCCGGCACGCCGGTTGAGGCGATCCAGACCCGCAGCCACACCATCAATATGCCGCCGGACCTCCTCTCCACCGGCGAGCACTTTGCGCTCGAAGTGCGCGGTGACTCGATGATCGAGGCCGGCATCCTCGACGGCGACATCGCGCTGATCAAACGCGCCGAAGCCGCCGATACCGGCGATATCGTCGTGGCCTTGATCGATGATGAAGAGGCAACGCTCAAACGCTTCCGGCGCCGCGGCGCCTCGATCGCACTCGAGCCGGCCAATACCGCTTACGAGGTTCGCATCCTCCCCCCCAACCGCGTGCGCATTCAGGGTAAGCTGGTCGGCTTGTTTCGGCGGTATTGACCTAATTGCTTGAAACGGAATTCCTTACCGTCATCCTGAGGTGCGAGCCAACGGGTCCGGCCCGAAGTGGCCGGCCCGATGACAAACTCCGCGAGGCTCGAAGGATGAATCCATTACAGACCGTCGCCCTTCGAGGGCCGCTCCGCGGCCACCTCAGGGTGACGGTGATCTACTGATCCGCTTCGATGTCTTCCTGGCGCGGCGTCGCGTCACGCGCGCGACTGCCGATTTCCGACTGGTTGGATTCTCCGGAGGTAGCGGCAAGCGCTTCCCGCGGCACTGGAGCCGGCGACCATGGCCGGTCGAAATTTTTCGGCCGCGCTGACTCAATAATGAAATTGGCACCGCGGCGGCTCAGCGTGAGCGCGCCGCGTTGCCGCCACATCGCCCGGTCGATGACGGTCGCCTTGCAATCCGCCGGCGGATCGCCGCGGCTTGCCACAACGAGCACGGCGCGAGTGCAGTCTTCTTCGTAAGCCTCCGGGGTGCGCGCGTAAGCGACCAGCCCGCCGCCGGCGAGCTTGCCGATGCAGCCGGACGCGTCGCAGGCAATCCCCTGCCCCAGGCTTTGATCGTGCACGTCGCGACCGTCGGCATCGGCCGCGAGCCATTCGCGCACGGCAAAACTGTCGCCGCCGGTGTGATGGATAGCGAGCCGGCCGTCGGTGCCGCGAACCGCAAAACCACGGCCATCACCGGCGATCAGCACGTCCGGCCGCGGCGCGGTCGCCGCCCAGATCGTAGCGGCCACCACCGCCAAGGCCCCGCTCCAGCGCAGGGGCGTCTTCAATAGGCCGATGACCAGAAAACCCGCCGTTGCCAGCAAAAGCGGGCCGGTGCCGAACAAGGTCACGCGGCCGAAGGCGCCCGGCAGGCTCGCCACCCACAACCCGACCGCATTCATCCATTCGATGCCGTAACCCATTTGCCGCCAGAATTCGGCGTCGAGCCCGAGCGGCATGGTGACAATGCCGAGGATTCCCATCGGCATCACCCAGGCCGAGACGATCGGCATGGCGAGGAGATTGGCAATGACGCCATAGGGCGCGATGCGGTGGAAGTGGAAGGCCGCATAGGGGGTGGTTGCCAAGCCCGCGAGCAAGGAAGCGATCGTCAAACCGACGATCTCGTTGACGCCCCACAGCGCGGCGCGCGCGCCGAGCGAGGTATCGGCGCGCCCGCGCAGCTTGATCGCGCCGCGCTCATAGCCGGCAATCAGCGCCAGCGTCGCGGCAAAGGACATCTGGAAACTCGGATGCACAATCGATTCCGGGGCGAACAAGAGCACCACCAGCGCTGCGGTGGTCAGCGTGCGCATGGTCAGCGCCGGACGATCGAACAGCACGCCCACAAGCACGACCCCGATCATGATGAAAGAGCGCTGCGTCGCCACCTGATTGCCGGACAGAATGAGATAAAAACCGGTGACGAGCAGCGCCGCGAGCGCGGCCCATTTCTTGATCGGCGCGCGGTCGGCAAGCCCCGGGATCAAGGCGAAGAAGGCGCGGACGATAAAAAATATCACGCCGGCCACCACCGCCATGTGATAGCCGGAGATCGACAACACATGGCCGATGCCGGACACAAACAGCGCGTCGTAAACGTTTGGCGCGATCGCGTCGCGCCGGCCATTAATTAGCATCGCGGCAATGGCGCCGTCGTCGCCGGGCAGGACAGCGCGAATGCGGGCATCGATCGCGTCGCGCAGGCGCTGCACGAAGGCGTCGGCGCGCGCCAGCACTCCCTGCGGCGCCGGCGCCGCGATCATCTTCACCGCGCCGCGGACAAAACCGGACGCGCCGATGCCCTGGAAAAACAAATCGCGCGCGAAATCGTAACTGCCGGGCTCGAGCGGCTGCAGCGGCGGCTCGAGCGACGCTTTCACTTCGACGAATGATCCCGGCGCCGGCGCCATGCCGCGCTTGACCGAAAGCCGCACGCGCCGCGGCGGCTTCTCGATACGGCCGCCGTCGATGCGGTCGACGCGCAGCACGAAACGATCGGTGTGCTGGCTCTCCTCACGCAGTTCGACGAAGCCCGTGACCGTCATGCCGGACGCTGGAAAGCGCAGCACCGTATGCTGGATCAACGATGTCTTGAGCGTCGCGACGGCAAGGCCCAAAGCGATGCCGAACAGGCCAAGCGCGATCACATTGAGCACGATCTTTTGCGGCACGATCTGCCGGCGAAGCAACACCGCGCCGAGCGCGCAGACCGCAACCGGCACCGCTGCCGCCCATAGCGCCGGCTCGCGTTCCGCCGTGAAGTAAAGAACGACGCCTGTGCCGTAGGCGACTGCGAACCACGGCAACAGCCGGCCGGTCGTCAGCTCCTGCGCGGCCCATTCGCGAATG
Source organism: Xanthobacteraceae bacterium (assembly GCA_035703785.1). Taxonomy (GTDB): domain Bacteria; phylum Pseudomonadota; class Alphaproteobacteria; order Rhizobiales; family Xanthobacteraceae; genus BOG-931. Next base: position 13,150 of record DASSXN010000207.1, read on the forward strand.
CGCGCCGGCGAACCAAATTGCGCGCGCCACCAATCGGCGCTCCAGCGCGTGCCCTGCCCGCCGCCGGGCCAGGGCAACGGCCGCGGTTCGGGCCATGGAATCGAGCCAGGGATCGACCGCCGCGCGCCGCCCGGGCGTGCCCGGTTTTCCGCCGCCCGGTTCTCTAGCTTGTCGTTTGCTGCCACGGCGCGAAAGCCCCCGGCGCGCTGGAAGGAGCGTTATGCTACCGGAGGTTGCCGCCATCTGGCGAGAGCACGGCGGCCGGGTGTGGAGAACGCGAGAACTAACAACGTCGAGCCTCGGCCGACCTGTGACTCGACTCAGATTTTGCCCCCATGCATCTCGATGATGCGCTTGGAAAGAAGCGAGCCCGCTGGGCGCCAAGGGTCTTGGCGAGCTAACGGCCGTATCGGGAGCGCCCGCGATTGCAAACGCTGTGTATCATGCGACGGGCAAGAGAGTACGCGATCTACCAATCACGATTGAAAAACTGCTGTGAAATAATCTCGCTAGCAAAGTTGCGCCTTAATACGGGTGTCTCCGGCCGAAAGGGCCATGCCACTGCACTAGCCCTCGCAGCCGCAGGCGCGCTAACCACCGACGGAACCGCTTGCAATACTCGGAGCATGCCAATGCCTCAATCAGAACGATGTGAAAATCTGATCCTCGGAAGCGGAACCAGTGGCAAGTCATTGGCTTGGCATCTGGCGCAATCGGGGCAGCGAACTGCCGTCGTCGAGCGTCAATGGATTGGCGGCGCCTGCCCGAACGTTGCCTGCTTGCCTAGTAAGAATGAAATTCGGAGTGCCGAAGTTGCGCATCTGGCGCATCAAGCCGCCCAGTTCGGCGTGATCACTGGTCCGATCACGACCAATATGGAGATTGTTCGCCAGCGTAAGCGCGATATGGTGAACCGCGACGTCGATGTGCATCTGCAGATCTACAAGTCGACCGGCGCCGAATTGGTAATGGGAACAGGGCGCTTCGTAGCGCCGAAGACGATCGAGGTGCGTCTCAACGACGCCGCGCCGCGCGTCCTGTATGGCGATCGAGTTTTCCTTAACCTTGGTACTCACCCGGCAGTTCCAGCTGTTCCTGGCCTTGCGTCTGCCGGGGCACTCACCCACATCGAGGCGCTCGAACTTGATTATCTGCCCCAACATCTGCTCGTGCTCGGCGGCGGCTATGTCGGCCTCGAAATGGCGCAGGCTTATCGTCGCTTCGGCAGCGGTATTACCGTCATCGAACCCGGGTCTCAATTGATGAGCCGAGAGGATCCTGATGTGGCAAATGAGATGCAGCGGATTCTCAGCGAAGAGGGCATCCAATTTTTTATAAGCACTGAGGCCCTCAATGTTGACGGACGGTCCGGAGAAAAAGTCAGCGTTAACGTGCGAACGCGATCGTCCGGCGATACGATCATTAATGGCAGCGACATCCTTGTGGCTGCAGGCCGTATTCCAAATACTGCGGGGATCGGGCTCAAAGAGGTCGGTGTCGAACTCGACGCTCACGGATACATTCGCGTCAATGAACGATTAGAGACCACCGCGACCGATGTCTGGGCCATGGGTGACTGTGCTGGCAGTCCGCAGTTCACGCACGTGGCTCGCGATGACTTTCGGATAGTCAGGGATAACTTGGCCGGACAAAAGCGCAGCACGCATGATCGTCTGGTGCCCTACTGCATGTTCACCGACCCTCCACTTGCGCATGTGGGGCTGAACGAACGCACCGCGCAACATGATGGAGTCCTGGTGCGTATCGCAAAATTACCGATGAGCGCCGTACTGCGAACGGCAGCGACGGGCGAAACGCAAGGTTTCATGAAGGCTCTCGTCGGCGCCGATGATGACCTCATTCTAGGCTTCACGATGATCGGCGCCGAAGCTGGCGAGGTGATGGCGGCAGTGCAAACCGCGATGATGGCAAAGCTGCCGTACCAGAAACTTCGCGACGCCGTTCTGACGCATCCGACGATGGCGGAGGGTCTCGGCCCACTATTTGAAAATGTCCCGCCTCGATCAGCTTCAGCTGGCTTGCCCACCCCGTTAGCGGCAATTGCGTAGACCGGATCGCACTAGCGCGCGAGCACTTTCGTTTTAGCCAGCCGCGGCAACTTTTGCCCAGGTGTCGCGCAATCCGACGGTGCGGTTGAAAACAAGCCGCTCGGGCTTTGAATCCGGGTCCGGACAGAAGTAGCCCTGCCGCTCGAACTGCACGACTTCGCCGGCTTTCAGTTCGGTCAGCGCTGGCTCAACGCGGGCGTCGGCAAGCACTTCAAGCGAATTCGGATCGATCTGGGCTGCGAAATTGCTGGGGTCCGGCTCGGGGCGGTTGAACAGCGGATTGTACAAGCGCACCTCGGCGGCAACGGAGTCCTGCGCCGACACCCAATGCAGCGTCGCCTTGACCTTGCGCCCGTCCGGCGCATTGCCGCCTTTGGTCGCCGGATCGTAGACGCAGCGCAGCTCGGTGACTTCGCCGGCCGCGTTCTTCACCACCTCGCGGCAGGTGATGAAATAAGCGTAGCGCATGCGCACTTCGGTGCCGGGGGAGAGCCGGAAGAATTTCTTCGGCGGGTTCTCCATGAAGTCGTCGCGCTCGATGAATAATTCGCGGCCGAACCGGATGCGGCGCGTTCCGGCACTGGCATCGTCCGGATGATTGGCCGCTTCGAGCTCTTCGCTTTTGCCTTCCGGATAGTTCTCGATCACGATCTTAAGCGGTCGCAGCACTGCCATGCGCCGCTGCGCGGTTTTGTTGAGCTCCTCGCGGATCGCGAAATCGAGCATCGCGGCATCCACGACGCTGTTCGCCTTGGCGACGCCGATCCGCCGCACGAATTCGCGGATGGCGGCGGGCGGCACGCCGCGGCGGCGCAATCCGGCGAGCGTCGGCATGCGCGGATCGTCCCAGCCGCGGACATATGCGCCGCGCACGAGCTCGGTGAGCACGCGCTTCGACAGGATGGTGTGGGTCAGATTGAGCCGCGCGAACTCGTATTGATGCGGGTGCGACGGCACCGGCAGGTTGTCCAGGAACCAGTCGTAGAGCGGGCGGTGATCCTCGAATTCAAGCGTGCATAGCGAATGCGTGATGCCTTCGATCGCGTCCGACTGGCCGTGGGCAAAGTCGTAGCTCGGATAGACGCACCAGGCTTTGCCGGTGCGCGGATGCGCGGCATGGAGGATGCGATAAAGCACCGGATCGCGAAGATTGATGTTGCCGGAGGTCATGTCGATCTTGGCGCGCAGCACCCGCGCGCCATTCGGGAATTCGCGCCCGCGCATGCGGCGAAACAGATCGAGATTTTCCGCAACCGGCCGCTCACGGAATGGGCTGTTGGTGCCCGGCTCGGTCAGCGTGCCGCGCGTCGCGCGCATCTCTTCCTGGCTCTGGTCGTCGACATAGGCCTTGCCGGCGCGAATCAAATCTTCAGCCCAGGCGTAGAGCTGCTCAAAATAATCCGAGGCGTGGTAAAGGTGCTCCCCCCAATCGAAACCGAGCCAGCGCACGTCGCGCTCGATGGCATCGATATATTCCTGGTCTTCCTTGGTTGGATTGGTGTCGTCGTAGCGCAGATTGCAATGCCCGCCGAACTCCTCGGCGATGCCGAAATTGAGGCAAATCGATTTGGCGTGGCCGATGTGAAGGTAGCCGTTCGGCTCCGGCGGAAACCGCGTCACCGCGGTCTTGTGCCGGCCGGATGCGAGATCCGCGCGCACGATATCGCGGATGAAATCCTGACCCGCTTCGCGCGTTATGTTTTCAGCAACGGACATGTTTATCGGCCAATAATCACCACCACCAAGCGTGCGGATCACAGCAGTAGCCACGCCGCCCACGCGTTAACCGCACGCGTCAGCCTTCGGATTGAACAAGTCGGCGGCTTCGGTCAAGTGCTCGCTTTCATCCTTTTGCCAGTTATATGTGGTACACGAACGCGCGTTCTCAAATCGGCCGGGTCAATCCACCGAGCATGCAAATCCGCAAAGCATGACTGTCGTCACCCGTTTTGCCCCCTCGCCTACCGGCTTCCTGCATATCGGCGGAGCGCGCACCGCTTTGTTCAATTGGCTTTACGCACGCGGCCGTGGCGGAAAAATGCTCTTGCGCATCGAGGATACCGATCGCGAGCGCTCCACGCAGGCTGCCATCGACGCCATCCTCGATGGACTGAGCTGGCTTGGTATCGGCTGGGACGGCGACACCGTCTACCAGTTCGCGCGCTCGCAGCGGCACCGTGAAGTGGCGGAACAGCTGTTGGCGTCCGGACGCGCTTACCGCTGCTACGCCAGCCCCGAAGAGCTCACGCAGATGCGCGAGGCGGCGCGCCGCGAAGGCCGTGCCAAGCTCTATGATGGCCGCTGGCGCGATCGCGATCCGAGCGAAGCGCCTCCCGGCGTAAAGCCGGCGATCCGGCTCAAGGCGCCGCTCACCGGGGAGACCGTGATCGAGGATCAGGTTCAGGGCCGGGTCGTCTGGCAGAACGAAAATCTCGACGATCTGGTGCTTTTGCGTTCCGACGGCACGCCGACTTACATGCTCGCGGTCGTGGTCGACGACCATGACACGGCGATCACTCATGTGATCCGCGGCGACGATCATCTGACCAATGCCGCGCGGCAGAAGCAGATCTACGACGCGCTCGGCTGGCCGGTGCCGGTAATGGCGCATATTCCGCTGATCCACGGGCCGGACGGCTCCAAATTATCGAAGCGCCATGGCGCGCTCGGCATCGACGCCTATCGGGCGATGGGCCATTTGCCCGCGGCCTTGCGCAATTACCTGGTGCGGCTCGGCTGGAGCCACGGCGATCAAGAAATTTTCTCGACCGAGGAAATGATCGCGGCCTTCGATCTGCCGCAGATCGGCCGTTCGCCCGCGCGCTTCGATTTTGCCAAGCTTGAAAATCTCAACGGCCATTACATCCGGCAGATGAGCGATGCCGAATTGCTGCAAGCCATCGAGCGGCTACTGCCGCATCTCGCCGACGGCGCCGAGCTCGCCGCCAAGATGACGCCGCCGCTCCGCCAAAAGTGGCTCGCCGCGATGCCAAGCCTGAAGGAACGCGCCAAGACGCTGCTCGATATCGTCGACAGCGCGCGTTTCCTTTGGGCCGACCGCCCCATACCGCTCGACGAGAAGGCGGAAGGCATTCTCAACCCGGATGCGCGCGCGCTCCTGCGTGAGGTTGCCGCCGAACTTGCCGCGGTGGAGCCCTGGACCACGGAGACCACCGAGCACGCCGTGCGCGGCTTTGCCGAACGCCACGGCGCCAAGCTCGGCGCGGTGGCACAGCCGTTGCGGGCGGCGCTGACCGGGCGCACGACATCGCCAGGAATTTTCGAGGTGCTCACTGTGCTCGGCAAGAGCGAGAGCCTTGGCCGCCTTGCCGACCAGACCGCGCAGCAAGCCGGTTAGCCAGCGATCCCCACGATGGCGTTTGGCCGCGGATTTTTCGTCCCGCCGGTCCCTTCCAGGGCGATTATTGGCTATTATCTTGCAGTGCACAGCGGCTTAAGCTAGGCGAAACCGCGCTTTGGAATAGCCCGGGGCCGCGGGCGATCTATCGGTTTCGGACAATCCTATATCGAGGGTAAAACCATGGACGCGAAGACCGGCGCCAACATAAAGACCGGCACCATCACGCTCGGCGACAAGAACTATTCGTTTCCCGTTTACGACGGCACCATCGGCCCAGAGGTATTGGACGTCAGCAAGCTCTATGCCGAAGCCGGCATTTTCACCTACGACCCCGGCTTCACCTCGACCGGCAGCTGCGAGTCCAAGATCACCTATATCGACGGCGACAAAGGTATCCTGCTTTATCGCGGTTACCCGATTGCCGATCTCGCCGAGCACGGCGACTTTCTCGAGACCTGCTATCTCCTCCTCTACGGCGAGCTGCCGACCGCGGCGCAAAAAGCCGACTTCGTCGATCGCGTGACCCATCACACCATGGTTCACGAGCAGATGAGCCGGTTCTTTCAGGGCTTCCGGCGCGATGCGCATCCGATGGCGGTGATGGTCGGCTGCGTCGGCGCGCTTTCGGCCTTCTACCACGACTCCACCGACATCACCGATCCGACCCAGCGCATGATCGCGTCGATCCGCATGATCGCGAAAATGCCGACGCTGGCGGCCATGGCCTACAAATATTCGATCGGCCAGCCGTTCATGTATCCGAACAACAAGCTCGATTACGCCTCGAACTTCCTGCGCATGTGTTTCGCGGTGCCGTGCGAGGAATACAAAGTCAATCCCGTGCTGTCGCGCGCGATGGACCGCATCTTCACGCTGCACGCCGATCACGAGCAGAACGCCTCGACCTCGACCGTTCGCCTCGCCGGCTCGACCGGTGCCAATCCATTTGCCTGCATCGCCGCCGGCATCGCCTGCCTGTGGGGTCCCGCGCATGGCGGCGCCAACGAGGCGGCGCTGAAAATGCTCGGCGAGATCGGCACCGTCGATCGCATTCCCGAATACATCAAGCGCGCCAAGGATCCGAAGGATTCATTCCGCCTGATGGGCTTCGGCCATCGCGTCTACAAGAACTACGATCCGCGCGCCAAGATCATGCAGAAGACCTGCTACGAGGTGCTCAACGAGCTTGGCATCAAGGATCCGCTGCTCGACGTCGCCATGGAAATGGAGAAGATCGCGCTGCACGACGAATATTTCATCGAGAAGAAGCTTTATCCGAACGTCGATTTCTATTCCGGCATCACATTGCGCGCGATGGGCTTCCCCACCGCGATGTTCACCGTGCTGTTCGCGCTCGCCCGCACCGTCGGCTGGATCGCGCAGTGGAAGGAAATGATCGAAGACCCGCACCAGAAGCTCGGCCGGCCGCGCCAGCTCTATACTGGCGCAGCCTTGCGCGAATATCTGCCGATGTCGAAGCGGAAGTAAGAGACCGCGAACAGCGAATGGCGAGTAGCGAATTGTAAAAGGTGGTTCGCGCCATCCACCACTATGCGATCGCCGTTCGCTGCACGGACTCATAAAATATGGCAGCTTGTTATGAACAGACGATCGAAAGCGACTCGGCGGCGATTTTTGCTCAGCACCGCCATGCTTGCCGCCGGGTGGGAACTGTCCTGCGCGGATTTAGCCCATACACAGGAGCTTGCGGCCACACCTCACTGTCACGATGGCGATGAACCAACCGTGCCCGAGACGGAGGGACCGTTTTTCAAGCCGAAATCGCCGGAGCGTAGTGATCTTCGTGAGCTTGGCACCAAGGGCAAACCGTTTGAACTTTCCGGCTTTGTTCTGACCAAGACTTGTCGCCCAGTTCGTGGAGCGGTGGTTGATCTCTGGCATGCCGATGAAAATGGCGAATACGACAACGTCGGCTTTCGCTATCGCGGCCATGTCGTCACCGAACCCGACGGTGCGTTCGGCTTTCACACCATAGTGCCGGCGCTCTATTCCGGCCGCACGAGGCACTACCATGTTAAAGTTCAGGCGCCGGGCAGCCGTCTATTGACCACGCAACTCTATTTTCCCAACGAACCGAAAAACCTCCGTGACGGTCTGTTCCAGCGCCAACTGCTCATGCGAGTGGCGGATCTCGGCGACGGTCCCGCCGGCCGGTTCGATTTCGTACTCAATGTCCGTTAGATAACTATTTGCGATCACGTCATTTGGAATCATACACTTACTCGGGTACGCGGACGCGGCCTGGTCTAGTTTTTTGTGCTGGGCCCGATACGGTGAACGCCCCCAAACGTGAGCGCTAAATCGATTTAGCCATGGATTACACCGTTAGAAAGCTTACGAACTGGCGCGGCGTCGTTTGGATGTTGCAATTGGCCGTAGCGCTCAGCGCGCTAACGGCGATACCAACCATTGCCTCTGCGCAGACCGACAGGGAGACCGGCCGTGTTCAAATCAGCTTCCTGAAAGCAGACCGTGGTGGTGGCAGCGGTTATTTATTCTACCAAGATCAGAAATATAGGCTGGCGATTGTCGGCCCCGAGATTAGAAGGATTTGGGCCACGTCAATAGATTTGATTGGCACGGCGTCCAATTTGCATAGCGCATCGGACATTATCGGCACCTACACTGCTGCCGATGCCGGAGCTGCGACAGTCCGGCGCGCAAAGATGGTGCGGCTTGAAAACAAAAAAGGCGCAGTGCTTGAAATCCGGGCAGTGAACTTGAACCGATGGTTTACTCTGAATTTGTCCGGAATGACCATAAAGAATGTCGGATGGCAACCATCGCCGGAATAGCGAAGGCGGCGTTGTTTTTGTATCTCTATACCGGCGCGGGCTTGCGCGAATATCTGCCGATGTCGAAGCGGAAGTGAGAAGAGCGAATGGTGAGTAGCGATTAGGGCGTGTACTCATAAATTCGCCATGTCCTGACCGGGTACAGCTATCCGACAGATGTACACCAGGCAAAGAACTCCAGGGCGATCCATGTTACGAGGCGCTGTTCCAAACTGGAGAACACTCTGTTCTCGGAAGAAGAATCGAAAATACCAAGGCTGACCGCCATACTCCCTAATCATGATACGTGAAAAAGTGTGCCTCGATTTGGGCTGACGATGTCGTAGGAAAAACTCCATGGAAAAGATTGCCGCAAAGTTCGGCGCAGTGCTTTATGTGTGTTGGGGCCTGCTGCACTTCACCGCAGCCTATGGCGTTCTCAAGTTAGCACAGAATTTGGCGGGAGCTATGGTGCAGGCCCGCCTGATGCAGACGGCATTTTATTTGGCAGCTTTCGCCGCGGCGGCGATCATTTTCGCGATCACGTTGAATTGGCGCAATGATCGGTTTGGCTTTTGGGTCAACGCCGTAATTGTGGGCATTGCCGACATCCCTTTTATTCTCTTCGTGTTGGTCCCCGGATATGTACCGTGGTGGCCTGGGCTACTGGGGCCGTTACTTTGGATTGCGGCTTTCTTCTTCACGGCGCTAGCTCGCATGGGATCGACGCCGCCCGCGGCGGTGGGTTCGGCAGCGTTGCCTACCTGACTTGATCGCTGCTTGAAGGAAACGCGATACGCATGTCCTCTAAAGGACGTGCGTAAGAGATTACGGCATATGCCTCTTCAAACCGATTGCTTTATCCCAGAACGGGTTCGCGCCAAATTTCTCAACCAGAAAATCAATAAACACGCGTATATTCGCGGAGAGATGACGGGTGCTGGGGTAAACAGCATATAATGCGATCGGGTCTTTTTCGAAGCCCGACAGACAGACTTCCAGTCGTTTATCTGCCACCGCTTGATGCACGATAAAGGTCGGCAGGTACGCTAGGCCACCTCCGGCAATCGCGGCCTCCCGTAATGCGTCGCCGTTATTGCAACGGAATTTGGATGGGGGAGAAAGCGCTTCGTTGTTTGTAAACTCCCAATAGTCGTCCACGTAGGAATATCGCAGCGTCGTGTGATCCTGAAGATCTTCCGGAAGTTTCGGTCGCCCTCGGCGCCGAAGATATTCCGGGCTCCCGCAGATAACATGGTGTATCGTAACGATCTTCCGAGCGATCAAACTTGAATCTTTCAAGCGGCTTATCCTAAGGGCCACATCGAAGCCGCTGGCCACCAGATCAATGAGACGATCTTCTAGCTCAAGTTCGACCTGCAAACGCGGGAAACGGCTCATAAATTCTGGGATGATCCGACCAAGGCAGTGCGACCCGAACGAGACTGGCGCTGAAATCCTCAATTTGCCGGCAGGTTCGCTCGACCCACTCGACACGGCATCTTCGGCCTCCTGAAAGTCCGCAAGGAGCCGGAGTCCGCGCTGATAAAGCTCAGCACCGGCCGGAGTGGGGCTGAGCTGGCGGGTTGTTCGATTCAAAAGGCGCGTGCCCAAACGATCTTCGAGATCGTTGACACGCCGACTGACCGCTGATTTGGCTATTCCCAAGCGCTTTCCGGCTTGAGCGAATCCCCGAGCCTGCACAACCGCGACAAACGTCCGGATGTCTTGGAATTTATCGCTCATGATCGAATTTGAGAACGCACTGATCTCTGGCGGAGGACGAGTCTTCTTATAGCATCCGTCGTCTGAGCCGCGGAAGCGCTCCCGAGCCAGGTAAGGGCGACACCCATCACAATGATGTCACTGATCATAATTTTCGATTTGTCGCGCTCGAAAAATTGGCTTCAGTTGCGCGCCTGCCTAAGCCCCGACGAAACTGTTGTTGCGCCGCAACAGATAAACCGCGCGAAGTTCGAAGGGTAAGGGCCAATGTAATGCCTACCGATCAACAAAAATCGTAGGAAGCGAAACATGCTTGAGCTATACAGCGCGCCCCAATCCACCTGCAGCCAGAAGGTGCGACTCACGCTCGCCGAAAAGAACCTCAACTTTGTCGAGCACAAGATGAAGCTTTTTCAGAATGATCAGCTCAAGCCGGAGTACTTGAAATTGAATCCAAACGGCGTCGTACCAACGCTCGTGGATGACGGGACGCCGATCATCGATTCATCAGTGATCATGGAATACCTAGACGAGGTCTATCCCGAAATCGCACTTAGCCCCGCCGAACCGAAACAGCGGGCTCACATGAGGGCGTGGCTTCGCTTCTTCGAAGAGGTCCCGACTGTCGCCGTACGCTTCCCATCCTACAATGCCGCCTTTGCGCGTCATTTCGAAAAAATGTCTGACGAAGAGTTCAAGGCATTGGCCAAGTCTAAGCCACTTCGCGACAAGTTCCTCGGCGAGATGGACAAGCAGAAGGGGTTCAGCATTGAAAAGCTTAAGCAAGCCGAAGACAGCATAAGCAAGACCGTTAAGCGTATGGAGAACCCGCTTTCTCAATCGGAATATTTGCTCGGCAAAAACCTGACATTGGCCGATTTTGCCGTTTTGCCGTCGATGATTCGTATGGAGGATCTTGGCTACGAATTTCTCTGGAAGGACTGCCCCGGCGTTGCCGCGTGGATGGTGCGTATGAAGAACCGGCGATCATACAGCGCCGCGTATTACGAGGGATCGCTGCTATCTCAACAATACCCCGGAATTCGTGAAGAGCATCAAGGTCGCAGGGCGCTCGCACTCGCTGATAGTGCTGCCTAGGTGGGCGCATACGAGTATCGAAAGTACTCAAATTGCTAGCAAGCTCAAAGGGTAGATCCTACCTTCGGCGTCAATTGCGAACTAACAACCTAATGAAAGGAGGCTAAGCCGCGAGGGCACCGCGCCCCGCTATGCAAATTTCAGATTGAGAAAGACGTAGAGCGCAGCGATCTTGCCATCGCGAACAATGACGACATCCAGCCCGCTGTAGTCTGGGGCCTCGCCTTTCGGGCCTGAGCCCCATGCCAGAATTCCCCCGTTATGCAGGGCTTGTGGTTCTCCATGGGGCGTATAGACGAAGTGTGGATGTGTCGCGCGGAGGTCTCCGGCGAACTTGTCCAGAGCGTCGTGTCCAACAAAGACACCGGGCGGAACGTACAGCACGCAGTCTTCAGTATAGAAGTCCTCAATGGCGGCGCGGCGGCGGGCCGCGTCACCTTCGCCAAAGACCTCCTGAAGGTTGCGGTACAGAAGCTCAATAATTCGATCGTCCATAGCTCTATTGCCTATCTCAGACGATTCTCAGTGACGCAAAGCAGCGTCGAGGTTGTTCAAGACCCCAAGCTGAGCAAAGATGATAGACCCCTCTGGGTAGCAGTCGAAGCGTTTGATCTTGCCGCGTTCGAGTTCGAACACGTCGCAGCAAGGGGCATCCATTTGCTTACCCGTGGCAGGCAACTCGCCAAAGGGGGTCTTCAGCGGGCCATCAT
>DASSXN010000065.1:0-28813 GCA_035703785.1 Xanthobacteraceae bacterium
GCCGACCGCATCGGCATGATCGCGGCGCTGGCGTCGCTTCCGGTGCATCCGGAATCGGTGCCGATTAATATGCTGGTCCGCGTCGCCGGCACGCCGCTCGCCGATCAACCGCCGCTCGATCCATTCGAATTCGTCCGCACCATTGCGGTTGCGCGCATCACGATGCCGCGGTCAGTGGTGCGGCTCTCCGCCGGGCGCGAGGACATGAGCGAGGAGACGCAGGCCCTTTGCTTTCTCGCCGGCGCCAATTCGATCTTCTACGGTCCCAAGCTTCTCACCACGGGAAATCCTGAGCGCGACCGCGATCGCGTGCTGATGGATAAGCTCGGCTTGAGCCCGATGGAATAACGACTCGCGTCAGCTCACTCACCCGAAATCCGGCTGTCAGGGATTATTATCAATGCGTACAGCATTTTCGAACATCGGCGCTTGTTTAATCGCCGTCGCCATCGGCATTCTCTCGGCGGCCGCGTTCGGCGAGGGCTTTGACGACACTCTCAGCCGCGACGCGGTGCTCCGCGATCCGGAAATTCCTGCGCTCGGTAATCCGCAAGGTGACCTGACCGTGGTCGAATATTTCGACTATCAATGCCCATTTTGCAAAAAGCTTGCGCCGGAAATCGCACAGGTCGTGCGCGAGGACGGCAAAATCCGGCTGGTGCTCAAAGACTGGCCGATCTTCGGCGCGGTGTCGAAGTCTGCCGCACAACTGGCGCTGGCGGCAAAATATCAGAACAAATATCCGGAGGCGCATGACGCGTTGATCGACGCCAAGGAGAAATTGAGCGACGCCAACATTGCGGAGCTTCTGACCAAGGCCGGCGTCGATGTCGAAAAGGCCAAGCAGGATCTGCAGGCGCATCAGAAGACTATCGAGGACGTCTTGATCCACAACAATGCCCAGGCCGATGCCTTCGGCTTTCAGGGCACGCCCGCCTTCATTGTCGGGTTCTTCCGCGTGCCGGGCGTGGTCGAAATGAAAGTGTTCAAGCAAATCATCGCCGACGCGCGGGCGGCAGCGAAGAAGCGCAAAGGGTAATAAAATCGGCGTCTACATCCCCGCGGCGCCGCCGTCGGCGCGCGGATCGTGCGCGCCTTCGCAGGTGCCGTCCGGATGCAGCACGACGGCGCCGGCATGGCCCATGACGTCCGAATGCCGCTCCGGCACCAGATCGATGTCGTGGCCGGCAGCGGCGAGCGCCTCGACCACGCTTTCGTCGAAGGGCGGCTCGAGACGCAGTGAGGTGCGCGCCGCGCCCCAGGTGCGGCCGAGCACCCAGCGCGGCCGGTCGATCGCTTCCGGCAGGGGCTCGCGGAAATCCACATGGCGGGTGAAGACTGCGCTTTGCGTCTGCGGCTGACCGTCGCCACCCATGCAGCCGTAGGCCATGATGCGCCCGTCCTGGAGCACGGCGAGCGCCGGGTTGAGCGTGTGGAACGGCAGCCGGCCGGGGCTGAGGTAATTGAGCGAGCCGGGCTGAAGCGAAAAGCTTGAGCCGCGGTTCTGCATCAATAGTCCCGTGCCCGGCAGCACGCAGCCAGAGCCGAATTCCCAATAGAGCGATTGAATGTAGGAAACGACGAGACCGGACGTATCGGCCGCGCCCATCCAAATCGTGTCGCCGGCATTCGGCGCGAGCGGCCAAGGGGCCGCCTTGCGGCGATCGATCTTCATCGCTTCGCCGGCGAGGTAGCGGTCTTCGAGCACGCGCTGCAGCGAATGGGAGAGATAGTTCGGATCGGTGATGAGCCGGTCGCGCATGCGCAATGCGCGCTTGGTCACCTCGACGAGGCCGTGAATGTGGTCGAAGCCTTCCGCCTCGCGCACGCCAAGGCGCGCGAACAATGCCAGGATCATCAGCGAGACGGCGCCTTGCGTCGGAGCGTCGGTGTTAAACAGCGTTCCCGATGCCAAGCCGACGCGCAGCGGTTCGGCGAGGGTGGCTTGGTAGCGCTCGAGATCGGTCCGCGACAGGGGACTACGGATGCGCTCCAGGTCGGCGGCGGTCTCGCGCGCGACATCGCCACGATAGAAATCCTCAAGCCCGGCATGGGTCAGATGTTCAAGCGTGGCGGCAAATGCCTCCTGCTTGAGCACAGCGCCGACTTCCGGAACCTTGCCGTCGAGCAGAAATTGCGCAGCGAAACCGGGCACGTCTTTAAGGCTTGAGAACTGCTCCTCGGTAAATCGTTTCTGACTGCGGGTGACGGCATAGCCGTTTCGCGCCTGCGTGATCGCGGGCGTGAGCAGGACCTTGAGCGGCAATTTCCCGCCGCGCGCCTTTGCCGCTTCGTGGGCGAGGATCCAGCCGCCGACCGCGCCGGGCACGGTAAGCGCCGCGAGCGGGCCGCGCGTCGGCATGCTCTCGTAGTCGCGATAAAGCTCAGGCTTGGCCGCTAGCGCAGCCGGACCCGCCGCCATGATGGCGCGAGCGCGTCCCGACGGCTCACGGATGATCCAGAAGCCGTCGCCGCCGAGATGGTTCATATGCGGATAGACGGCGGCGATCGAGGCGGCCATGGCGAGCACGGCCTCGATCGCATTGCCACCCTCGGCAAGGATAGCACGGCCGGCTTCGACCGTCGCAAAATGGGGCGCGCAGACGACCCCACGGCGGTGCCCGGCGCTATGCAAGCTCACTGGATTGGCCATTCAATTCACGCTGCGGCAGGCGCGGCAAAGCCGCGTTTGCGAAGGAGCGCGTCCGCGGTCGGCAGCCGCCCGCGAAAGGCCTTGTAGGCTTCGGCCGGGTCTTGCCGGTCGCCGGCGGCATAGACGCAGTCGCGCAGCCGTTTCGCGGTGGCGGGATCGAAAATGTCGCCGGTCTCCTCGAAAGCGGCAAACGCGTCGGCGTCGAGCACTTCCGACCACATATAGCTGTAATAGGCGGCGGCATAGCCGCCGCCGGCGAAGATATGGGCAAAGTGCGGCAAGCGATGTCGCATCACGATTTCGTCCGGCATGCCGATCCGGGCGAGGCTTGCCGCCTCGAACGCGCGCGCATCGAACGATGGATCGCTGGGATTAGGCGGCGGCAGCGCATGCAAATCGAGATCGGTTTCGGCGCAGGCAATGTATTCGACCGTGGCGAAACCTTTGTTGAAATTGCGCGCGGCGACGAGCCGGGCCAGCAGTTGTTCGGGCATCGGCGCGCCGGTCTGGTAGTGCAGGGCGAAGCGCCGCAACAGTTGCGGCTGCGCCAACCAATGCTCGAACAATTGCGACGGCAGCTCGACAAAATCGGTGGCGACATTGGTGCCGGCAATCATCGGGTAAGTAACCGAGGAAAGGAGGCCGTGCAGCGCGTGGCCGAATTCATGGAACAGCGTGCGCGCGTCCTCGAAGCTCAACAACGTCGCCTCGCCGCCGGGCGCCTTGGCGAAATTGCAGACATTCACGATCAACGGCGTGACATCGCCGTCGAGCTTCTGCTGGTCGCGGAGCGACATCATCCAGGCGCCGCTGTGCTTTGAAGCTCGCGCGAAATAGTCGCCGAAGAACAGACCGATCTCCTTGCCGTCAGGGCCAGACACGTGCCACACCCGCACGTCGGGGTGCCAAACCGCCGCGTCCGGGCGCGGCGTGAAGTTCAAGCCGAACAGACGGCCGGCCGTGTAGAACGCCGCTTCGATCATGCGATCGAGACTGAGATACGGCTTGATGGCGGTTTCGTCGAAATCGCACACGCGCCGGCGGAGCTTTTCGGTGTAGTAGCGCCAGTCCCACGGCTCGAGCTTGAAGTTACCGCCGTCTTCCTGGATTAGCGCCTGCATCGCATCGCGATCCGTCAGCGCGCTCAACCGCGCCGGCCGCCAGACTGCGCCGAGCAGATCGCGCGCCGCCGCCGGTGTCTTCGCCATTGCGTCATCGAGCCGGTAATGCGCGAAATCCGCATAGCCGAGAAGGTGCGCGCGCTCGGCGCGCAGTCGAGCCATCTCGGCGATGATCGCTTTATTGTCGGTCGAGCCGCCGTTGTCGCCACGCATGACGAAGCCGCGAAAGACCTTTTCGCGCAGATCGCGGCGATCGGAAAATTGCAGGAATGGCTCAACCGTGGAGCGCGACAACGTCACCGCATAACCGTCGATGTCGCGCTCGGTCGCTCCGGAATGCAAGGACTCGCGGATGAAATCGGGCAGCCCGGCAAGCTCGGCTTCGCTTTCGAGCCGCAGCGTGAAAGCCTGCTCGTCGGCGAGGACGTTCTGGCTGAACGCAGTGCCGAGCGCCGCCAGCCGCTCCATGATTTCTGCAAGCCGCCGCTTCGCGGCATCGTCGAGCGCGGCGCCGGCGCGGCGAAAGCTGGTGTGATAGCGTTCGAGCACCCGCTTTTGTTCGGCATCCAGTCCAATGTGCTCGGTGGTCGCCGTCACGGCGTCGATGCGCCGGAACAGGGCGGCATTGGTATGAATCTGGTTCCAATGCCGCGCGATCAGCGGGGCCATCACCCGTTCGATTTCCTGCAGGGCGTCATTGGTATCTGCGCCGGCAAGGAGGGAAAACACGTTGTCGACCCGCTCCAGCGTCCGGCCGCTCAGCTCGAGCGCGGCGATCGTATTCGCAAATGTCGGCGGCGCCGGTTCGGCGGCAATGGCCGCGATCTCCGCCGCGTGCTCGGCGAGTGCCTGTGCGTAAGCCGGCAGGAAGTGCTCGGCCCGAATGCGGGGGAACGGCGGCACCTCGCCAGAGGCGGTCCAGTCCTCTAAAAGCGGATTGTCGCCCGGCGCGATCGTTAAGCGGGCAGTATTATTGTCGAGGAGGGCGGGGGCTTCGATCTCAGGCATTGGCGGGGGTCTTAGCAAATGCGGCTGCAGGCATGATATAGGGCGGGTGGCGGTTGTGCTGTCCGATCTAGGAACTTCAAATCCGCCGCACCAGGCCGTTCGTGACAGGTCGTTCGACAAGGTCGTTTGTGAGGAGAGCCGAATGCCCCGCCATGCCCATTACGCGCCACACGGCGTGATCCCCGCCGTCCTACTGCCGTTCGCCGCTGATCTGACGATCGACGAAAAGAGCTTCCGCAAGCACCTCACCGATGTTGCCGCCGCCGAGGGACTTTCGGCCGTTACAGTTAACGCCCATTCCACCGAGGTCGCCTCCTGCAGCTTCGATGAACAGCGTCGCGTTCTCGAAATCGCGCAGGACGAAATCGGCGGGCGCCTGCCGATCGTCAACGGGGTATGGGCTGACGGCAGCATTGAGGCCGCCCGCATCGCGCGCATGGCCGATGAGGGCGGAGCATCGGCGCTTCTCGTTTTCCCGCCAGCGCCGTTCACATTGGGCCAGAGCCCGGCCATGGCGGTCGAGCACTTCAAGCGCATTGCCGACGCCACCAACCTGCCGCTGATCGTCTTCCAATATCCGCTGGCGACCGGGCAGGGCTATCCGCGCGACACGCTCTTGCAGATGATCGAAGCGGTGCCGACCATCCGTGCGATTAAGGACTGGGCCGGCAACGTGCAGCAGCACGAGATGCACATCCGCACGCTGCAAGCCTTGAAGCGTCCGGTGAACGTGCTGACCACCCACAGCTCCTGGCTTTTGAGTTCGCTGGTGCTTGGCTGCAACGGGCTCCTCTCCGGCAGCGGCAGCGTGATAGCCGACCTGCAGGCGGCTCTGTTCCGGGCGGTGCAGCGCAACGATCTGGCCGAGGCGCGGCGCTTGAACGACCGCATCTATCCGCTCGCGCGGGTCTTCTATGCCGAGCCCTGGGCCGACATGCACAACCGCATGAAGGAGGCTCTAGTGCTGCTCGGACGCCTGCCGCGGGCGGTGGTGCGCCCGCCGCTGGTCAAGCTCGGCCGCGCCGAGATCGACCGCATTCGCACGGCCCTCGTCGAGGCGGGGCTTCTGGGCAAAGCCGCGCGCGACGCGGCGTGAGCCAAAAGCCAACCCAAGCTAAAGCCAGCCTTGAAGTGGCCGCCGGATCGGGATAACTCCTGCCGCGATGAACGACCTGTCCCCTCAGCGCCGCCGCCGCATCCTCTGGCAGAACGTGCTGACCGTGGTCAGCGCCGCGATCTTGATCAGCGCCGAAGTGTTCGGCGCGGCGTTTGCCGGCAGCTGGGCGATCGCCAACCTGTTCGCGCTCGGCACGCTCGGCGCGCGCGTGCTCGACGGGCTGTTCATGCTGTGCGGCGTCGCGGTGATGGTGCAGTTCGTGCGCGCGGCGCACCGCGTCGAGCCGTTCACCGCCGATTGACTCGTCGCCTGCTGTCCCTCGTGCACAGGCAGGTTTGTATTTTTACGCTTCCTTAAAACAAAAAAGGTTGCACGAGCGAACTAAATCGCTTATTGCGGGTTTGCCCAATTTCGCACGTGCCTGTGGCCGTGTGTCGGTCGGTGGGCATCCGGACAAGAGGCCGGACAGCCGCCTAAGGAAGAGAACACTACTTCCTTGCTCCCGCGACCGGCAGCCGGAGGCGAACCGGCGATGCCCGCTCTCCACGGGCGACGCGGCTTAAAGCAACGACGGAAGGGCTTTTTTGGTTACTGCCGGCGCGAATGCCGGGGACACCGAAAGGGCTTGTCCTTCTTTGCCAACAGTGCGGAACGGGATTTCCCTAATCCGGACCGAGGCAGCAATCACGGCGACGTAAGTACTCCTCCATGTGGGGGAGCGTCAGCGTCGCAGGAGGTTCAACTCGGCGGCTACGCCGCCGGCCGGATTAGGAGCTGGGGAAATGACCGCACGCATCCGCGAATTTCTCAAACAACGTACCGATGTCGGACCCTGTCTCGTCCTCGATCTCGACGTGGTCCGCGAGAACTACCAAAACTTCGCCAAGGCGCTGCCTGACACCAAGGTCTATTACGCGGTGAAGGCGAACCCGGCGCCGGAAATACTCAAGCTATTGGCCGGGCTCGGCTGCTGCTTCGACGTCGCCTCGATCGCCGAGACTCACGCGGTGCTCGCGGCCGGCGCCACCGCCGACCGTATCTCCTACGGCAATACCATCAAGAAGGAACGCGAGATCGCCGAGGCGTTCCAGCTCGGCGTCACGCTGTTCGCGATCGATTGCGAAGCCGAGGTGGAGAAAGTCGTCCGGGCCGCGCCGGGAAGCCGCGTTATCTGCCGCATCCATTGCGACGGTTCTGGCGCCGAATGGCCCTTGTCGCGCAAATTCGGCTGCGAGCCGGTCTACGCCGCCGACATCCTGGAGCTCGCCCATAAGAAGGGCCTCGTGCCCTACGGCATCTCGTTCCATGTCGGCTCGCAGCAGCACAATGTCGAAGCCTGGGACCGCGCCCTCGCTTCGACCGCGGCGATCTTCCGGACCTGCGCCGAGCGCGGTATTTCGCTCGCCATCGTCAATCTCGGCGGCGGGTTTCCGGCGCGCTATGTGCGCAAGACGCCGAAACTCGAATCCTATGGCAAGGCGATCTTCAAGGCGCTGCGCAAGCACTTCGGCAACAATCTGCCGAACACATTCGTCGAGCCGGGCCGCGGCCTGGTCGGCAATGCCGGCATCATCGAGGCGGAAGTGGTGCTGATCGCCAAGCGCAGCCCGGAAGACGAGGTTCGCTGGGTCTATCTCGACATCGGCAAGTTCCACGGTCTTGCCGAGACCATCGGCGAGTCGATCCGCTATCCGATCCGCACGACGCACGATCGCGACGAGACCGCGCCGTGCATCATTGCCGGGCCGACCTGCGACTCTGTCGACGTGCTCTACGAGAAGACGCCATACCCGCTGCCGGTCTCGCTCGCGATCGGCGACAAAGTCTTGATCGAGGCGGCCGGCGCCTATACCGCGACCTATTCTTCGGTCGGCTTCAACGGCTATCCGCCGCTGCGGCAGTATGTAATCTGAACATCTTCTCCTTCTCCCCCTGTGCGGGAGAAGGTCGGGATGAGGGGGCGTCTTTCCTCTCCCCGCCCAGCGGGGAGAGGTTTTTATTTCGGCTTCACGTTCGGATCGCCACCCGGGCTACCAGGCGGCGGGATCACAGGCATTTTTCCGGTCTCTGGTGTCGGCGCTTTAATGCCCGGGTCGACGTTCGGCGGACAAATCACGCCGCTACCCTGGTCGAGTCTTTCGCTCAGCGTCTTCGATGAGTCGCCGTCAAGCTCCGAGCAAGGCTTCTGCACGGCGCTCGGCGCTTGCGCGCAAGCTAGCGAAACGCCCGCAAGTGTGAGCGCCAGCGCGATTCCATAGCGGGCAATGATCGTGTTCACTGCGGAATAACGAATGGCGCGACGCGCCAGTTCCGGCTTTTCAACGCTCAACCGAGATCGACAATGCCGGCTTCGCCGCTTTCCGTACCCCAGGCGAGCAGGCGGCCGTCGGCGCTCCAGGCCAGCGCGGTGACCGGCGAGTCGCCAGGCTTCTTGGCCAGGATCTCGGCGCCGTCTTCGATGCGCGCTAGCAGGACGAGGCCGTTGTTGTAGCCGGCGGCGACGACGTCGGTGCGGGGATGGCAAGCGACGACGTCGATGCGGTGCCCGGAGGGCGTCAACAGGCGAGGGGTCTTGCCCATCGGGCCGTCCTTGCTCTGGAACGGCCAGAGTACGAGCTGCGCCGCTCCGGACGTCGCGAGCCACTGGCCGCCCGCGCTCCAGGACAGCG
Source organism: Xanthobacteraceae bacterium (assembly GCA_035703785.1). Taxonomy (GTDB): domain Bacteria; phylum Pseudomonadota; class Alphaproteobacteria; order Rhizobiales; family Xanthobacteraceae; genus BOG-931. The sequence continues at coordinate 8,569 of DASSXN010000065.1, forward strand.
ACATGACCCGCGCCGCATAGCCCGACATCCGCATGTGCTGGCGGTCGACGAGCCGCCAGCCATGCAACATCGGCTCCTGCATGGTGGTCACCAGGAAGCGGCCGTCGAGGCTTACCTTCGCGCCAAGATGCGAGCCCTTCCATTCGAGTTTTTCCGGTGCGGCGCCGGACGCATTGGGAAACCAGAGCGTGGCACCGTTGTAATGGGCGATCGCGAGGCGAAAACCCTTGGGGAAGAACGCGAGCCCGCCAATGGTCGATGGCGCCTCGAATGCGCGCGGTTCCCTATTCGATTGCTTGGTCGATTGGCTGTTCGATTCTTTTGCCTGCACATAGGCGGTCTTGCCGGCGGACCAGGCGACTGCACCGTCGGGACCAAGCGCGACATGATCGATCCAGCGCTGTTTCGGGTCGCTCGCCAGGACGATGCTTGCGCCGTTGGCGTCAGTGGCGACGATATTGCCATCGTCGCCGGCAGTGACGACGCGCCCGTCGTCGGCTGCTGTGTCGAGGACTGCCCCGTCGTGGGCGGCGACCCGGCGCGGCTCACCGTCCGGCGGGACCAGCACGATGGCCTCTTCACCAAGAACGAATGCGGCGGTGCGGCCGAGAAAATGCGCGCCAACAATCGCGCCCCCGGCGGCAATCGGGCGGGTGCGCTCGACAACCGAAACTGTGTCGCTGCCGCTCGCGGCCGTCATTCATCGCTCCGTCGTTGCTGCGGGGCGCCGCGCCAGCCGCTCCGAACTTCGGATTTTAAGACGCGGCTGGCCAACGATTACGCCGCTTGGCGCTATTTGGCGATGCAGCTTTCGAAGCCTTCGGTGATCATCTTGCCGGGCAGGTTGCGGCCGATGAAAATGATCCGGCTGTCGCGCTTCTCATCGGCCTTCCACGGCCGCTGATGGTCGCCGTCGAGGATCATGTGCACGCCCTGAAAGACGAACCGCTGGTCGTCGTCTTTGAACGCGAGAATGCCTTTGCAGCGCAGAATATTCGGGCCTTCCTTCTGCACCAGATCCTGAACCCAGGGGAAGAATTTATCGGGATCGAGCGACTTGTCGGTGTGCAGCGCAATCGATTGCATTTCCTCATCGTGATAATGCTTGAGGCCGCCGTGCACATGCGCATGCGCATGCGCGTGGTCGTGGTCGTGATCATGATCATGATGATGGTGATGATCGTGATCGTCGCTGCCGAGGAAGTCAGGCTCGAGATCGAGGATGCGATCGAGATCGAAGGCATTGCGGCCCAACACCGCGTCCAACGGAACCTTGGCGCGCTGCGTCCTGTGCAGCTTGGCGTAAGGATTGATACCGCGAATGCGCGCCTCGACGTCGCTTAATTCATCAGGCGAGACGAGGTCGGTCTTGTTGATCAGGATCACGTCGGCGAAGGCAATCTGATTCTTGGCCTCCGGCGCGTCCTTGAGCTGCTCATTGAGCCATCTGGCGTCGGCGACGGTGACAACGGCGTCAAGCTTGGTCTTGCGCCCGACATTTTCGTCAATGAAGAAGGTTTGCGCGACCGGCGCCGGATCGGCAAGCCCGGTGGTCTCGACGATGATGGCATCGAATTTTCCTTTTCGCCGCATCAGACCGTCGAGAATGCGCACGAGATCGCCCCGCACGGTGCAACAGATACAGCCGTTGTTCATCTCGAACACTTCCTCGTCGGCGCCGACCACAAGATCGTTGTCGATGCCGATTTCGCCGAATTCATTGACGATCACGGCGTATCGCTTGCCGTGGGGTTCGGAGAGAATGCGGTTGAGCAAGGTCGTCTTGCCGGCGCCCAAATAGCCGGTCAGCACCGTCACCGGGATCCTTTCAGACACCGAGACCTTTTCAGACAAAGACTGCTCCGACATTCTTATCTCCTGGCGTTTGGCTTAAGGGCCTCGCCTGGGCGCTTCCTGGGGGTGAAAACTGGTGGTGGCTAAACTGCCGGTGCTGTCGATCGCAGCTATTTCAAAGCTCCCGGGACGCTATATAGGCAATCGCGGTCGCGGCCAAAACCCCGCCAGGTTCGTACCAAGTTCGCACCAGCATTGCTCACGCTTCAAGATGCCGGCGCGGCAGAACGAGCCAAATCAGGCCGCCGACCGGCCCGAACGCAAGCGACAGCAGATAGATAAATCCCGCGACCAGGATGATAGCGGGTCCGGACGGCAGTTCGGCGCGGAACGAGAGGATGAGGCCGGCATAGCTGGAAATCAGCGCGCTCGCGACCGCAGCTGCGATCATCCCGGTCACGTCACGAGCCCAGAATCGCGAGGTTATCGCCGGCAGCATCATGATGCCGACGGCAAGTAGGGTGCCGAGCACCTGGAATCCGCCGACCAGATTGAGCACGACCAGCGCGAGGAAAACGACATGGGCCGCCGCGCCGGCGCGGCTGATCGTGCGCAGAAAGCCCGGATCGACCGATTCGAGCACCAGCGGACGCCAGATCAATGCCAGCACGACGAGCGAAACCGACGTGATCGCGATGATAAGAACGAGCGCGCTATTGTCGATGGCGAGCACCGAACCGAACAGGAAATGCATCAGATCGATGTTGTTGCCCTTGAGCGAGACGATCGTGACGCCGACTGCAAGCGAAATTACGAACAGTGCCGCAAGCGACGCGTCTTCCTTCAATTGCGTCGTGCGTGAGATCAGCCCAGCGCCGATGGCGATGAGAAACCCGGCGACGAGACCTCCGCCGGCCATTGCCGGCAAACTCAAGCCCGCGAACATAAAACCGATCGCGGCGCCGGGCAGGATGGCATGCGCCATGGCGTCGCCAATAAGGCTCATGCGCCGCAGCATCAGAAAGACACCGATCGGCGGCGCGCCGAAGGCGAGCGCGAACGTGCCGACCAGCGCTCGCCGCATAAATTCGAAATCCGCGAACGGGGCGATCAGATTGTCGTACAGCATCGCGTGTGTCTGACTTATTCAGCGGCCACCGGGCAGGTCTCGGCGGCATCGTCGAAGGCCTCGCACATGCGGCGGGCCTTGTTCAGATTCTCGACCGTGAGCACCTCGCGGGTCGGACCCCAGGCGACCGGCTCGCGCGCCAGCAATAAGGTCTCGGGAAAGATCGCTCTGACCAGATCGACATCGTGAAGTGCGGCAAGCACGGTCCGCCCCTCGCCATGCCAGCGTTGCACCAGCGCTAGGAGTTCGGCCGAGGTCCGCGCATCGATCGCGGCGAAGGGCTCATCGAGCACAATAAGACGCGCGTCCTGGGCAACGAGACGTGCGAACAGCATGCGTTGCATTTGCCCGCCGGAAAGCGTGCCGATCGGGCGCCGCTCGAACCCGGTCAGCCCGACCGTGGCAATGGCCGTTTTGATGGCGTGATGATCCTTTCCCGCGAAGCCGCCCAACACCCCGCGGCTGCGCCACAGTCCCATCGCCACCATGTCGTAAACGCCGATCGGAAACGAACGGTCGATATCGGGCGCTTGCGGTAGGTAGGCGACGCCGCGGCCATCGATTCCGTCACGCTTGATCGAGCCCGCGAGCGGCTTGAGCGTGCCGGCGATTGCCTTGAACAGGGTCGACTTGCCGGCGCCGTTGGGGCCGACCACCGCAAGCAGTGCGCCGTCCTTCACGATTCCGTCGAGATGATGCACCGCCGGATGGCGGTCATAGCCGAGCGTCAGATCTTGTAATCGCAATTGCGGCATCGTTTCGCTCGTCGATCAGCGGATCGCCCACCAGAACGACGCCCATAGCAAAACGATGACGATTCCTGCGATCGCAAGGCGCTGCGCGGCCGAGAGCCGCAAAAGCGAAGCTCCGGTCGCTGCCGAGGGGTGCGGCGCGTCATGTTGGTGATGATGGTGGGTCATCGTTTGGTCGTGGCCGGTGGGTCTTACGCATAATGTTATAATATAACATTATGCCGGCGGCGCACCAGCCGAGGGTTGGGCGGACGCGCAAACGGCGAAAGCCGGCTCGCGTGCGGTCCGCCGCCAATCGCGGGTGCTTCCTGATAAGGTTCGCGCATGAGTGAGGAAACACCGCGTGTCATCTGCCTCGGCGAGGCGCTGATCGAACTGACGCGCGGCCCGGATGGCGCCTTCACCGCGGCTTGCGCGGGCGACAGTTTCAATACGGCTGTCTATCTCGCGCGTGCTGGTGTCAGCGTCGGCTTTGCCACCGCGGTGGGAGAAGATCCTTATTCGGACAGCATCGTCGCATTGGCTTTGGCGGAAGGGCTTGGGGCCAATCTCATTCTGCGCGCGCCGGGCCGTCTGCCGGCACTGTCCTTGGTCGAGCGTGGACGGTCCGGCGAACGCGTGAGCCGCGTCTGGGGCGACGGCGCGCCGGCGCGGGAATTGTTCGAGCTTCCCGACTGGATGCGGATCGCGCAAAGCCTCGTTTCCGCGCGGCTGATCTATTTTTCCGGCATCACGTTGTCGCTCTATTCCAATAACGGGTTGGGCCGTCTGTTCGCGGCGCTCGAAGTTGCACGGCAGCAGGGTGCCAAGATCGCTTTCGACGGCAATTTTCGTCCCGCCGGCTGGAAGGGAAATTTGGCGCGCACGCGCACCGTCTTCATGGAGGCGCTCAAGCGCGTCGACATCGCGCTGCCGGCATTCGATGATGAAGCCGTTTTGTGGGGCGATCCATCTCCGGAAAGCACGGTGGCGCGACTGCAGGCTTTCGGCGTTGGCGAGATCGTAGTCAAGAACGGACCGAACAGCGCACTGGTCGCCACCTCGCGCGGGTCGGAGTTCGTGCCGGTGCCGGAAATTTTGGTGCCGGTCGATCCAACCGCGGCCGGCGATGGTTTTAACGCCGGCTACCTCGCGGCCCGGCTGTCTGGCAGCGAGCCGGCGCCGGCGGCAAGTGCCGCGCACCGGCTGGCGGGCGACATCATCAGCCATCCGGGCGCGCTGTTGCCGCGGGCCGAAGCCGCGATGCACTAAAGCATGATCCCGAAAAGTGGACTCCGGTTTCCCGCCTGCGCGAAGCCTCGCCAACCGTTTGTCGTTCTGTTTGCTGCTTCGGCGGGCGAAGGCAGGTCGGAAAAGATTATGCTCAAACGACAAGCTAAAGCGAAATACCGAATCAACCAAAAATCATTTCGCTTTGGCCGGCGAATGTCATTCGTCGCTTGCCGCCCCGAGATGCCGGCTATCGACGCGCCAGATGGCGAGATCGCCGATCTCGACGGCTCCGAGACTTTTGTAAAAGGCTTTTCCCGCGCGGTTAAGCCGCCACAGATCCCAGTAAACGGCTTCACAGCCTTGTGCCACCGCCAGCCGCGCTATTGCGAGCATTAGGGCGCGCCCGGCACCGGTCCGGCGCGCATCTGTCCGCACATAGATATCGCTCAGCCACAGGCGGCGTTTGCCGATGTGCGCCTCATAGCCCCGGCACACCATCGCATAGCCGATCACTCGGCCATTAACATCGGCCACCAAGCAATCGAACCACCGCTCTGGTCCGGTGCCGTCGCGCATTAGATCGTTCGGATCGAGGACGGGTTCGGGATCGTCCAGGGCGACAGCCAATTCGCGCGCCATCTCAGCGACTGCAGCAGCGTCTCCGGCTGCCATCGGGCGGATGGTCAACTGTCCGTGTTCGCTCACGCTTGGCATCGCGCCGAATAGACACGCAGGATTGCTTGCTTATTCCCGCGACGCGGCGCCGTTCTATACGGACAGCCGCACACCGGCCGGTCGGCAAAACCCTAAGCCGTCCTGGCGCGCTGTTGCCGCGCAGTGCTGCCGCAATGCGGAACGGGGCATAGCGTTCCCGAGCGCCCGCCTCTCAAGCTTTATCTGGAAATGCCGAAAAATTCCCACGGGAGCGTCCTTGGCCCGCTCTGGCATTCGCGCTATGGAAAGGAACGCCCGGTAGGACGGGTCAAACGGCGTCTACACAGCCGCATCGGAGGGAAACGTCTATGAACCGCAAGATCACGCGACGCTCCGCGGTTGCGCTCGCGGCCGCAGCGCCGGTCGCTCTCGCAACGCGCGGTTTCGCACAATCGCCCGTCATCATCAAGTTCAGCCATGTCGTCTCGCCGGACGCGCCGAAGGGCAAAGCGGCCTTGATGTTCAAGCAGCTCGCCGAGAAATATACCAACGGCAAAGTGACCGTCGAAGTTTACCCGAACTCCTCGCTGTACAAAGACAAGGAAGAGCTCGAAGCCTTGCAGCTCGGTTCGGTGCAACTTCTGGCGCCGTCGATCTCGAAATTCGGCCCGCTGGGCGTGAAGGAATTCGATGTCTTCGATCTGCCGTTTCTGATGAGCGACGATACGCATGCTCGGCAGATGATGGCGAGCCCGATGATGGGCGAGCTCAACAAGAAACTGGAAGACAAGGGTGTCGAACCGCTCGCTTATTGGGACAATGGCGCCCACGTCTATACCGCAAACGTGCCGCTGATTGTGCCGGACGATTTTCGCGGACTGAAGATGCGCATCCAGGGCAGCAAGGTCTTGGACGCGGTGGCGCGGCAGCTCGGCGCGATTCCGCAGATCATTGCATTCGGCGAGCTGTATCAGTCCCTGCAAACTGGAGTGGTCGACGGCGAGGACAATGTGCCTTCGAACATCTGGACCCAAAAATTCTATGACGTGCAGAAATATTTGACGGTGTCCTATCACGGACGCCTCAACTATTCGCTGATTACCAATAAGAAATTCTGGGATGGCTTACCGGCCGACGTTCGTAGCGGCCTTGATCGCGCGGTGAAAGAGTCGACGCAGTTCTTCAACGACACCGCGGCCAAGGACAATGCCGACGCGCTCGAACAGATCAAAGCGACCGGCAAGGTGCAAATGCACGTCCTCACCGATAGCGAAAAGCAGGCGTGGATCTCCAAGCTGATGCCGGTGCACAAGGAGATGCAAGGCCGGTTCGGCAAGGATTTCATCGAACGGGTCTACAAAGAGTCGGGCTTCGTACCGCCACAGTCCTAAGGCTCGTTAGTGCCTTTCCGCGGCGCGCGGGAAGGCACCAGCTTGCGGGGGGGCAAGGTGCTCGACCGTATTCTCGACCGGCTCGAAGAATGGATCATCGTCACGCTGATCGCCGCGGCGACGGCGCTTACCTTCGTCGCCGTGGTGCACCGCTATGGCGCCAGCAATTCGGCAAGCCTGGCGCGCTGGGCCGGCATGCATCAGCTGTTGCTGCTCAAAGGCGTGGCTAACGCGGTCTACAGCTGGCTTGCCTCGATCAACCTCTCCTGGGCGCAGGAACTCGCCACCTACATGTTCGTGTGGATGGCGAAATTCGGCGCCGCGCTCGGTGTGCGCACCGGCATCCACGTCGGCGTCGATGTTTTCGTCAACAGGCTGACGCCTGCGGCGCGCAAGCCGGTGATTGTGTTCGCGATGCTGTGCGGCGCGTTATTCACCGGCGTGATCGGTACGCTGGGCGCGGTTTACGTCTACGAGCTCGATCCCGACCAGGTGTCGCCGGAGCTCGAATGGCCGAGCTGGATGATCTATTTGGCGATCCCGCTCGGCTCCTATCTGATGTGCTTCCGTTTCCTGCAGGTGATGTGGCGCTTCCTGCGCACCGGCGTGGTGCCGCATCCAGCGCACGGCGTCGACTATGAAGCGCCGCACGATACGGCGCCACCGGCGGCAATCGAGGCGGCGCGATGACGGCACTGTTGCACGTTTCCAAGCCTTCGCCGCCGCATCCGGTCAACGCCGCCATTACGGCGGCGCTCATCGTCGTCATTCCGATAATGCTGGCGCTGATCTGTTTCGCCGCCAGGCTCCACGTCATCGAGCTGTCGCACACGGTGCGCGCCGAGCTCTTGTTTGCGCTGTTGCTGGCGCTGATGGCGTCCGGAATGCCGATCTCGATCGCGCTCGGGCTCTCGGTGCTCACTTACCTGTTCATATTGTCCGATGTCGATCCGAAGATGGTCGGCCTCAAATTGTTCACCAGTATCGATCGCTTCGAGATCATGGCGATCCCGTTCTTCATTCTGGCGGGGAATTTTCTCACCGCCGGTGGCGTGGCGCGGCGCATGATCGATTTCGCCACTTCGATGATCGGGCACTGGTATGGCGGGCTGGGGCTCGCGGGCGTGGTCGCCTGTGCCTTGTTCGCCGCGATTTCCGGATCTTCAGTCGCCACCGTGGTGGGCATCGGCTCGATCATCCTGCCGGCGCTGATGCAGCAGGGCTACCCGCCGCGTTTTTCCGCCGGCGTGATCGCCACATCCGGCGCGCTCGGCATTTTGTTCCCGCCGTCCATCAACCTCGTCATTTACGCAGTGGCGACCAGCGGCATGCAGCCGCGCGGCCCAACCGGGGCGGTCGTCGATTCCGCTTCCATCGGCCAGCTCTTCATTGCGGCTTTGGTGCCCGGCCTCATTCTGTCGTCGATGCTCGGCGCAACAACGTGGTATCGCGCGTGGCGCTACGACTATCCGCGCATGCCGCGCGCCAGCTGGCGCGAGTGCTGGCGCGCATTTCGTGAGAGCGTGTGGGGTCTGCTTCTCATCCTTTTGGTGTTGGGCGGCATCTATTCGGGGCTGTTCACGCCGACCGAGGCCGCCGCAGTGGCCGCGGTGTACGCCTTCGTCATCGCGGTCTTCGTCTACAAAGGCCTGCCGCTGAAGGAAGTGCCGGCGGTGCTGCTCAAAGCCGCGTCGATGAGCGCGATGATCCTTTACATCATCACCAATGCGGCGGTGTTCTCATGGCTGCTCACCTCGGAGCAGATTCCGCAATCGATGGCGGAATGGATGACCGCACAAGGTTTCGGCATCATCGCATTCCTTCTGGTCACCAACATCGTGCTGCTCGCCGCCGGCAATTTTATGGATCCAGCGGCGATTACGTTGATCATGGCGCCGATTCTGTTTCCGATGGCGGCGGCGCTTGGCGTCCACCCGGTCCATCTCGGCATCCTGATGGCAGTCAACATGGAGGTCGGGCTCTGCCATCCGCCGGTCGGATTAAATCTCTACGTCGCCGCCGGGATAACCAAGATGGGCATTACCGAACTCACCATCGCGGTGCTGCCATGGCTGATCACCATGCTGATTTTCCTCGCGATGATCACTTACATTCCGACGCTGTCGCTATGGCTGCCGCACGCGCTCGGAATGCTGTGAGGTCTGCAGCGCGCAGCAATGCCGGAAAAAGCTTCAGACTAAAGCCGCCGTCGCTTTAATCGTGAAAATCCTCGGGCCGCAGCTCGATCGGCGCGCCCTTGAACGAAGGATCGCTCCACGCCTTGGCGACGACGCGCGCGCCGATATGCGGGCCAACTTTGGTTTCGTAGGCCTCGATGATGGCGTCGAGCACGGCCGGATCGACATAGCCTTTTTCGGTGAGCACGGTCTCGAGCGCCCGGACCCGCAATTGCATTTCCGAGAGCTCCGAGCCGTGCTCGTCATGGTCATGATGATGCTCGTGTTTTTGCTCCATGGCGCGCTATTCCGTTTCCCGAAGGCTAGCAAGGCAGATTATAGTATGACCGCCAACCATGCGAAACACGACCGCGCGCATCGCCGACGAAATCGATCGCATTACGGCGGCGATCGGCCGCATTGCGACGTGGTGCTCGCTTTATGTCGTGGCGGCTGAATTTGCCGTGGTCGTGCTCCGCTACGCGCTCGGTTTCGGCTCGATCCGGCTGCAGGAATCGGTTCTTTACGCGCACGCCGGTTTGTTCATGTTGGCGGCGGCCTGGGTGCTGCAAACCGATCAGCATGTGCGGGTCGACGTTTTCTACGCGCGCGGCACGCCGCGGACGCGCGCAGCGGTCGATCTCCTCGGTGCCGTCGTGTTTCTCTTGCCCTTTGCCGCTGTTCTGTTTGCTCTAACGCTGCCCTATGTCGAACGCTCCTGGCACATCTTCGAGGGCTCCCCGCAGCCGAGCGGCTTGCCGTTCGTCTACCTGCTCAAAACCATCATTCTCGTGTTCGCCGCCTCGATCGGCCTGCAAGGCGTGGCGCAGGCCATCCGCGCCGCTCTCATCTTGAGCGCTCCCTCTCGGCAACAATCGCATTGACCATGGGCGAAACGCTTGCGGTTGCGATGGTGCTCGCGGTTTGCGCCTTGCTGCTCGTCGGTTATCCGGTCGCATTCACGCTCGCCGGCGTGTCGCTCGGCTTTGCCAGTCTCGGCGCCGCCTTGGGCATTATGGACTTTGCGCTGCTTGGCGCGCTGCCGGCGCGCATTTTCGGCATCATGACGAACGACGTGCTGCTTGCGATCCCGCTCTTCATTTTCATGGGCGTGATGCTGGAGCGCTCGCGTATTGCCGAGGAATTGCTGGAAACCATGGGGCGGCTTTTCGGCCGATTGCCGGGCGGCCTTGGTGTGTCGGTGATCGTCGTCGGCGTGCTGTTAGCTGCGGCCAAGGGCGTCGTCGGCGCCACAACCGTCACCATGGGTCTGATCGTGCTGCCGACCATGCTGCGCCACGGTTACGATAAGGCCTTGGCCGCGGGCACCGTTGCGGCCACAGCGACACTCGCTCAGATTTTTCCGCCGGCCACCGTGCTCGTTCTGCTCGGCGATCAGCTGAGCAATTCCTATCAGGCGGCGCAATTGGCCAAGGGCAATTTTGCGCCGCAGACGGTCACCGTGGCCGATCTGTTTGCCGGAGCGATCTGCCCAGCCCTGGTGCTGGTTTTGCTTTATCTGCTTTACATCGTCGCTGTGGCGGTGGTCACGCCGAAGAAATCTCCCGCGATCGCGGCCGATCCGTCGGCACCGCGCGGCGCCGCGCTTGGTGCACGGCTGATCTCGGCTCTGGTTGCGCCATTTGCACTGATCCTCGCAGTGCTCGGCTCCATTCTCGCCGGCATCGCGACGCCGACCGAGGCCGCCTCGGTCGGCGCAGTCGGCGCGATCCTGCTGGCCATGCGCAAGGCCGGCGCCAAGGGATTCTTGATCCCGGTGATGATCCGAACCACCCAGATCACCAGCATGATTTTCGTCATCCTGGTCGGCGCGACCGTGTTCAGCCTAGTGTTCCGCGGGCTCGGCGGCGACGGCCTGGTTGCGCGCACGCTGACCAATCTGCCCGGCGGGGTGGCCGGCGCGGTTCTCGCGGTCATGGCTGCCGTCTTTCTGCTCGGCTTCGTCATGGACGCGTTCGAGATTATTTTCGTCGTTGTACCGATCGTGGCGCCGGTGCTGCTGCAAATGCCGGGCGTCGATCCGGTCTGGCTCGGCATCATGCTGGCGGTGAATCTACAAACCTCTTACATGCATCCGCCGCTCGGTCCGACATTATTCTATCTGCGCGGTGTTGCGCCGCCGGAAGTAACGACACGCGACATCTATCTCGGCATCATCCCCTTCGTGCTTATCCAGCTTGCCATGCTGATTGCCCTGTGGTTCGCGCCGGGGCTTGCGACAGCGCTGCCGCATCGGCTTTATGCGCCGTGATTTTGGAAACTTGCGCGCCTGAAAAGTTAAGGGAGACATTATGAGCGCAGCGGACATTTTCGATCTTCACGGCAAAGTCGCGCTGGTGACGGGCGCTTCCAGCGGGCTTGGCGCGCGCTTCGCCGAGGTTCTCGCCGCCAACGGCGCTTCCGTCGTCCTGGTGGCGCGGCGCGCCGAGCGGCTCACCGCGCTGCAAGCGCAAATCGCCAAATCCGGGGGCAAGGCGGTCACCGTCGCCGCCGATGTACGCGACCGGCACGCCATGGCCGGCGCCTTCGATGCTGCCGAGAAGGCCTTCGGCACGGTGACGATCCTCGTCAACAATGCCGGCGTCGCGCAAGCCGCGCGCGCGGTGGAGCTTGCCGAGGAAGAATGGCGGCGCGTGCTCTCGATCGATCTCGATGCGGTGTTCTTTTGGGCGCAAGAAGCGGCGCGCCGCATGCTGGCGGCGAAAAGCGGCGGCAGCATCGTCAACATCGCCTCGGTGCTCGGCTTCGGCGTCGACAAAGGCGTCATCGCCTACGCCACCGCCAAGGCTGGCGTGATCCAATTGACCAAGGCGCTGGCGCTCGAACTGGCGTTCAAGGGCATTCGCGTCAACGCCATCGCGCCGGGATGGATCGTCACCGAACTTAATCGCGATTATCTACAGACCGAGCGTGGCGTGGCGATCAAACGCGAGATTCCGATCGGCCGGTTCGGCGAAGAACGCGATCTCGACGGTCCGCTGTTGTTGCTCGCCTCCGACGCCGGCCGCTTCGTCACCGGGGCGATCATCGTGGCCGACGGCGGACAGATGATTGCGCTGCGCGGGTAATACGGCGCCGGAAGGCGCTTGGGGCGCCGAAGTTTTTTAAACGCGATCTCCAGAAAGCTTCGTCTCTCAGACTACTAAAAACAGATATTGGCCGGAAAGGTAAGGACAAGGCTTTGTGACAGGCCAGGCATTCGGCCTGGTTGATGCCGTGCTGTTATCTCATTTCTGCCCCGAGCCGGCGGGCTGGGTCATAACAACCGCTGGAGCGCCCTCCTCGCTAATGTTTGCCTGCAGCAGAACCAGTGGCGCATCGGCGTCATTTGCCCATTGGTGCAGCCACCCGCGCCGCTCAAAGTGCGCAGCGCCCGTTTGTTTGGTCTCGGTCTTGCCGTCTGCGATGAAGATTCCCGATCCAGACCGGATGTAGTAAAGCGCGGCCCCTGATCGATAGTGGGGGACGTTGGGCGTCATGCGCGGGTAACTAACGCGCGTCAGTGTGAATTCGTAACGGCCCGGTTTGAGATCCGGGATAGCCTGAGGCGAACGATAGATCTCGGTGACCACAGCGGGCGAGTGCTCGGCCGCTTGATCAAGTTCAGTGGACCGACCAAGCACGAAGTGTAGGAACGAGGCGGGTTCAGTTGCGGAACTTCTTAATGAGTATGTGCCATCAGCCGCCACGAGCACCGCATCATCTTGCCGCAGCGATTGCTGCCCAGCATTCGTTTGCACAATAAGCGTGCCAGATAAAGCACAGAGGAAGCCAACCGGTCCGGAATATGTCGTCATTTGACCAGGCGCCAGCTCCACCCTTGAAAGCTTAAAGAACAGCGGTGCATCGACAACGTTCGGCAAGCTTGTCACTGCTAAAACGGTACGCACTATCGTTGTCGTGGGTGCCTGCGCAAGGGACGTTTGAATAGACAGCGTGATAAATAGCGCGGCCATCAGCGCTGGGCACAAGCGGAATCGGATACTGCTCATTGCACCCTCCAGTTCGAGCTTTCTCGCAACTCGCTCAGCTTGTAAGCTCAGTTTGAAATGTGGCTCAGGGCCGAACGTATTTCCGACGAAGGATGGTATAGGACCGCACTGCGGCGGATTGCGCGGCTCATTTTGGCTGCTGTCACGCTGTTGGCGCTAGCTCTCGCGGTGCGAGGTGCGCATGCACAGCGAGCATCTCACGCGCCGCGCATCGGCATCCTATCACCTTATGCGGTCTCCGGAAGCTCGTTCCAAGACGATGTGAAACGTGGATTGGCGGACCGCGGCTATGTTGAGGGCGCCACGGTCGCCTATGAGACAAGGTTTGCGGATGGGCGGACCGATCGACTGCCAATGCTCGCTAACGATCTTGTGCAGCTTAAGGTGGATGTCATCGTTACAACCACGGCCCCAGCGGTTCGCGCCGCAATGGAGGCGACAACCGCCATTCCGATTGTTATGGGCGGTGTCGATGATGCAGTCGAACAAGGATTTGTCGCGAGTCTTGCAAAGCCCGGTGGCAATGTCACCGGCGCATCGTGGCTTAACGTCCAACTCACTGCCAAACGGCTTGACCTCCTAAAGCAGGCTCTACCGGGGCTTTCCCGCGTCGCGGTCTTACGCGAGGCGATCGGTGCTGGAGTTACTGCGCGCGCAGTGATGCTTGCTGCCCAGACGCTTAACTTGCAAGTTTTTATCCTGGAAGTGCGCGCCTCAAACGAGCTGGATGATGCATTCTCCGAAATGAGCCGGATTGATGTTGGCGCGTTGAGTGTGCTCGAAAGTCCATTGATGACAGCCGAGAGCAATCGGGTTGCATACCTTGCCTTGCAACATCGAATTTCGGCAATCTTCCCCGAACGTCGCTTCCTCGAAGCGGGGGGCTTGATGAGTTATGGCCCCAGTTTGCCTACCACGTATCGTCAAGCGGCGAATTATATCGATCGAATTCTCAAGGGCGCCAAACCTGGCGACCTGCCAGTTGAACAGCCGACGCAGTTCGCGCTGGTGGTGAACCAGCGCTCTGCAAAGCTCTTAGGCCTGTCGCTGCCAGAAGCAATTTTGTTACGCGCTGACGACATCATTGAATGATCGCGCATGCGGCATATCTCCAGACCGATAGCCTGAAGAGTTCGCTCTGGGTCATCGTCAACATCGCCTCGGTGCTCGGCTTTGGCGTCGACAAAGGCGTCATGGCCTACGCCACCGCCAAGGCTGCGTCAGTTTCGGGGGTGAATACGCCTCTACCAGCGCTCGCAATGGTGCTCGCCAGTGATTGATGGTGCGCTCTTGGTCGAGCGGATCACCGCGAACTATTCATTCGTCAACTGCGCCGCAGCCTAAGCCCAGAACCAAAAGCCAGCACGCCGGTTCGAACGTCGGCGCGAGCGGTGTTGACTCACTACGATGTGACCTTTTGGCGATTGCCATGATTATAATGCATAGCCATAATGCCTCTATCGAATAGATGGCGCATTCGCTGAGAACCGCGAAATGACCGTAATCCGCGGCGCCTTTGACGAAAGTCGGCCGCTCGATCCGGCTTCGGCCGAAAGTTGCCTGTCCCTCAAAGCCTTCGACAACGATGGAAAGGAATCGTGACCGCGCCAAACAGCGCAATCCATCCAGCAACGCCGTCTGACGGCCGGTCGCGATGACGCAAGCTCAGGAGTGCCTCACCGACATTAGTCACTAACCGCTTCGAACAGGGAGGTGTGCGATGGAATTGGGAGGAAACAAGCAGAAACGTTCCGTTACGCGACGAAACTTCCTCAAGACATCTGGCGTCGCTGCCGGGGCTGCCGGCTTGGCACCCGTGATCTCGGCGCCGTTTGTAGCCGACGCGCTTGCCCAGACCAAGACGCTGAAAATCCTGCAGTGGAGCCATTTCGTTCCGCAGTACGACACTTGGTTTGATGCCTTCGCCAAGGATTGGGGCAAGAAGAACGGCGTCACCGTCACGGTCGATCACATCCCGCACCTTGAGCTACCGGCTCGTTCCGCGGCGGAGATTGCTGCGCAAGCCGGACACGACATTTTCGCCTTCAACGGCTCAGGTGGGCCTCATCTCTATGAGAAGCATGTGATTGACCTCACCTCGCTCGTCAGTGAGACCGAGAAGAAATACGGCAAGGTCCAGCAGATCGGCCGCCAGATCGCCTACAACGAAGTCACCAAGACTTGGAGCGCGTTTCCTGCCTACTACATCCGTTTCCCTGGCCTCTATCGAAAGGATCTATGGGACGAGATCGGGATGACACCCGACACCTGGGAAGATATCCGGATCGGCGGCGCCAAGTTGAAAGCCAAAGGCAACCCGGTCGGCATTTCGCTCGGGCACTCCGTCGACCCGAATCTTTCGTACCGCAGCCTGTTGTGGAGCTACGGCGCCTCAGAATGCGACGAAACCGGCAAGCGCGTGACGCTCGACTCCAAGCAGACGCTCGAAGTCGTGAAGTATGTGCGCGCCCTCTACAAGGAGGCCATGGAGCCCGACGTGCTGTCCTGGGACGACGCCAGCAACAACAAGTATCTGGCGTCGGGGCGCGGATCCTGGATTCACAATCCGATCTCGGCGTACCGGACCATCCAGAAGGCCAACCCCGAGCTGGCGGACAAGATCTACGTATGGAAAACCCCGGCCGGACCGGTGCGGCGGATCGCCGGTGCGTCGCCGAATTCCTATGTCATCTGGCGCTTCGCGCGTAACCAGGATGTAGCCATCGAGTTCCTGCGCTACTGGGCCGATCATGGGACAGAGTCGTTCGAGGCGAGCACTGGTTACAACCATCCGCTGTTTGCCAATATCGTGCCGAAACCGATGCCGATCCTCTCGAACGATCCGACCTCGCATCCGGCCGACAAGCTGAGCATCTTACAGACCGCCAACGACTGGCACGCGACCTATGGCTATCCGGGACCGGCCAGCCCGGCGTCCGACGAAGTCGCGGACAATTTCATCATCTGCGACATGATGGCCAAGGCAGCGACCGATAAGACGACGCCGGAGGAAGCAGTCGCCTGGGCCACGAAGGAGGTCGAGCTGATCTACAAGAAGTGGGTCGTGTGAAGCCGGTGGCGCCTTGCAGCGGGCGCCTCGATCCCGCACTCCGGTGCATTGGCGCTCGCCGCTCGCGGGCGCCAATCGTACGGGTTAATGCGGGGCGCGCCGCACGACACGTAGCAACCATGCGCCGCGGCGGCGCGGCGCATCCGGTTTAAGGGCCGCCTTGCGGCATCAAGAAAATCCTTCATGGCCACGGTTAACACCAAAGAGATCCGGAAGCAGTTCGGCGATGTGGTCGCCGTCGACGGCATCAGCTTGGCGGCAAGCGACGGCGAGTTTCTGGTGCTGCTTGGTCCATCCGGATGCGGCAAGACCACCTTGTTGCGTATCATCTCCGGTCTAGAGAAGCCTACCTCGGGCGAGGTCCTGATCGACGGTCAGGTGGTCAACGACCTGCCGCCGCGCGCCCGCGGCATCGCCATGGTGTTTCAGAGCTACGGGCTCTATCCGCACCTGACGGTTTGGAACAACATCGCCTTCCCATTGAAGACGCAAGGGGTGCGGCGCGACGAGATCAAGCGCAAGGTCGAATGGGCGTCCAGCCTGCTCGGCATAAATCGCCTCGCGCAGCGCCGGCCGCGTCAACTTTCCGGCGGCGAGCGGCAGCGCGTCGCGCTCGCGCGCGCCTTGGTCCGCGACCCGACGGTTTTTCTGCTCGATGAGCCGCTGTCTAACCTCGACGCCAAGCTGCGCGCCAGCGCCCGCAGCGAACTCAAGCAGTTCCAGCGCACCGTGCGGACTGCGACAATCTACGTGACGCATGATCAGGTCGAGGCGATGGGAATGGGGGACCGCATCGCCGTCATCGATCACGGCAAATTACGCCAGGTCGGCACTCCCGCCGAAATCTACGACAATCCTGCGGACGAATTTGTTGCAACCTTTCTCGGCACGCCGCCGATGAACCTCGTTGAACGCGACGGCGGATCGATGGGCTTCCGCCCGGAGAATTTTCTTCCCAAGGAATTGCTTAACGGTACTCCGGTCGTCGAATTCCCGTTCCGCATCGAGCGCATAGAGTACCTCGGCTCGGAGCACATTCTGTACGGAGCGCTCGACGGTAGGGTCGCAAAACGCGAAGTGACGGCAAAACTTCCTGCCCACGCTACGCTCAATGGCATTTCACCCGGCGCATGGCACGAGTTCGCAGTACGCGAGACCGAACTGCGTTATTTCAATCGGGACGGGCGCAGGACCGGACGTCCGTGATGCAGGATCCTCAAGATGACCACAATCGCGTTTGACGCACCCAGGCCGAAAACCCGATTTCTGCTCGACCGGGCCGAGTTGGTCGGCCCGCTTTTCATCGCTCCGGCCATCATCTACGTGTTCGTTCTGGTCGCGCTGCCGTTCTGCCTTGCCATCTATTACAGCGTCAGCGCCTATACGATTTTCGATCCAAACTATCGGTTCGTCGGCTTGAAAAATTTCGTCGACGTCACTCACAGCGAGATTTTTCGGCGCACGCTGGTCAACACCCTGGTGTTCACCATCGGCGCACAGATCATCGGCCTCTTGCTCGGCAAGATCGGGGCCATGCTGCTGATGCAGGAGTTCCACGGCCGCGGCATTGCTCGCGCGCTCGTCGTTTTGCCGTGGGCGGTGCCGATATCGTTGGCGACGATAGCCTGGCTCTGGATGTTCGATTCGCTCTACAGCGTCATCAACTGGACGTTGATCGCGGCCGGGCTGATCGACGCTGCCAACCGGCCGCAATGGCTGGGCCAGGAGGACCTGGCGATGATCGCCGTTGTGGTGGTGCATGCCTGGCGGCTGTTTCCGTTCGGCGTCGTGATCTTCCTCGCCGGATTCACTTCGGTGCCGCAGGACGTGCTCGACGCCGCCACCGTCGACGGCGCGGGTTTCTGGCGACGCAACTACCAGATCATCCTGCCGATCATTGCGCCGATCGTGCTGATCGCGCTTATCTTCGGCACGGTGTTCACGTTTACCGATCTGAGCGTCGTCTACTTGCTGACCAAAGGCGGGCCGATCAACAGTACGCAAGTGCTGGGCACCTACGCCTTCCAGGTCGGCATTCTATCGGGCGATGTTGCCCACGGCGCGGCGATCTGCCTGTTCCTATTCCCGTTTCTGCTTATCGCGGTGATCTTGCTGTTGCGCTCGCTGCGCCGGCGGGAGATCTAAGATGCTGCGGTTGGCCAAAAAACTCGGCGGCGAGGCAGCGTTTTACGCGGCGGTGATCACGCTCGTGGTGTTCGCCGCATTCCCGTTCTATTGGATGCTGATCACCACCTTCAAGGCAGACGGCGACCTTTATAATCTCAAATCCACCCCGTACTGGTTCAACACCGCACCCACGCTCGAGCACATCAAGTATCTGTTCTCGGATACGCTGTTTGTGCAGTGGCTGATGAACTCCGCACTGATCGGGCTGTGCGTCGTCGCTATTACCCTCCTGGTAGCGCTGCCGGCCGGCTACAGCTTGGCACGCATGCCGGGCCGCGGCGCCGAGACGCTCGGCATCGGCATTTTCCTAACCTATCTGGTGCCGCCGACGCTGTTGTTCCTGCCGCTGTCGCGGGTCGTCACACAGTTGGGATTGCAGGACTCGCTGTGGTCGCTGGTCGTGATCTACCCGACGTTCACAATCCCGTTCTGCACCTGGCTGCTGATGGGATTCTTCAAATCGGTGCCGCGGGAAATCGAGGAGGCGGCGATCGTCGACGGCTGCACCGTGATGGGCGCGTTCGTGAAGACGGTACTACCGCTGTCTCTGCCGGCCATCCTCACCGTGGTGATTTTCGCATTCACGCTGACCATGCAGGAGTTCGTATACGCACTGACCTTCATCTCTTCCTCCGAGGAGAAGCCGGTGACGCTCGGCGTCGCGACCGACCTGATCCGCGGCGACGTCTTTTACTGGGGCGAACTTATGGGCGCGGCACTGATCGCGAGTATCCCGGTGGCGATTGCGTACAATCTTTTTCTCGATCGGTTCATCGGCGGTATCACCGGAGGCGCCGTCAAGTAGCCGGCTTCGCGAGGAGTTATACCGACGGCCTTTGGCCTTGCCTCATCCTCTCGTTAGAAATTATTGCGGTGGGCATCACAGCTCGTTGGCGATCCAGTCGGTGATGGAACGCCGAGCCGGCGACCAGCCGAGATCTGCCGCCGCCCTGCCGCGCACGCGGCTGTTGGCGCCAAGCGAGAACACCGCCACGTTGCGGCCCCAGGCCGCGATTGCCTGCTCAGCGCTCCAAGATTGCGGCGCGCCAAGGCTAAGACGCGCCGCGATGGCTGTGGCGATATCACCGAGCGCCTCCTCGCCACTCTCGACATACATGAACGTGCCAGCGGGCGCCTTGGCGAGCGCCAATACGTAAAGGGCTGCGACATCGGCAATGTGCACATTGGACCATCGGTTGAGCCCGCGTCCGATATAGCGCACGACGCCTGATGCTTTGGCTTGCCGCACCAGCGCGGGAATCTGAACGCTTTGCGCCGGCGGCCCCAACGCATGGCCGTAGATCATCGTATTGCACAGCACCACTGAGCGGATGCCGGCGGCGCCAAGCACCAGTCGGTCAATCGCAACGCGCGCCGCCTTGTCGGGCAGCGGCTCGATCGGCATCGCCTCGTCAAAGATCCGATCGGACGGCTCGCCCATGGCGAGATCGGCGACGATGCTGCTGCCGCTCGAATGAATGAGCGGTTTGGCCGAACCGCTCAGGGCGGCGATCAAAACCTCGACGGCGCCGCGATGGTCGCTCGAGGCGGCGTTGACCGCAGCATCGGCGGCCTGTGCCTCGGCGTGCAATATGGCCGCGTCATCGAGCGAACCGACGACTGCTTCGATGCCGTGGGCCGCAACCAGTTCAGCCTTCGTCTTGTCACGGACCAAGCCGCGAACTCTATGGCCGGCGGCGATAAGCGCCTTGGCCACTGCGCCGCCAATAAAACCATTGGCGCCGGTGAGGAAGATCCGCATCGTTCACTCGTTCCAAGCCTTTTGTAAGCGACTAGAGAATGACCGATCCAGTGTTAGTCCAGCGCCCGTTTCAGTCGGCAGTCAAAAAGCGTTTCAACCTCATG
>DASSXN010000093.1:0-7484 GCA_035703785.1 Xanthobacteraceae bacterium
GCCACAGGATTTGATTGCTGCTTTGCGCGGGGCTAAGCTGCCTGTGAGCGAAGTTCAGCCGTGGCGCTGGGCAGTAGGGCAGACACTGCAATACGCAGGGCTTGGAGGAGCTTCGCTCACTTCCACAAATTGCCGGGCCTTGCTTCCGTCTGCGCCCTTTGCTGTGACTGCCGTCACAGCTTTGGCTACGATCTGAAACTACAGGGGGCTACAAAGAAAAAAGCCCCGCACGCATTAATCGAGCGGGGCAGTAGGGCAGACTTGGAGGTTGGTGAAACCAATCTCCAGGCCAAACACATCCTGCCACAAGGGAAAATTACGAAGTGTGATGCCTATCACATTTTGTCAGGTGAGCCGTTTTTGTTGCTCGAGCTTTTCCCCGGAGTTATCCCCACAGCAATAGAGGCGGTCGGAGGGCATAATCAATTGTCGTGTCTCACAAAACAGGCACCGAAGCAGAAGCGCGAATGGTCCTAGCCTCCGCGCAAATGCGGCGTTTCTTTTTTAAGCGCGCCCCTGTTCATCGACCAGGTTACCGCCGGACCAAAAGAGTGTCGCAGGATTCCAACCACGATCAGGCCGCCGATCACCCAAGCAAACGGGTAGTCTGCATCACGGTCATCGTCGGTATTGCCTTGGTGCTATTAGCGGACATTTCGCAATGCTGGCGATGTCGGATACACCAAGAGCGGTCGGCGATACTATTCCACCTGCGCTCCGGCGCAGGCAGGCGATTTGGTCACTGATCGATAGGACAGTCTCTGATCACGATATCCGCTTTGCTCCACTAAACTCGGACATCGCGTGATATCGCTTCGTGCCATAAATGCGCACGCGCTCGATTAGCGCACTGTCGCGAGCAGGGCATTGTTCCCTGACTAAAGAGGACTCCCCCCATTGGAAGCCGCAACCAGTCCGCTGCTGACCGATCTTTATCAGATCAACATGATTCAGGCCTACCTGGATCATGGCGACACTGACACCGCGGTGTTCGAACTGTTCGTGCGCAGCCTGCCGCCGCGGCGCGAATTCCTGCTCGCCGCCGGGCTGGCGCAGGCGCTGGATTTCCTGGAACATCTTCGCTTCTCTTCCGCCGACATCGATTGGCTCAAGAGCACCGGTCGATTCAATAAAAACCTCCTCGATTACCTTGCCGCTTTCCGCTTCAGCGGCGAGATCCATGCCATCGCCGAGGGCACCGCGTTTTTCGCGAGCGAACCGATTCTTCGCGTCATCGCACCGCTGCCGCAGGCGCAGCTGGTCGAATCGCGGCTGATCAACATCTTGCATTTTCAATCCTTGGTCGCGGCCAAGGCGGCGCGCTGCGTGCTCGCGGCGCCAGGCAAATTGCTGGTCGATTTCGGCATGCGGCGCGCCCACGGCGCCGAGGCCGCCTTGCTCGCCGCCCGCGCCAGCTATCTCGCCGGCTTTGCCGGAACAGCCACCGTCCTGGCTGGCCAGGCGTTTGGCATTCCGCTCTTCGGCACCATGGCGCATTCCTTCATCGAAGCGCAGGACGACGAGATGGCGGCCTTCGAGATCTTTGCCCGCGCGCGGCCTGACAACGTCGTGCTGCTGCTCGACACCTACGATACCGAAGCCGCGGCGCGCAAAGTGGTGGCGCTGGCGCCGCGGCTGAAAGCTTCCGGCATTGCCATTCGCGGCGTGCGGCTCGACAGCGGCAATCTTGCCGCATTGGCAAAAAGCGTTCGCGCCATTCTCGACGCCGGCGGCTTGCAAGACGTGACGATCTTCGCCAGCGGCGGGCTCGACGAAGACGCGCTGGCCGACTTTTTGCGGGTGCGGGCGCCGGTCGACGGCTTTGGCATCGGCACGAGCTTGACCACCTCATCCGACGTGCCGGCGATCGATTTCGTCTACAAACTGCAGGAATATGCCGGCGCGCCGCGGCGCAAACACTCGGACAAAAAAGCTACCTGGCCCGGACGCAAACAGGTCTGGCGGCGCTACGATGCGGACGGGCGCATGGCCGGCGATCGCATCGCGCTGGAGCGGGCCTCTTCGTCCGCAGCAGCGAATAGCACCGGCGGCGAACCGCTGCTCGACTGCGTGATGCGCGACGGCCGGCGTTTGCGAGCTTCCCCGTCGCTCGACGAAATCCGCGCGCGCGCCAAGCGCGATCTCGAACGCTTGCCGGAACCATTGCGGCGGCTTGATCCGGACGCCAATTATCCGGTGGAGATCGGCGCCGATCTGGTCGAACTTGCCGCGCTGGTTGACAGCCGCATGCGCCGCAGCTGAGCGTCTACCAAGGCTGCTGCACGAAAGAGCGGCGCAAAAAAGAATAAAGACACAGACACCAAAAGAATCGGAGGCAAAATTGGCCTCATCGTTCGCAATCAATGACAGCGACGTTCTCATCGTCGTCGACGTGCAGAACGATTTCTGTCCGGACGGCGCGCTCGCCGTACCGCGCGGCGATGAGGTCGTGCCGATCGTCAACCGGCTTGGCAAGAAGTTCCGCAACGTCGTGCTCACGCAGGACTGGCATCCGGCCGGACATTTGTCGTTCGCATCGGCGCATCCGGGGCACGCGCCCTATGACACGATCGCGATGCCTTACGGGCCGCAAGTGCTGTGGCCCGACCATTGCGTGCAAGGCACGCCCGGCGCGGCGTTCCACAGCGGCCTGCAAATTCCCCAGGCCGGGCTCGTGGTCCGCAAAGGTCTCGATCCGGCGATCGATTCCTATTCGGCCCTCTACGAGAACGATCGCACGACGCCGACCGGGCTGACCGGCTACCTGCGCGAGCGCGGCATCAAACGCCTCTTCCTGGCCGGCCTCGCGCTCGACTTTTGCGTCCGTTATTCGGCCGAGGACGCGGTCCGCGAGGGCTTCGCGGCGGTCGTCATCGAAGACGCTTGCCGCGGCATCGACGTCCAGGGCTCGGTGGCCGCGACTCGCGCAAGCTTTGCCGCCCTCGGCGTGCCCTGCGTCACCGCCGGCGAGCTTGCCGCCGCGACGGCCCCCTGATTCCGCGCCGCCCCTGAACGCCTTCAAGACCGATTCGCAATTGGCCCGAAAGGGTTATCCCCAAGAAACTTACCGCGCTGCAACGCGTTGGTGTGCGTTGCACAATTTTCCTTGACTCTGGAACCAAACCGACCAGTAATTCACGAACTTGTCATCTTCGCTTCCTGGGACCGTGGATGCGCCATCAAGCGGCTGTGCCCGCCTCGAGTTTACCCTCGCTGATGATGCCCTGCCCGATTTGTGCAGGACGGATGGCCTACCATGGCCGCCGCGCGGTATCCGCCGAAGTGGAAGACACCGTTTATGCGTGCCGGCGCTGCGGCGCTGAACTCGTTCGCAGCTCGATTCGCAAGGCGGCCAATCCCGGCGCCGAAGCGGCGTAATCACCCGAGCCATTAACCCAGCCTGTCATGGCCGGACTTGATCCGGCCATCCACGTCTTTAGCTCGGCGTAACACTGAAGACGTGGATACCCGCAACATAGGCGAGCGAAGCGAGCCTCGAAGGATGCACGGGCACGATCCGGCCGTCGCCCTTCGAGGGCCGCTTCGCGGCCACCTCAGGGTGACGGTATATAATCACCCTTCAACTTCAGCTCTTACTCAACCCCATCTGCGCCAGCGCGGCGCGGCCGAGCAGGCCGTAAGGGTTCGCCAGCGTCTCCAGCATTTCGAAATGGTTATAGGCTTCGCCGACCAAGAGCTCGATCGGCTTGCCGGCGGCTTTGACCGCGGCGGCGAAATCGCGGGCCTGCCGTTGAAATTCCGGCGTCTCGTAAGTGCCGTAGCTGACGTTGAGCGGCGCCACGAGCTTGTCGAGATGACGGATCGCGGACAGCTCCTGCTCCATCGCGTCGGTGAACTTCACATATTTCGAACGCTTGGACAGCCGCACCGGCTTGAGATCGTACATGCCGCTCGAGAGCGTCGCGCCTTTGAGGATGTCGCGCGGCAACCCCGCCTTCGGCCAATCGTGCGTCACGGCGCAGCCGGCAAGATGCGATCCCGACGAATGCGAGAGCAAATAAAGCCGATCGCGGTCGCCGCCGAATGTGTCGGCGTTGCGATAGACCCAGCCGATCGCGCGCCGCACCTGCTCCACCATCGGAAACAGGCTGCCACCGGCGTCGTCCACCGTGGTGAAATCAAGCACGACAAAAGCGCCGCCGGCGCGCACGAATGGTTCGGCCAGGAAGGTGAACTCGGCAGCCGCGCCGGTGCGCCAGGCGCCGCCGTGAACAAAGATCGCGACTGGCGCTTTATCGACCGCCTTCGTGCCGCCGCTCGGAGCGGCGCGATAAACGTCGAGACCCTCGATCGGCGTCGGCCCATAAGCAAAGCGGAGCGGATCGCCGATGCGCGCGCGCGCCGCCGCGCTATTGGCGATGCGCCGCTTCGCCAACTGGTCGCGGTTCGGCGCATAGACGAGCTGATCGTAGGCGTCGTCGAGCGCCTGCTGATCCATGTCGAGCCAGACGATCGGCCCCTTGGTGCGCTGCGTGGTCGCCGCCGCAGTCGGTGCGTTCATTCTGTTGTTTCCTTTCCTTCGTCGGCGAGGCCGAACACCATTTGCTCGGCGGCAAATCCGGCGACGGCAAAGCGGCCGAGCGGTTGTAGGCCGTCGTCGCCGCAATGATCGACGAAATCCTCCGAAGCGAGGATGGTGCGGCCGAGCCGGCCGGCAAGTTTCTCAAGCCGCGCCGCCAAGTTTACCGCCGGCCCGATGGCAGTGAAATCCAGCCGGTTGCCGCTGCCGATATTGCCGAACAGCACGTCGCCGACATGAAGTGCGAGGCCAAAGCGCAGCGCCGGGCCGTCCTCGGCGGCATCCAGTGCGGCGATGTTGTCGCGGGCCACCTTGCCGGCGGCGAGCACGGCAGCGCAGATCGTCGAAAAATCGCGCTCGGCGCCGATCGGGAAAATCGCGAGCAGGCCGTCGCCCATAAATTTGAGCACTTCGCCGCCGTGCTCCTCGATCGCGGGCACCTGGCAATCGAAATAGCGGTTGAGCAGATCGACCAGTTCCTGCGGCGGCAGCGTGTCGGCGAGCATAGTGAAGCCGCGCATGTCGGACAGCCAGATCGCGGCGTGGATGGCTTCGGTGTCGCCGCGGCGAATGTGCCCGGCGAGCACCCGCTCGCCGGCATTCTTGCCGATATAGGTCGTCAAAAGATTGCTGGCGACGCGGTACCAAGCGCGGATTTCGCCAATTCGCGCTAGCGGCGGAATTATCGCCTCGATCGCTTCAATTTCGGCGTCGGTAAAACCGCCCGGCTGCCGCGTCGACCACGACGAGAAATGCACGTCGCCGTCGGAAAAGTGCAGCGGCGCCACGAAATAATCGGTAACGCCTTCGGCGCGCAGCTCGTGCAGGATGCCGTAATCCATGATGCAATCCGGATCGGCGAGGCGGCGGCGGAACGATTCGCCGGTTTTGGCCACATGCATCAACGGGCTTTCGATAAACGACCGGCGCTCGAGCAGCTCGAAGCTGCCATCGGTGACTTCCGTGCCGGTCTCCGGATGCCAGACGAAACGGCGTCCGACGATCTCCGGATGCAGCGTGCGGACGAACACCATGACCCGCCACAGCGGCAATCCGGCCGCGACCAGGCGCTGACACACCTCGGTCAGCACTTCGTGCGACAGCGGTGCATTGCGGGCGCCGTGGACGAGCCACTGGACGACCGGATGGAGCGAAAGTGGAGGAGGCTTCATGGCCTCACCCAAGGTTCAAGTCCTTGAAGAAGTCGTTGCCTTTGTCGTCGATGACGATGAAGGCCGGGAAATCGACCACTTCGATGCGCCAGATCGCTTCCATGCCCAGTTCGGGATATTCGATGCATTCGACTTTCTTGATGCAATGTTCCGCAAGATTTGCCGCCGCGCCGCCGACCGAGGCGAGATAGAACCCGCCGTGCTTCTTGCAGGCGTCGCGCACCGCCGGCGAGCGGTTGCCTTTCGCCAGCGACACCATGGAGCCGCCGGCGGCCTGGAAATCGTCGACGAAAGAATCCATCCGCCCCGCCGTGGTCGGGCCGAACGAGCCCGAGGCATAGCCTTGCGGCGTCTTCGCCGGCCCGGCGTAATAGATCGGGTGGTTCTTGAAATAATCGGGCAGGCCCTCGCCGCGTTCGAGCCGCTCGCGCAGCTTAGCATGCGCAAGATCGCGCGCCACGATCATCGGCCCGGTCAGCGACAGTCGGGTCTTGATCGGATGCCTGCTGAGCTGCGCCAAGATTTCCTTCATCGGGCGGGTCAGATCGATCTTGGCCACCGCGCCGCCGAGCGCCGCGGCGTCGACGTCCGGGAGATATTTCGCCGGATTGTGTTCGAGCTCTTCTAGGAACACGCCGTCCTCGGTGATCTTGCCGAGCGCCTGGCGGTCGGCGGAGCACGACACGCCGAGCCCGATCGGCAGCGAGGCGCCGTGGCGCGGCAGGCGGATGACGCGCACATCGTGGCAGAAATATTTGCCGCCGAACTGCGCGCCGACGCCGAGCGACTGCGTCATTTTTTGAATCTCACGCTCCATCTCGCGATCGCGGAAGGCGTGGCCGTCCTCGGAGCCGCGCTCGGGCAGCGCGTCGTAATATTTGCAGGAGGCGAGCTTCACCGTCTTCATCGTCAGCTCGGCCGAGGTGCCGCCGATGACGATGGCGAGATGATAAGGCGGGCAGGCCGCGGTGCCGAGCGTGAGCACTTTTTCTTTCAAGAATGCGAGCAGGCGGTCGCGGGTGAGGATCGACGGCGTCGCCTGGAACAGAAAGGCTTTGTTCGCCGAGCCGCCGCCCTTGGCGACGAACAGGAACTTGTACTCGCTATCGGCGCTGCCGCCGCTCTCGGCATAGTGCTCGACCTGCGCCGGCATGTTGGAGCGGGTGTTCTTCTCCTCGAACATCGACAGCGGCGCGAGCTGCGAATAGCGCAGATTGCGTTTGAGATACGAATCGCGCGCGCCCTCGGCGAGCGCCGCCTCGTCGTCGCCGACGCTCCAGACGAGCCGACCCTTCTTACCCATGATGATCGCGGTGCCGGTGTCCTGGCACATCGGCAGCACGCCGCCGGCGGAGATGTTGGCGTTCTTGAGAAATTCGTAAGCGACGAACTTGTCGTTGTTCGAGGCTTCGGGGTCTTCAACGATCGCCTTGAGCGAGGCGAGATGCGCCGGGCGCAACAGATGATTGATGTCGTTGAACGCCGCTTCCGACAGCGCGCGCAGCGCCTCGCGCGGCACCACCAGCACGTTCTCGCCCAAGACGCGTTCGACGCGCACGCCCAAACCCGCACCGTTGTCCGCGCCGTTCCCCGCGATCCTGCGGTAGGGCGTA
The DNA here is from genome assembly GCA_035703785.1 of Xanthobacteraceae bacterium. Lineage (GTDB taxonomy): Bacteria > Pseudomonadota > Alphaproteobacteria > Rhizobiales > Xanthobacteraceae > BOG-931. The sequence continues at coordinate 7,326 of DASSXN010000093.1, forward strand.
TCGTCCTTGCCGAGCGGAAACAGCGACGTGTGCTTATACGGCGGCGTCGGATGGGTGCTTACGGGAGCGTTCATGTGGCAATCCGAATTTAAGCGTTTTGCCACGCTGTTCTAGTGACTTTGATGCAGGTGTGAAAGTGGGCCTTATCGGCGAGGCGAC